>DEUB01000032.1 GCA_002362385.1 Lachnospiraceae bacterium UBA3273
CCACATCTATGGGTACATTATAATTTCCTCAAGCTCATAGAGCTTATAATCCGTCTTCAGCATTTTATCGCAAGTATGGGCAAAAATAACTTTATTCTCCGTCTCGAAAAACAGGATATCCGAAAAAGGGATAAAAAACTCCCTTTCCTTCTGCCTTACGCTTAACATGGACGGTATGCTGCATTCTCCCGAAATCCGTTCCTTCAGGGTATGGATCTCTTCATTCCATGCCGGAGCCCTTATGATCACTTCCTGTTCCGTCAGGTTTTCATCAATCTCAATTCTGATCTTCACTTTCTTCCCTCCATGGGGCAATCATATCAGCCATGGCAGAAAAAGTAAATGGACTTTGACCAAGTGGTAAAAACATAAAAGCCAAGTGGTAAGCCCTGTCATACAAAAAGGGAAAGAAAAGTCAGCACAGCCGGCTTTTCTTTCCCTTTATATTTTCAGGACAAATAGACTATCCCCTTATTCGATCACTTTGATCCAGCCTTCAGGCGCTTCCATACGTCCCATCTGGATTCCCGTCAAGGTATCATACAGCTTCTTCGTAACAGGTCCCATCTCCTCCATTCCGCTGGGGAAACAGATCTCTTTGCCATGGTCGTTGATCTTTCCTACGGGAGAAATGACTGCGGCAGTTCCACACAATCCGCACTCTGCCATATCCTTCACTTCGTCAAAATGTACTTCTCTCTGCTCAACTTCCAATCCCAGAATATGCTCTGCCACATACATCAAAGAACGGCGTGTAATGGAAGGCAGAATGCTGCCTGATTTGGGCGTTACGACCTTTCCGTCCTTCGTCACAAAAATGAAGTTTGCACCGCCGGTTTCCTCTACCTTTGTACGGGTAGCGGCATCTAAATACATATTTTCATCAAAGCCCTGCTTGTGGGCGTCTACGATTGCATACAGGCTCATTGCATAATTTAATCCCGCCTTGATATGTCCCGTTCCGTGAGGCGCAGCCCTGTCATAATCGCAGACCCTGATGGTAATGGGCTTTGCGCCGCCTTTAAAGTACGGACCAACCGGAGTGGTAAAAATACGGAACTGATATTCGTCAGCCGGTTTTACGCCGATGACCGGATTACTTCCGAACATATAAGGGCGGATATATAGGGTAGCTCCTGAACCGTAAGGAGGAACATATGCTTTATTTGCCTTTACAACATCTACAACGGCCTGTACAAATCTGTCCTCCGGGAACACGGGCATCTCCAGTCTCTCACAGCTGTCCTTCATGCGCGAAGCATTCAGGTCGGGACGGAAGCATACGATCTTCCCGTCCTCAGTGGTATAAGCCTTTAATCCTTCAAAACAGGTCTGGGCATATTGCAAAACACCGGCACATTCACTGATCACCACATTAGCATCAGAAGTCAATGTACCTTCATCCCATGCTCCATCCTTAAAATTAGATACGAATCGTTTGTCTGTCTGGATGTATCCGAATCCCAGATTTGACCAGTCAATGTCTTTCTTTTCCATGTTCTTTCTTCCTTTCTTTTACCCCTTTAAGGCTTTCCATGCATTTTATCATGTGATTTTTTTTATTATCATTCTTTTATGGCGAAATGTCAAGATTTTGGTATATCTGACATGACAGCCATTACCTGTAGTTATACCTTCTTCTCATAGGTCCTATAAGTATAACAAATATCAAAATACGTCTGCTCTTCAGACTCTTCCGTCATCTGCCATTCCTCATCCTTATCCAGGTTTGGAAAATAGGTATCCGCTTCATAAGCCCCGTCGATTTTGGTAATAACAGCCCTTTTGCAATAGGGCAGAAGCTGGCGGTAAATGCTTTCCCCTCCTACCACATATACCTGCTTGTCCTCATAGCGCTTCAGTTCTTCCATTAATTCTTCCAGGGAATGGACCACCACTGCTCCTTTGACCTGATAATCCTTATTTTTTGTTAAGACGATATTTACCCTGTTAGAAAGAGGCTGCCCCTGGGGAAAGCTCTCTAAGGTCTTTCTCCCCATAACGATCACATTGTCCGTTGTCAGCCTCCTGAAATTTTTCATATCGCCCGGGATCCGCACAAGCAGTTTATTTTGATATCCGATAGCCCAGTTTTTGTCCACCGATACAATTAAGTTCATGTTCAAATCTCCTTCTCTTTACATATCCCTTTTATATTGCCACAGGAATATTTTTTATCTGGGCCCCGGCCGTATAATCCACAGCCTTTACGTCATCCCTTGTAAACTTATAGAAATCATGAATCTCCGGATTCAGCCAGAACTTTGGCGCAGGAAACGGCTCTCTCTCGATCAGTTCTTTGACAATGGGGATATGACGGTCATAAATATGGGCGTCCGCTATAACATGTATCAGTTCTCCCACCTTCATATCACACACCTGTGAAAGCATATACATAAGCACGGCATATTGGGCCACATTCCAGTTATTTGCCGTCAATACGTCCTGGGACCGCTGGTTCAGTATCCCGTTTAAGGTCAGCTTATCCTCGCCCTTTCCCTGTGTCACATTGAAGGTCATGCTGTAGGCGCAGGGATACAGGTTCATTTCATGCAGATCCTGATGTACATAAATATTGGTCATGATCCTTCTGCTGAAAGGATTGTTTTTCAGGTCATAGATGACCCGGTCAACCTGATCCATCATTCCCTCTTTATACTGATGCTTAACGCCCAGCTGATACCCATAGGCTTTGCCGATGGAGCCGTCCTCATCCGCCCATTCATCCCAGATATGGCTGTGCAGATCGTGGATGTTATTGGACTTTTGCTGCCAGATCCAGAGCATTTCATCCGTAGCGCTTTTCAAAGCGGTGGGACGGAGCGTCAAAAGTGGAAATTCCCTGGATAGATCATAGCGGTTTATAACGCCGAACTTCTTGATGGTATAGGCCGGCGTCCCGTCCTCCCAGTGAGGCCTTACCTTCTCTCCCTCAGTGCTGGTGCCGTTTTCCAGAATGTCCCTGCACATATTGATAAACACTGTATCCGCATAGCTCATATGATATTTAAATTCCTTTCCCTATATATTCCGTCTTGTATCGATTTCATATTACAAAAGATTTATCTGTCCCATTTATCACATAAGGAATTGATCTGGTCGGCAAACCTTGCCAGATCCTTATTGGTTCCGCCCTCATTATGCTGAATGACCACAAGCAGCCTCTGACCGGCGGCAAGCAGCCTTTTGAATACGTCGGAAACGCCTTTGACCTTCTTCTTTTCCACGCGCACGGGAGCCGCTGCATATTCCACCTCATTGCTTGCCAGATTAAATCTGGTACCGCTGTAAGGAGCATAAGCATGGAACCCGTATTCGTCATTGAGGCAATCTTTAAATGCCTCGCAAACCGATTCCTCTCCGTGTACGACAAATACCCTTTCCGGTTTTTTCTCAAATCCGGAAAGCCAGTCCAAAAGCCCGTTTTTATCCGCATGTCCCGACAGGCCGATAAGTTTCCTTATGGATGCCCGGATCTCAATGGGCTCTCCGAAAAGCTTTACATTGGTCGCGCCTTCCACTATATGCCGTCCCAGTGTCCCTGCTGCCTGATATCCCACAAACAGGATCGTGCATTCCGGCCTCCACAGGTTGTGTTTTAAGTGATGCCTGATACGTCCCGCCTCGCACATACCCGATGCGGAAATAATGACCTTGGGTTCCTCGTCAAAATTAATAGCCTTGGACTCATCGCTTGTAATGGATAAATGAAGCCCCGGGAATCCGATAATATTAACGCCTTTTCTCACAAGCTCCATAGCTTCCTCATCAAAGCAGTTGTAAACATTTTTCTGGAATATCCCCGTTGCCTCCACTGCCAGCGGACTGTCCACATACACAGGGAAATCCTCATGTCCCTTTACCAGACGGTCGTTTTTGATCTGTCGCAGGAAATAAAGCAGTTCCTGGGTCCTTCCCACAGCAAAAGAAGGAATGACCACATTTCCGCCTTTATCAAAAGTCTCCTGCAAAATAGCAGTCAGGTCCGCCACATAATCGGGTCTTTCTTTTGTATGTAACCGATCGCCATAGGTAGATTCCACCACCACATAATCCGCATCCGGCGTCTTCTGGGGATCCTTGATAAGCGGCTGGTTTATATTTCCGATATCTCCGGAGAAAACAATTTTCTTTTCTACACCGTTTTCATTCATCCATACCTCAATACTGGATGAACCTAAAAGATGCCCGATATCCGTAAAACGGATTTTTATGCCGTCACACAGATCGATGATCGTATTATAGTGGCAGGGAACGATCTGCTTAATGGTGCCGTCGGCATCCTCCATGGTATATACAGGCTCCACCGCCTGTACCTCCGCACTTCTTTTTGCCTTTCTGTTCTTCCACTCCGCTTCCTGCATCTGGATATGTGCACAGTCACGAAGCATGATGCTGCACAGATCCGCCGTGGCATCGGTCATGAAGATCTGACCCCTGAATCCCCTTGCATACAGCTTGGGGAGCATACCGGAATGATCCACATGGGCATGCGTCAACAGTACATAATCAACAAATGCCGGTTCCACAGGAAGCTCCGCATTTTCAAAGACGTTTACCCCCTGTTCCATTCCGTAATCCACCAGAATCGTCTTGCCGCAGACCTGTAAGCAATGGCAGCTGCCCGTTACCTCATGGGCCGCTCCTATAAATGTTAATTTCATAGTCCCTCTCCCATCCCAAATTTTTAGCAGTTCTTTTGTTTTTGCTTTTGCTGTCAGGTCTGTTTATAAGAAAACGCACCTAGACCGTAAAAGACTTTCCGTTTCTTATTTTACCACATTTCCTCCGACATAGGAACAGGCGGTTTCCGTTTGAGGGCCGCCTGAAAATAATGTTTTTTGCACGCTACATCGTACAGAGTACAATTATAACCGCCGGAAGTATTACCACGGCAAAACCAAGTAATATCTTCCACCACATTGATTTTTCCTGCTCCAGCTGTATGGCAGCCACGGCGTTATCCGGCTCCTGCCTGTCATAATACACTACCAGCATGTCGTTTACCTTTAATTTGTGTACCTGCTTTCGGTTACCGGTCTTAAAGCTTTTTTCATGCATGTTTCTTCCGTCATGATAAGAATATGTTATGACATAGGGCTCATAGGTCGGACTATATCCCTCCTCCGTATAAGAAGGATCATTCCGTTCTATCCAAATATCTACGATCGTCCCGTTTGTTTTTACCGACTCTTTAAATCCCTGCAGGATCCTTTGGTTATATGTACTCGCAAACCACATAAGCAGGACCATGATCAAAGCCCCTGTCCCGACAACACCAACCAGTATTACAATCTCTTCTGTCTGCACACTTTACTCCCTTCTTCGCATACCGGCACAAATCCAAAATCAATCATTCCCTTATATCATTTAGCCGTCTTTACTATGTCAATCATAACATCCGGTACAACATCCCGCAATACAAATATCTGTCCGGCCGCTTCCTTTCGGCATACCATGAATGAAAAAAATGCAACACAAAAAAATAAAAGCCTTGAACACTCAAGACTTTTGAAATAGCGAGAGGGGGATTTGAACCCTCGACACTACGGGTATGA
>DEUB01000006.1:0-5727 GCA_002362385.1 Lachnospiraceae bacterium UBA3273
TAATATAGTCGCTTGGAATGTGGCTTTTTCGTTTCCGCCAACCTCTGATTCCCCGCCACCTCTGGACATTCCGCAAGCAGTGACTGTCAATATAAGACTTAGGACTAAAATTACCAGCACTTGTTTTCTCATAACACATGACCTCCAAAAAGTTGAATTACAATTCCCCAATCTGCCGAAAAGCCAAGGATGCCTGCCCTGCCCTTTTCCTTACATAACCTCTCCATCAATAATCAAAATCACATCCGCATATGTTTTACCCAGATAGGTTTTATAATCTTCAATTTTCTCACTGTCTACCTTACCATTCGTTTCTATTGTTAATTCGATTGAATACTGCTCTGTTCCTTCATCGTAGGATACCATTGCATCCGCTGATTCAATCCCATCTTCATCTGCAAACATATTTTCTGTAGTCTGTGCCAAATGATCACAGTATTGTTCAGTCGGTTCGCTTTGCGTTGCCACATCATCAAAGTTTACTGACACAACATTTTCTTCCATATTCGGCTGTAACATTTCTTCCTCTGCACTGGCCACCATTCCACACCCTGTTAATGACAGAATACATATCAGTGCTAACAAAAATCTTGCTTTTTTCATCAATATTTCTTTTGCCTCCATTCATCTTTTATCATTTAACAGCTCATCACATTCCTCTATCTGCAGGAGCATCAGGAATGCCTGACATATTAAGTTATACATTATTGGGTATATGCAATCATACTTTCGGCATATCTCCATACATATGGCCATTTTCCTGCTTCAGCAGCCCGCTGTTCTTCTCACTGACCGCATCCATGAACGCATGGTAGGCTTGCTCCTTCACGCCTGCGAATAATCCTTTGTCACGAATTCATCCGACACGGAGCCTCCCCCAAGTTCCGACATGACCTTTTCAAAATCATTCATCATGCCATATGCCCCTGAATTTATGGACGAGAGCTTTCCGATATCCCCGGAATGCTCCATCCTTTTTGCCGCAGACATTTTTTCCCTCAAAGCCCTGCGGCCTTCCCGGAAATATCCACGCTGTCGCCCTGCCGCTGATCCACGGCAATGCCTTAATCTGCCTGCTGCAAGCGATGTTTTATCCTGTCAGCATCCACCCGATACGAATGCGACGGGGGTTTCTGCAAATTATTTATGTCCATTGGCTTTCTCCCTTTCTGTCATTTATGCCTTGATGTCAACAGGCTTATGGTACGCATCCGATATGACAGACACCGACTGCGCCGAAATCTGAATCTTTTCCAGCAGTTCTTCTTCCTGCTCCTTCTTCTCCTTTAACTTTTCCTCCCGTTCCTCTGCCAGTTCCTTCCAGCCTTTTACCCCGCTGTCGGAAGTTACCGTAGTGGATGCCATCATAGTTATGTCCCCCGTGCTATCAATGCTCCAACTTTCCGAATAATTTACCACCCTTGCCCCGATAGCCCTTGCATTGGCCTGAGCGCTTTTAAGTCCGCTTTCATATCCTTCTTTGAAGAAAGACAGGTTTTCTTCCAGCTCTTTTGCCTTTTCCGGGTTCCTTGCACACTCTTTCAGATAAGAACCTGAAATCGCCACGCTGCCATTCTTTACACAGTCATAATTCTTCTGCAGGTAGGAATAATAATCGGATACATTATCAGTTGATGTGTTCTTCGCCTGTGCAGGTGCATTTTCCTTCGTTTCTGTTTTCTTTACTGCCTCATTTTTCTGTGCCGTGTATGTACTCCCATACATATTGCTGTAGTTGCTTCCAATTCCTGAAATTGCCATGATTTCGTCCTCCTTATGATTTTATTTTATCAGCGGCTCCTCTGTCATTCAGGGCCGCCCATGCACTTTCTTAACAGGTGTAAAGATTATATCTGTATATCTAATGTGCTGCCTGATTTCAGCCTTTATCCATAAACGCATCAAACGCGCTTAGAATTTTCTGATATGATGCATAGCCCGCAAAATTATGGCATTCATACTGCATCTTCATCATTTCTTCTGCAACGGCATAGTAATTCTTCTTTTCAGCAAAAGCGGTGGAAAAACTCTCCGTCCCCTTTTCCGCCCCAGCCCCTACCCTTAATGCAGACATGCTGTCCAGTTTCTTTTCATCCACCAAGTATGCCGCCAGCGCGTCTATTTCCGTTCTTGTGGCACTTGCCGGGTCTACCTTTGCCGGGTCAACCAACTGCTCATACTCCTGCCCGTCTGCCGCCCTGGTAACAACCCGCATGATCGGATTTTCCGCACTATACCCTTCTGCTTTATAAACCGTGACACAGCCGCCATCGGCCAATCCTCTTGAACACAGGCCGCCCATTACCAAGGTATGGACTCCGTTAAAGCTATTCTGGAAACCGGGTGCTGCGTTTCCCGTTTTAGGACTTTCCCTTTTTTGAACGGGCATGTAAGCTCCATTGTTTATTCCGTTTACATTCATTGACATCTTTCCTCCTTCAAAAAATCTTACCTGCGGCCCCTCTGTCATTCGGAGCCGTCCATGCCCCCTTATGGTAAGTCCGGGCATGATCTTCCTTACTTCAAAATGCCCACCGCCTCATAAGCAGCAATCGAAACTGCCTTTTTGGTCATGCTGTCCTTATAATGTCTCTCGTCTGCTTCCTGCTTGATTATTATCACGCTTGGAATCCACTGTGTTCACACTTGGGAGCCACTGCATTTTCGCTGTAATTATCATGCTTGAGAGCCACCATAAAATACTACATATAGTCTTATCACAAATGGCATGACTATCTTCATAGCCATGCCGCTGTTATTATAAATACATGAAATTATCCTAATGAATCAATTACAGCTTTTGCCCTCTTGGAATCATACAGTTTTCTCAGATTATTATCTGTCGTAGGTATGGTATAAGAGTTATGGATGATTCTGTCCATTATGGAATCTGCCTGTGTTCCGCCTCCCAGTCTCTCATGCCAGTCTTCTACATCGTATTGTCCCACAAAGATTGTCGGACTGTTGCCGCATCTTTGTTCTATGAGTTCATATATAAATTTTGATTCTCTCTCATTTATTTTATAATTTAACCATTCGTCAATAATCAGAACTTTGTAATTCCCAAGCCTTTTTCGATACCTGACCTGCTCCCGGAGATTGTCCTTGTGGTTTTGAAAATGGCCCAGCATATCAGGCATTCTGATATAACAGGTACGCAGGGTCTGTTTACATGCTTCTACCCCAAGCACACATGACAGGTACGTTTTTCCAGCACCTGTCGCTCCTGTAATGATCAGATTAGTGGCAGCACTTACAAAGCCCATGGAAGCCAGATTAACAATCACATCCCTGCTTATTCCCCTTGCTTCACAGTCGAGTGTCTCAAGACTTGCATTCGGATACTTCAGTTCTGCATTTTTTGTGAGTCTTGCGACCAGACGGTTCTGTCTTTCTGTTATAAGCTCCGCAAGCAGATGCTCCAGCCTGTCATTGTAGTCCAGGTCTACAAGCGATACATTTTTTTCCTGATTTTCTATAACCGATACCAGATCGCCCAGTTCCAATACTGTTAATTGTTTCTTAAGTTCCATATTCATTACTTTGCACCATCCTTTCTGTAATAATCCGCACCTCGCACAACGCCATGTCCATGCTTTTTTATATCCCCGGGCTGTGCTTCATTCTTTCTACTCTTTGACATTTCCTTTATGTATGGTATCAATGTGTTGTATGTGACCGTATAAAAATCCTTTAAAGCCATTCGGCAGGCTTCTTCCAGCATTTCCTCTCCATATATGCCTGCTATATCAAGGACTGTCCTGACATCCATAAGAGCCTGTTCCTTTATCTTTGCATTATCGTATATTCTGCATACCACAGTTTTTGTGTTGGAGCCTATTTTTTCTGCTTTTACAGTGGTTGATTCCACGGTTTCAGGAACGTATAACGGATAAGGAAGGTGGGATGCTTCTGTTCGTTTACCATTTTTTATACCTGCCGGAAGACGCTTATGTTCTGCAATAAGTTTATGTGATGAATAGATATAAACCATTAAGTTGTTATACCTTACATCAACATATCTGTTCAGATAATCACTAGGAACAGAATACTGCCCTTTATCAAACCATATATGTGAGTTTGGACCAACCTTATGATTATAGGACCATTCACATATCTCAAAAGGCATCAGGGGCAGAGCTCTCAGCATCGGCTTTTCTTCGGTTTCAAAAATAATCTTTCTGCTTCCATTTCTCTTTTGGAATTCTTTGGAGTTCAGCTTATTAAGAACCTCTCTTATACCACGGTTTAACGCTTCCAGGGAACGGAATGTTTCATTTCTTAACATACCAATGATCTTTCTTGCTATCTTGCCTACAGAACCTTCTACGCTTGCTTTCTGCTTGGGTTTTTTGACTTCTGCCGGCATGATTGCGACCTGATAATGCTCAGCAAAAGATAAGTATGCATCATTTAAAACGATCTCCCCATGCTTCGGATGAGTAATAACTCCGGTTTTCAGATTGTCGCATATGATCTTCACAGGAGAGCCTTCAAAAAATTCAAGCATATGTATATTACAGCACAGCCAATCTGACTGGTTCATGGATGCAGCAGCTTCAACATATGTATACTGGCTGTAAGGAAATGTCGCAACAAACAGGTATGCCGTACATTCCGTATTCTTATCCGGATCGATATAATTCATTGTCGGACCTGACCAGTCAACCTCAAGTGTAACGCCTGGTTTATGCTCCACATGGCTGGTATAATTCCTACTGACAGTATAGCTTTTGTAGCCTCTGGCAAATGTAGGATAGGAACAGGCTTTTTTACCTTCATTCTTACATTTTTCACAGTATTCCTCCCAAAGAAGTACTCCGGTAACCCCAACCTTACTGAGCTCACTATGGACATACGCATAGTCAACCGGCGCATAGCTGCTTTTGGGTTTGAACTTATCAGGATAAAAGAAATGATATAATTCATCATCAGACATCATGAGAAGTTCATCCCATTCCTTGCGGTGCTCATCGGAAGCCTGCCTGATCCGTGCAACAGAATTCCGGGAGACGCCAAGAACACCGGAAATTTCCCGGTCACTTAGATTTTTTTGAAGCAGTTCTATGATCTGCCTCACTTTTGTTTTCTTGAACATAAAGAAAACCTCCTTAAAATGTATTTGATGGATAGAATCCTTCATGAAATACAGTTTAAAAGAGGCTGGTATGCCATATCAATATATATTAGTGCAGCCACTATATATAGTTGTGGCTCTCAAGCGTGATAATACAGTAGGACTTAGTGGCTCCCAAGTATGAACACAGTGGCTTCCAAGCATGATAATAGTCAGTATAGCTGATCTTCAATCTGTGTTTCATTTCCGTTCACCTCTTTCTGAGGGCGCTTGTTTTCACTGCCCTCACTATTAGGTCACGGGAAAGGCAAAACCGAACCCCCTAAATAAAAAATTTTTTTAATCGGGGATATATTTTCTTTAGACGGTTGCGGATAGCGGCTTCGGACACCCTTTCTTCACGGGCAATATCCGTAATCTTCCGTTCTTCAAAATAGACTTTCTTCACCAGCTCCCTTTGGGATGGGGATAAAGCCTCCATAGCGGAATACAGCCGCGTCATTTCGTCCCGGTATTCCACCGTCTTTTCCGTATCCTCCGCCGAGGCAAACAGCTCCCCTTCGTAATCCATGCCGTTAAGGGAAACATGGCGGCGGGTCTCCTTCTGTTCGTTGTTGTACTGCTGTCGGTCTAAATCCAGCAGCATCCCT
>DEUB01000006.1:6023-6156 GCA_002362385.1 Lachnospiraceae bacterium UBA3273
CCCTCCGAGGCGCTCGTCCACCTCAACCTCGGAGATTTCCCCTGTTACAAATTCATAGGTGATCTTCATTCAGACCTCCTGCCGGAACCCGGCAGGACGCAGAATGTGATGATTTTTCCAGACATAAAGCGTT
>DEUB01000008.1 GCA_002362385.1 Lachnospiraceae bacterium UBA3273
AGTGTTAATAGTTTGCATTTATATGATGTTATCTTGAGGATAACTAAATGCCTCTCTTGTCAATGTACGCAGGACTTTTTATGGAAACAAAAAATTCACAAAAATCCCTTCGACGAAATTAACTTTATTACATTTTATCCAAAATTGCAAGCGTTTTATTGTATTTTTTGTACACTTTATCTTTTTTTGGTACTATTTCACAGTTTTGGCAATCCATATTTTGTTGTTTTGTACACATTTCATTCATAATTTATTCATAATTGTTTTATGCACTTCCCTTCCGATATATGCATACTTTTTACGTGCCCATGCACGCTATCCCATATATAAATTGCATAAAAAAAAGCCTTTCCCCACGGTGGTTTTCTCTTGATTTTATATACCCCTTTCTGTATAATTTTCATATGGGCTGTCCTATCGGGCAGTCCCAACAATACTATAATTGAAAGGAATTTGGATGATTATGAAATTTGGTTACTTTGATGACGCGAATAAAGAATACGTCATTACAACTCCCAAGACCCCGCTTCCCTGGATCAATTATTTAGGTTGCAACGACTTTTTTACCTTGATTTCCAACACATGCGGCGGTTACACCTTTTATAAGGATGCAAAGCTATTAAGAATTACCCGTTACCGTTATAATGACGTACCGGGAGACATCAACGGCAAATATTTCTATATTAAAGACGGCGATACCGTGTGGAATCCCGGCTGGAAGCCCACCCAGACAGAGCTTGATAAATATGAATGCCGCCACGGTATCGGCTATTCCAGATTTACCGGTTCCAAGAACGATGTGGAGGCAAGCGTGCTTACCTTCGTTCCCATGAACGATTCCTGCGAAGTAAGCCGCCTGACCGTTACCAACAACGGCAGCGCTGCAAAAGATTTAAAATTATTCTCCTATGTGGAGTGGTGTCTGTGGAATGCGGACGATGATTCCCGTAACTTCCAGAGGAACTTAAGCACAGGCGAGGTTGAAGTGATCGGCTCCACGATCTATCACAAGACAGAATACAGAGAACGCCGCAATCACTATGCCGTTTATTCCGTAAATACCAAAGTAGACGGCTTTGACACAAGTCGCGACGCCTTCCTCGGCGCATACCGCGGCGCGGACAACCCTGAAGTTGTTGAAAAGGGACAGGCTACGGATTCCATGGCAAGCGGCTGGTCTCCCATCGCTTCCCACCAGATCAATATTTCCTTAGCTCCCGGCGAGAGCAAATCCTTTGTGTTTGTACTCGGCTACTGCGAGAATCCCGAAGAGGAAAAATGGGAATCTCCCGGCGTCATCAACAAAGCTCCCGCAAACGCACTGCTTGCAAAATACCAGACAGATGCAGATGTGGACAAGGCTTTTACAGAGCTTCAGGCATACTGGAACGGCTTACTTTCCAAATACACCGTAAAATCCAAAAACGATAAGGTAGACCGCATGGTCAACATCTGGAACCAGTACCAGTGTATGGTAACCTTCAACATGTCCCGTTCCGCTTCCTATTATGAATCCGGTATCGGACGAGGTATGGGCTTCCGCGATTCCTGTCAGGATTTACTTGGATTCGTACATCTGATTCCCGAGCGTGCAAGAGGCCGTATCATCGATATCGCTTCCACACAGTTTGAGGACGGCAGCGCTTACCATCAGTACCAGCCCCTTACCAAGAAGGGCAATGCGGATATCGGCTCCGGCTTCAATGACGACCCGCTGTGGCTGATCGCAGGAACAAGCGCATACATCCGTGAAAGCGGCGATATGTCCATTTTGGACGAGATGGTTCCTTTCGATAATGACGAAAGCAAGTCCACTCCTTTATTAAACCACCTGAAACGTTCCTTTGATTACATAGTAAACCACAAGGGACCTCACGATCTGCCTTTGATCGGACGTGCAGACTGGAACGACTGTCTGAATTTAAACTGCTTCTCAGAGCATCCCGGCGAGTCCTTCCAGACATTCGGACCTTCCGAAGGCCCCGTTGCAGAGTCCGTATTCATCGGCGGCATGTTTGTAAAATACGGTCTGGAATACGCTGAGATCTGCGACTTAAAAGGCGATAAGGCAGAAGCCGATTACGCCCGTGCAGAAGTCGAAAAAATGAGAAAAGCCCTCTTAACGGACGGCTGGGACGGCGAATGGTTTGTCCGCGCTTACGACGCATACAGCCATAAAGTCGGCTCCAAGGAATGCGAAGAAGGCCAGATCTTTATCGAACCCCAGGGCTTCTGCGTACTTGCAGGCGTAGGCGTAGAAACAGGCGAAGCAAAGAAGGCTCTCGATTCCGTAAAAGAAAAACTGGATACCCAGTACGGCATCATGATCTTACAGCCTGCCTACACCAAATACCATTTAGAGCTTGGCGAAGTTACCTCCTATCCCCCGGGATACAAAGAAAATGCAGGTATCTTCTGCCACAACAACCCCTGGGTCTCCATTGCAGAAACAGTCATCGGCCGGGGCGACAGAGCTTTTGAAATCTATCAGAAGACCTGCCCCGCTTATGTAGAAGAGTTCAGCGA
Organism: Lachnospiraceae bacterium UBA3273; assembly: GCA_002362385.1. Classification (GTDB taxonomy): domain Bacteria; phylum Bacillota; class Clostridia; order Lachnospirales; family Lachnospiraceae; genus UBA2882. Next base: position 2,527 of record DEUB01000008.1, read on the forward strand.
GATCCACAGGACAGAACCTTACGTATACGCACAGATGGTTGCGGGACGCGACGCCAAATTCCACGGCGAAGCAAAGAACTCCTGGCTGACCGGTACTGCGGCATGGACCTTTGTAAACATCTCCCAGTACATTTTAGGCGTATATCCCACCCACACAGGACTTTCCATTAATCCCTGTGTACCCAAGGGCTTCGGAGACTTTGAAATTACCCGTAAGTTCCGTGAAGGCACCTACAACATCAAGGTCGTAAATCCTGACAACGTAGAAAAAGGTATTAAGAGCATGACTGTAGACGGCGCACCCGTAGACGGCTGCATCATCCCTTACGTAAAAGGCAAAGAAACCTACGACGTAGTAGTGACCATGGGCTAAAAAGCACTTATAAGAGGCGGTAAAACATACCGCCTCTTACTTTTTCTATTCACAAAGGATAAAACATCCCGATTACCATATCAACAAACAGGAGGAAAATCCATGGAACCGACATTAAATATTAATATCCGCGATGAAGACCACATAACAGTGACTAATAACAAAAAAGCTTCTCTCAAAATGTATTTTATCCTCTTACTTATTTTCTTGATCCTCTATATCATATATGGAATTGCTTCCGGAACCGATCTTCTGACACTTCTTGTTGTAGGGTTCATTATTTTAATTCCGTTTTCCATTATAATGCTTGATGTTCTCCTGCAAGCCAAAGAATACATTAACTTCTCCGGCGAAAGCATCAGATTGATCTCGCAGTATAAAAGAAAAACCATTACCCTCTATTCCCATCAGGTCAACGGCTGCTACCTTTATGATAACACATATCCTGGTCCCGATTCCCACGATTATGGCGCACTTTTATATATCTATTACGAAAATGGAAAATACTGGAAGTTAGGTCTTTGTCCATCCGATGCAAAAAAAATCTTTGACTTCCTTACCCAATATTTTCAAAGGAGAAACATTCCCGTAACCCCGATTAAAAAACGCCCCGACCTTCCTTAGCCAGAACTCCCGCAGGAAAAACAGCCCACACCCCCAATTGACAAACATCCCATGCCAACACCCCATCCCTACGACAGGGCAGCATCCGTTCTGTTACGGGCAGGCAGGGGCAGCGCAAAAAAGTCTGTTGTTTTTATTCCTCTACACCGGAAAGCGCGATTTTTCTTACAGACCGCCCAACCCCAAGGCAAATTGCCACGGATGGCAATTTAGCCGTCACGCGGCATGGATGCCGCATTGACGGCGGCCGCAGCCCTTGCCGGGAACTCCGCCGCGGGCTGTTAGAAAAATCCCGTTTTCCGGTGTGCATGAATAAAAACAACAGACTTTTTTTGCGCTGCCCCTGCCTGCCCGTAACAGAACGGATGCCTGCCCCACCTTCCAATCACATAAGCGGTGCAAACAACCTGCAGATCCTCCCGCACATCCTGTGTAAAAGAGGCAGCTTCTTATAATCCCCCTCCGTAAACCTCTCGCATTTCTCAAAGGTCCTTCTGAAATCCTCCTTAATATCCCCGATGACCGGATTATCATAAATAAAAGTAGCACATTCATAATGCTCATAAAGACTTCTGAAATCCAGATTGATCGTCCCCACCACAGCCTTGATATCATCAGACAAGAACATCTTTGCATGGACAAAGCCCGGAGTAAATTCATAAATTTTTACCCCCGCCTCCAAAAGCTTCGGATAATAAGTATGGGCAACAGAAAAAGCCACCTTCTTATCCGGTATGTGAGGCATGATGATCCGCACGTCGATCCCTCTCTGGGCCGCAAATTTCAACGCGGTAATGATCTCGTTTTCAGGGATCAGATAAGGCGTCATAATATAAACATAGCTCCTTGCCTTGTTCAAAATATCGATATAGACCTCTTCCGCCACATCTTCCCCGTTACAGGGATCGTCATTATAAGGGATCACAAACCCGTTTTTCCCGGACTTATCGGCGCCGCAGTCCGCATTCAGGTATTTCCCGTAATCCTCTTCTTTTGTATCCGAGATATTCCACATCTGTAAAAACATAGCCGTAAAGCTCTTGACCGCATCGCCGGAAAGCTTGACTGCCGTATCCTTCCAGTATCCGAACCGCTCGATATAATTCATATATTCATCGGCAAGGTTGATGCCGCCGTTATATGCAAGTTTTCCGTCAATTATTAGTATTTTTCGATGATCCCTGTAGTTTTGGTGCGATGAAAAGAAGGGGATCACGGGGGCGAAGACCTTGACCTTTATCCCCTTTTCCCTGAGTTTTTCAGGGTATTTGCGGGGCAGCTTTAAAATTGAATTAAATCCGTCATACATGAGACGGACTTCCACGCCTTCTGCCGCCTTTTCCTCCAAGACCGCTAAAATTTCCTCCCATACGCGTCCCGGATTGATGATAAAGTATTCCAGAAAAATAAACTTCTCCGCTTTCTTCAGCTCCGGAATCAGATCGGCAAGCTTTGCTTCGCCGTCCGGAAAATAGGTTACCTTTGTTTTATCATAGGAAGGAAATCCGTTTACATTCTGTATATAGTAGGCGAGATCGGTAATCGGCACGTTTTCCTTCCACATTCTCTGCACCACATCCTCATTGGGCGTCAGGTATTCCTTTGTCTTATCGATATTTTTGTGAAGTCCTTTTTTGATGCCCACGCTTGCAGGATTGATCCGCACCAACAGATACAAAACGGCGCCAAACACCGGAACCACACACAAGGGCACCATCCACGCCAGTTTAAAGGCAGGGTTGTCATTGCTGTTGATAATGACCACCACTAAGACCGCAGCCAAAATGTTTAAAGAATAGAGTACCCACTGGGAATATTCGCCCATGATGGTAAAAACCCAGAGCAACAGGGCTATCTGCAGAAGCATCAGGATAACGACCATCATGATCCTGCTGAATATTAAATTTACCAAAGCATTTAAACCGGTTCTCTTGATCTTTACCGCTTTATTTTTTATCTGTTCTTTTTTCATGATATTTCCTCTTCTGCCCAAGACTTTGCCGCACCTATCCATGCAAGGCTACAGGCTTACTACATTCTATCATAAAACAGATAAAATAAAAAATGATAAAATTATAAAATCTTATGCCCTCCCCGGCTTTGCTACATAATGTACGCCAAAGGCAACCGCTCCCGAAAGCAGGACCCCGATGACGGCTCCTGCCGCTTTTCCCATAGCCGTGCCGCTAAAGATACCGATAAAAACAGTCGCCAGCTCTGCAAGCATAATGCCCAGTATCAGATAATGGGCCGTTTTAAATGAAAATAGGCCGCTTCCCGAAATATCTCTTCTTTTATCGCACAGATATGTCAGGATGATACAGATAACGGTCATTGCCATAAGGACTATGGCCCCGGGGCTTCCGGGCGGCAGGCCTTCCCCGAAGAAAACGATTTTTCTCGTATACGCCTGTATACAGCAAAGCCCAAACCAGATGATGAAAGCGGAAAATACCGCACCCGGAATGTGGTTTGTTATTCTTTTTGCAAAAACCAGCAGAACATATAAAAAAGTGTTTACCATAAACAGGCTGTATGCCTTGCCAAACATCCACACAGCATAATCAGAATTATCAAACACTTTTATCCAGCCGTCCATAAGCGGCCAACTGACAATAACCGGGATCCACACAAGAAGGATTCCGCAGATAAAGTCATAGGTAACACAGTTTTTCCCTTTTACAGGCAGAAGTTGCTGAAATTCCTTTCCGTGCTTTCCCTCCATTATATGCCATCTTGTAATCTGGGCCGCCGCTACTATAAAAAAGACCGCTCTCATTCCGTTGCTGTATATGTTTCCCGGATCCGTATCTCCCCACAGACGCAACAGCAAATCCACACTTCCACTATACTGCGATATATCAAATTCTTCCCACCGCATCATAGCAACTTCAATGGATCTACAGCATCCCGTCATCACGTATAAAAATGCAAGGATCACAACAACAGCCGTACATAATAAGTAGATTCTGTCCCTTTTAAACAATTTCCCGCACTCTTTCATTCTTATCATTCCCTCCTTTTGGCACAGGGCGGTCATCTGCTCCTTTCGCCCCATGTCAGATAATGCACGCCTGCAGTTACAGTCCCTGCAATCAGAACGCCCACAACATTGGCGGCCATGCCCCGTTGTATGATCTCACTGTTTAAAAAGATGTAGAAAAGCTCCGCAAATATTGCCGCCATCATCAAAAAGTGCACCGGTTTAAAATAGAACAGCCCGTTCCCGGCAATATCTCTTTTTTTATCGCACCAATAGGACAGCGCCACAAGCACCGGCACCGATGCGGCCAAAAGCAGATAGCCGCTCCGCTCTCCCGGGCTATACCGCCCTAAATCCCAGAATACGGATATATCCCATCCCAGTATGACCCCTATGCCAAAGACAACCGGTACGGTCAAAAAGATTCCGGGTATATATCTGGTAATTTTCTTTGAAAGGACCAGCAGGGAATACAGAAACGAAACAAGGATCAATTCTTTTATAATCTCCACACAGTTTTCGTTTACATCCTTTCCCATAAAGGTAAGGCCATACCCCTTTGATAAGAGCATTACCGCAACAAACTCTACCGCTATGGGTATCCACAAAAACAATATGCCCAGAATATAGTCGTACGTAACATAGCCGGCGGATTTCAGGGGAAGCTGGTTTGCAAATTCCCGTCCCCTCCTTCCTTCCAATACGCCCCACTTTAAGATCTGCGCTAAAAGCACCACCGCAAAGATCCATTTCATCATGGATATACAGGCATACTCTAATATTTCCGAAAATATCATCCCGTCATCCGAAAAAAATTCTTCCACAAAAGCCTCTCCATGGATTTCCATAAAGGAAGCCTTCATTTCCAGCAGCTGACGGACCAGTCTCCAACCGTTAATAAAGCCGGCCAAAAGGATAAAAACCACCGCTCCTGATAAACACAACAAAAAAATTTTATCTCTTTTGAACAGTCTTTTACATTCCTCCATATGGCTCCCCTCCCTACTTTGTTTTTTCCTTTTTTATCAGGCAGTATATTTCTTCCAGTGTGATCTGTTTCCCTTCCAGTTCCTCTGCCCCGCATTCCGACAAACGCTTCAGGTTTTCATCTCTGTTCCCCATGGTGTAAAATTCTGTCAGCCTGCCGATCTGTCCGCAGACGGATATCCGGGGATCCGTAATGCTTTCAGGCGTTTTTCCGTCCTTCCACACCGCCTGCCACTTCTGCACGCTTTCCATCAGTTCATCCAGCGTTCCCTGCCATATCATTTTACCTTTTTCCATGATCGTTAAGCTGTCACAGATCTGTTCGATCCCCGAGAGGTTATGGCTGGAAATGACTACGCCCAGTTCCCGCTTTTCTACCTCGTCTATTAAAATATCCTTAAAATATTTCCGGCTCTCGGCGTCCAGTCCGCTTTCCGGCTCATCCATGATCAGATATTCCGCCCTCTGGGCAATAGCCAGCATAAACGCCAGCTTTGTTTTCTGTCCTTTAGAAAGATTCCCGATGGTCTTTTTCTTGTTCAGTTGAAATTTTTTATTAAGCTCATCAAATTTTATGACCGAAAAGTCCTCATAGAAATTCTCATACAGCCTGATGATCCCCGCAATGGAATAAATGGAAATAAATTCCTGGTTATCCGAAACGTAAGCCACCTTTTGTTTAACCTCCGGCATATCGTATATTTCCCGGTCATCATAAAGAATTTTTCCCCTGTCGGTCCGGTAAATCCCCGCAAGGCACTTTAATAAAGTTGTTTTCCCCGCTCCGTTGGACCCGATAATGCCGTGTATTTCCCCCCTGTTTACCGTTATATCCATATTCTCAACAGCCATGACCTTATTATAGTCTTTGCCTGCGTTTAAAACCTTAAGCATAAACTCTCTCCTCCTGTTTATATGGAATCATAGATTTCCTTTACCAGTTCCATTACCCTTTCTGCGGAATATCCGCTCCTTTTCAATTCCAATATCTCGCTTTTCATCCTTTGCGAAAGCCTGTGGATCTGTTCCTCCTCCAACTCCCTGCCGCAGTCCGGCGCAATGAATGTGCCCTTTGCCCTGATGGTCTCAATGATCTTCTGCCGCTCCAGCTCCTGATAAGCCTTTGCTACCGTGGAGGGCGTTACCCCAAGGGCCTGGGACATCTTCCTGACTGACGGTATACTGTCTCCGGGCGAAAGCTGTCCTTTTATGATATACAGCTTTATCTGCTCCATGATCTGTTCGTAGATCGGCTTCTCACTCCTATAATCAATCTGAACCATGCCCTTCCTCCTTTCATTTTTATTTATGTGTCGTCTGTACTATCTGTATTAACTGTATTGCACTATCTAGTACAGTTAGCATAACATTATTCCTTTTGTCTGTCAACCACGAAATTCCATTTTCTGCAAAAATCAATTTTCAAGGCAGCAGAGGGCCCCGGGGTATGGTATATATAGTTCCTGCGGCGGCTCTCAAAAAACGCCAGTGCTTAGCGAAGTTTTTCATGAGCTTAGCATCTGCTGCGTTTTTTGCGAAGCGGGAGCGGGCCGCCAAAGACACTATATATACCATACCCCGGGGCCCTCTGCTGTCTTGAAAATTGATTTCCGCACCGTCGACACTTATGCTGGAATATTTACACATTTTATGCAATAATAATATCATTACTTACTACAGAACAGGAGTATGCGAAAATGAAAGGATACCTCTCTATCGGAAAAGTGGCCAAACTGAAAAACGTTTCCATCAAGTCGCTCCGCTACTATGATGAGATCGGCATTTTTAAGCCTGCGCTCACTGACCACACGACCGGCTACCGATATTATAAGGAAAGCCAGCTATACCTTCTGGACGCCATTTCCCTCTGCATAGAACTGGGGATCCCCCTAAAAAGCATGTCCGATTATTGTGATAAAAACGGAAAGCCGGACTTACAGAAGCTCCTCGGAAACGCCAAGGCCATGGCGGAACAGAAGATCCGTTCCATGTACGTAGCCTTAGAGACTTTACAGAACACCATCAGCACCTTGGAACACCATCCGCATATTTCCATTCCCGAAGGATGTCATTTAAAGACTCTGCTTTCCCGGACGGTCCTGACCGTTCCCTTTGACGAATATACGGACGCCTTCCATTATAATCCCAAGCTTTTGTCCCTTTTTGTTAACGCTCAGAAGCTGGGGCTGGCCGCCTCCTACCCTTCCGGACTTATCTATGACTATCATAAGGGCGTACCGGAAAAATCCGTATTTATCCACGTAACGCCTTTGGCAGCCACACAAAACGGCACCGTTCCCGGAAACTGGGGAAAACATATCGAAGGCCTGCGCACCCTTCCCTCCGGTTCCTACATCTGCCGCCAGGACGCCGCCCATGAGATAGAGAACGCGCCGGGACTTTTAGGTCTGGATCAAAAATCCTTAAAAAACTGTACCGTTATAGAAACCGATCTGTTAAAGGACGAAAAGGCGCAGACCGGCATGAATTACGAAATGCAGATATTGGTCTAAACACAATATCTGCATTCTCTTCATTCCCGGTCCACGCAAAAAGAGCATTTTCCGTACAAATCTTTTCATCGGTCCGCCTCCACGCTAAAACTGTATGGGCGCCACCTCCGGCGTCAGGGCTTCCATCCTGTACTCCGGAAAGCTGTCGATCAGATCGTCAAGGCATACAGCCGTGGCATGGACCGTATCATGGGCCAGCATGACCACTTTCTTTCTTTTTAATGTAGAAGATGCGGCATTTTCGATCAAAACCTCCGGCTCCCCGCGGGTTACCGCATCCTCTAAGCTTGCGTTCCAGTCGAAATAAATAAATCCCTCTTCCGTCATACGGCGTATGATCTCTTTATAAACCTTTTTATTATAATCATTCTGGCTGCCGCCGGGAAAACGGAACAGCTTTACCTCCACTCCCGTGGTTTCATAAACGATCCTGTAAGCTTTTTCAAAATCCTCCATATAGGCCTCGGGGCTTGCATAAAGCGCATCATAATCATGCCTGTAGCAGTGAATGCCGATAGTATGCCCTTCCTCTACGATCCTTCTTGCGATTTCGGGATGCTTTTCCACATTTTCCCCTACCACAAAAAAGGTTGCCTTGATGTTCTTTTCTTTTAAAACGTCCAAAATCGCATTGGTGTTTTCCTCACTCGGTCCGTCATCAAAGGTTAAATACATGGTTTTGGGAAAGAAGTAATAATTCACGCCGTCGGCGATTCCTTCCGCAATGAGGTCCTGATATTCCGGATCCGTAAGTTTCCGTCTTTCCGCCGAATTGGATAAAAATCCGGTTTCTATAAGGCAGGACGGCATATCGCTTTCACGGATCACATAAAGGCTGTCGGTTTCGCTCAACTCACGCCCTTTCACGCCGGTCGTCTGTACGATATACTTCCGGAACAATCCTGCCAGCCTTTCGCTTTCCTCTTCATAGCGGTCGTCACAGTACCAGACCTCCATGCCGCAAGGCTCATTTGTCTCGCAGGCATTCTGATGGATGCTGATATACAGGTCCCCTTTTAGGGTATTGGCCATTTCCACACGCTCTTCCGTAGTACGGCTTTCATCCCCGTTTCTCGTATACTCCACCTTATATCCCAGCTCCGAAAGCTTTGCACCGGCCGCCCTGGCGATTGCCAGATTCACATCCTTTTCCAAAACTCCCGCCCTGGAGCATCCCTCGTCCTCCCCTCCGTGCCCAGGGTCTAAAATAATGGTAATGTTTTGAGGCTGCCTGTCGGTGTAGTCCGTCAGATCCATATCTCCCCCATTATTTCCCGCATTGTTTATGTTGCCCGATACCGTATCCGGTCCCTGATCTATGCAGGAGGTTTCTGTTTCATTTTTTGAGACCGAATTTCCCGATACCGGCACCATTTTATTATCTGATACTGCATACACCATGGTAGAGCAGCCCAAAACCGCTGTTGTGGCAAATACGATAACGCCCCTTACGATCCTTAATATCTTCTTTTTTGTATATTCATACCTTCTTCCGTATTTCTTCCCTTCAGGTAAAGTGCATCCGACATATAACTTTCTCTTTTGCATCCGTCTCACTCCTCATTACTCCGATTAGTGACACGGGTAACTGCAAAACCTAAGGGGCGTTTCCCCGTGTCACTAATCAGAGTATAAAGGAGCAAAACATCATATTTTCATAATTTTTGCATACTAATTCCATAATTTTTGCATCAAAGTTGCATCATTTTTCAACCTTCAAAAACAGCTCGTTGATCCCCTCATAAAATCCCAGGGTCAGCGTCGTCATGCCGTCCGCTTCTTCTATGGCGTTTCCGCTGCCGTTAACCATCCCCGGAACCGTATATTTTTCGATGTTGGAGGTTGTCTCTGTCAGGGTATCCAACCTTTCGGACCTCTCAAGGCCGTACAATCCGAGATATTCGCTAAAGCTTGCCATAATGGAATCCGGCTGCATATCCGCCCAGGTCCCTTCCGTGCGCACATAAAACTCATAAATCTTACCTGTGCCCGCATCCACGTAAGCGTCGATCAGACGGTTTTTCTTATCCGCATTCTGCACATTGGTGGAGAGGCTGACCTTCCATACCGCCACGTTATTTCTGGGCTCCAGCACATCGATGGCGGAATAGAGCACCGCCGTATAGGAATCTGCCGATACCTCCCTGACGCTTTCCGGAATGATCCCCAGCTCATGAAGTCTTTCCAACTCCCTGTTGCAGACATCATAGATCTGTTCCTCCGTCACTTCCTTGTCGGAAGGGCCCTGATGGTTCAACACGAAGGCATAAGTACCTTTCAGCCCTTCATACTCTATGGTTTCATCATTCTCCACACGGGTCAGCGCGCTGAATTCGCTTTCTGGCACCGAACGGTTATCCAGACATTTGGACAACAAATATATTTTTTCGTTGCTGTTCATGGTATAGCGATAGCCCTCGCTTCCGCTTTCTACCTGTTCCGCCCTGATCTGGTTTAAAAGCCCCTTATCCTTATAGCCTGCAACGGCTTCCGGCCCCCAAAGGGCAAAGAGCACTACCAAAACCGCCAGGATTACAGCCGCCTTTTCCCGATTAAGTTTCCACTTCATGATCCTTTACCTCCTCGTACCTTAAGAGGAAACCAAAGCAGCTTCCCTTTCCCACCGTACTTTCCACTATAAGCTCGCTATTGTGGAGCTTTAATATTTCCGTACACAGCGCAAGCCCCAGTCCGGCGCCGTTTTTGCTTCTGGCCCTGGATTTATCAACCATGTAAAATGCTTCCATGATCTTCTTGCATTCTTCTTCAGGAATCCCCGTTCCGTGATCCTTTACTTTGAAAAGATACCCTTCTTCCAGTCTCTTACCGGAAATTTCTATGGTCCCTCCGGGATCCGATGCCTTGCATGCATTATCCACCAGATTCAGGAGCACTGTTTTTATAAGATTAAGTTCCGCCCAGACAGAGCCCTGCTCATACCGGAATTTAAGCTTCACTTCTTCTTTTTCACTGTACATATCCCTGATAAAGGAAAACAGCTGCTCCACATCCACCCGTCCGGCCTCCAGTTCGTTGCGTTTGGTAACGATAATATCCAAAAGCCGCAAAGACATGGTTTCTAAGCGTTTCCCCTCCGTATAAATATAGTTTGCGGACAGAAAATGCTTCTCTTCATCCAGCTTTCTGGAACGGAGTACATCCGCGTAGCCGATGATGGCCGTCAAAGGCGTCTTTAACTCGTGGGAAAAGGCGGCAATAAAATCCTCCCTTGCCCTTACTTCATTCTCCAGCTGGCGGATGGTCTGCTCCAGGGCCTCCGCCATCCGGTTAAAGTCCCCGGTAAGCTGTCCCATTTCATCACTGCTGATCTGCTCCGCACGATAGGCATAATCTCCTTCCGTCATCCGCCCTGCTGCCTTTGCCAAAAGCCGTATGGGCTTTGTGAGCCAGTGGGACATAAAGTACATGGCCACCGAACCGCAGATGAGCATCATAAAGGTCAGGCGGCGGTATACCGTAAAGCCCTGGGAGCGCTCCGAAAACACATCCGTCACGTCTCTCATTGTTTCTAAGTACAGGCTTCTGTCCAGGGCGTCTGTAATGATCCCCGTCTGGATATAATAGCGGCCCTCTGATTCTATGACCCTGTAGACCCTTGTCTGCTCCTCCATGCCGGAAAGGAAATCATTTCCTTCCACAAAACCTTCGCTCGCATATAAAGTCTGCAGCTTCTCATCGGATATCCGAAGCAGGCTGCTGTTCTGACTGCCCTCCAGATTCGCACCGATCTGCCCGATGGTGGAATCATGGAGAACATCATATTTGGATGGAATATTAAGCGCCGCAGTTTCCAGGGCAAACTGTAAAATACTGCTGTCATCCATAGCCTGGCCGATCTCACGCTCCATGGAGCTTTCAAAAACGTAATTTACAAAAAAGAAGCCTCCAAAGCCAAAAGCCGCAGCCAGAATCGTTATGCTGCACAATAATATTTTATGTGAGAACTTCATGTCGTCTCCTTCCTTATACTTCCAGTCTGTAGCCTACCTTATAAACAGCCACCAGGTTCCTTTCCCACCCCATCTTCCGCCTGAGTCTCTGCACATGGAGCTCTAAAGTGCGGCTGTCTGCAATATATTCGTCTCCCCAGACTTTCTCATAAAGCATCTCTTTAAAAAGGGCAATGTTTTTATTCTGCATAAACAATACCAAAAGGCCGTATTCCTTGTTGGTAAGCACCACCGGCTTTCCCGCCTTCGTTACTTTCCTTGCCTCCATATCCACGGCTATGTCCCCCGCCACAAGAAGGTTTTCCGTTTTCCTGAAACGGCGCAGCACCACTTCTACCCTGGCAACCAGCTCCACCACGTCAAAGGGCTTTGCCAGATAGTCCTCCGCACCTAATTTAAGTCCCTTTACCTTGTCCTTGACATCGCTTTTGGCCGTAATAAAAATAACGGGAATATGCAAAGGCCTGATATATTCCATAATGTCAAAGCCGTCGGCTCCCGGCAGCATGATGTCCAAAAGAATCAGATCAAATTTCTCCCGTTCGATCAGGTCAATGGCCTCCATGCCGTCCTGTACGCTTTTGCAAAAATACCCCGCCGCCGACAAATTCATATCTATCAGATCGCAAATAGGCTTTTCATCATCCACAATCAGTATCTTGATCAATTTTCTTCCTCCCCGTCCTCGTTCGTCTCTTCCGTCTCTTCTACCTGCCATCCCCAGTAAGCCCTTATTTTGGGAATCAGCCCTTCCATGGTATCTTCCTCGTTGCACTTATATTTCCGGCCGAATTCCGTATCAACATCGAATCCGCCCGTTCTCTGGTAATAAATGGCGCATTCCGTCTGTATTAACAGTTCTCCGTCTTCTCCCTCGTAGGTGTATCTGGCAAGCACCACCAGATCCTTCATGCCGTCTCCGTCCACGTCCTTTCCCGTTATCCCCCGCAGGGTATAGAGGTTATCGTAGCTTCCCATGGGCTGGAAGCTCCAGACGATATTGCCTTTTTCATCTACCAGATAGATCATGAAAACGTCATATTCCGAAATATTGTAGGTTCCCGGCACCACCTGAAGCTTTCCCAGCTTTTCGAATCTTCTGGAGTAATCCTGCTCCTCTATAACGGTAAACCCGTTCCTTAAAAGCTCATCCAGGGTAGTTGCCGTATAAAGAAACTCCGTGGACTGTCCGTCCCTTACAAAGGCGATGATACTGTTAACGCTCCTGTTCATATCAAAACGGTTGATCTTATCGGATATTCTCCAGTCCCGGTAAAAGGTCCCTTCCCCCTGAAAGAGCACATCCCCCACTTTATAAGGCTTTCCCGCATATTCTCCCCTGTCGTTGACGCATTTTGTGATCAGCACGATATCCGTCTTCCCATCCCTGTTCAGATCGGAAAAAGTCACGGCGGACAGCTTTCTGGTTACCTGCTTTAACTGCCCCGGAATGCGGTTGTTCGTCTCTAACTGATTGGTCTTAAACAAAACATTCCCTTCTGCATCTGCAACAAAGACCGCCAGACGGTTATATTCCTTTTCCATGGCCGGAATAAAAGTGCATTCGCCCCTTCCAAAAGACTCCGCCATAATGGGAAAGATCTGCTCCTCCAGGATCTCATAGCCGTTTGCTCCTATATCCTCCGTCCGCTCTATGGCCTCGAACCGCGCCTTAAATTCCCGCTCCTTAAAGGCCTGTTCATCTGTTCTAATTTTTGTTTCCCCTTCCGTATCCGTATCGGTCTGCATATCATATAGAATTTCTGCGGCTCCCGCCCGTAAAGTAATATATTGCTGCACATTCTCCACAGGCTGTTCCGCTTTCTGTCCGCAGCCCGCAGCCAGAAGGCATACAAGAAGCCACGGCAGAATTTTCATACCAGTACCTTTCATCAGCATTTCCCTCGCCATGCCGCCATATTTTATCCCCGCTCCATGCCGCAGGGCCTTTGACGTTTGTTTTTTCTTCTTATTATTAAAACACTTCTTTGCATCATTTTTGCATACTTTTATGCCATTGTAACACAATCCTGTCATAATTTTTAAAATTTTGACAAAAAACCGCGTTCTAAGGACCGGATTTTTTTAATTCCGCCTCTATTTTCCCCGATATCCCCGTCTAGTCGGAACTGTGTGTTTCTTTACAAAAAAGATAGGAAAAAAAGTAAAAATATGCTATACTTTTCTTTAATATCAGTTTAATAAATGTTTAAAAGGCTTACCGCCTTACAACGGGAGGGATAACGTGGAACAAGTAACCTGGCGTGATTATTACAAGATCGGCGTAGACTTCATTGACAAAGAGCACAAGCAGCTCTTTTCAACCATAAACAAACTGCTTACCATCAGCGAGTCAGAGGACAAAAGCGAATGGGCGTGCAGGGAAGGTGTTAAATATCTAAAAAATCACACCATCCAGCACTTTGAGCACGAAGAAGAATATATGCGTTCCATTCAGTACAGCGAATACGAAATACATAAGCGTCTTCATGACAATTTCCGCAAGAGCACGCTTCCCGCTCTTGAAAAGGAAATGAATGAAATGCACTTTTCCACAGAATCCATCCGTCATTTCCTGGGAGTCTGCATCGGCTGGGTTGTAGCGCACACCCAGACAGAGGATCTGGCAATTACCGGAAAGGTCACGAGTAAATGGACAAATATCCCGCATGAAAAAGAAAAAGACGCCTTAGAACAGGTCATCGTCCAGTTGATCGGCGATATATTCCAGCGGGACGCAAAATTGATCAGCGAGCAGTATGCCGGGGAAAATTTTGGAAAAATGATATGCTGTAACTTTTCTTATACGGGCAGTCAAAAGGAAAAATGGGATATTACGCTGGTTTTTGAGGAACAGCTTATCCTTCATATCGCCGGAAGGATCATGGATATGCAATACCCCAAAGTAGACGATATGGCCGTCAACATCATCCGCTATATGTCCAGACAATTTATGGAGCGTATCAGGGAAAGTTTTCCCTCCCTTGATCTGTTCGAGTTGAAGAAGGAAGCTCTCATGACCCACGAACAGCTTATCGGTTCTTTTGAGCGCGTACATCCTTCCTGCAGCCTGCTTTTTGATACGGGAAAAGGATATTTTGCCTTCTGCGCATCCACCAGGGATTCCATGCGGGGCAAGATCCTGCCCTCCATCAACGCCGAAAACGCTATCGATTCCATTAAGGAATATCTGAGCCGTGAAGAGATTCCCAAAAGAAAGATCCTGTTAGTGGACGATTCGGATTTTATGCGGGCCAGGATCGTAAAGCTGTTATCCGAAGATTATGAGATGATCGAGGCAAATTCCAGCGTATCCGCCATTAAAAAGATAACGATAAACAGGCCGGACCTGATCCTGTTGGATTACGAAATGCCGGTTTTTGACGGAAGACAGGCTTTGGAAATGATCCGGTCCGAGAAGGATACCGCCAACATCCCGGTCATATTCTTAACGGGCAGAGGCGATATGGAAAGCGTCAAAAAGGTCATGCAGCTAAAGCCCGAAGGGTATATGCTAAAAACTCTTTCCGACGCGGATATCAAGAAGACCATCGATATGTTCTTCGGACTCAGAGCTTAAAAAGACGGGGCGTTCCCATACAGGCCGCCCCGTCTTTATTGTTTTTTTCTTATATGCCAAATACATGCCTTACGAAATTCAACGCTCCCTTAGCGTCCTCATCCAGCCTTTCTTCGCTCAGATCGTCTATCAGGTCGCGCCATACTTTGATCTCTTTACCGATAGTGCCGCCTTTCATGACAAAGGGCTCCATAACTGCAGCGCCTTCATATTGAATGTCCCTTAAGGCCTGGCCGATCTCTCCCCAGGGCAGGCTGCCTTTTCCGGGAACCATCCTGTTCTGCTCTCCCAGATGAAGATGCCCCAGCCTGCTTCCCGCCTTACGGATCGCCGCCGCAATATTGTCCTCTTCAATATTCATATGGAAGGTGTCCAGCATGATCTTTACATGGCTGCTTCCGATCTCGTCAACAAAGTCGATGGCTTCGTCGCAGGTATTTAAAATATAGCCTTCATAGCGGTTCAAAACCTCCATGCCCAGGGTAACGTCATATTCCTCCGCCGTCTTGGAAAGCTCCTTTAAATTTTTGACGGCTCTCGCCCTGTCCCCTCCCTTATCATTGTTCAGGGTAAAATCCACCGGCCAGTAAGAATAAAGCCCGCCTCCCAATATTTTAATATCCATCAAAGCAAGCTTTGGCAGAAGATCCTTAAAAAATGCCATAGCGCGCTTTACCGCCTCCGGGTCCTCGGAACAGAGGTTCTCCGCCTTGGTAGGACCATACCCCGCCGTCAGGGTCAGATTCTTTTCTTTGGCATACTCCCTAAGCTCTATGAGCTGTTCCTTTGTAGTGTAGACTTCCCTTAATGCCGCGCAGGAAATCTCCATCACGTCAAAGCCCAGTGCGGATACCTTATCCATATACTTCTTATAATCGGCAAACCATTCTTTTGTCCAGTAAGCAAAATAAATACCGTACTTCATGTTCATTCTCCCTTCTTTATTTAACAAAGTCCAAACACCTCGAACAGGTACTTGAAAAACAGCTCTTTATCCACATCCATTGCAACCTTATGTTCTCCCTCTTTATCCGGCCTCCAATAGGTAAAGCCCGATAAGAGCCTGCTGTCCGTCTCTATGGCAAGGCTGCCCCTTTCAAACCTGCAAACGTCCTCATGGAATAAGGATACGGCAGTTAAGGGATCGTGGAAGGTCACCCTCTCT
The DNA here is from genome assembly GCA_002362385.1 of Lachnospiraceae bacterium UBA3273. Classification (GTDB taxonomy): domain Bacteria; phylum Bacillota; class Clostridia; order Lachnospirales; family Lachnospiraceae; genus UBA2882. The sequence continues at coordinate 18,723 of DEUB01000008.1, forward strand.
TCGTCCTTAAACCATTCCCTTGCGATATCCAAAACCGGCTCAAGGAGAGGATGATGGAATATCCTTTCCGCCTCCTCCGGTTTCATGATCAGACGGCTCGTCACGTTTAAGCCACAGGTAACATGCTCTTTTACCTTTGCCTGATAAACGATCCTCGTTGCGTGGGGGTCTATCAGAGCGTTATTTTCAATGACCCCCTTACTCCCCAAAACGATCACATCGCTCTTTTCCATGGCGCTCATGGTCTCGGACGTATTATCATACCTCGTATAAGTGGGGGATCCGCACATGAGCACGATCCTTTTTAAGAGGGAAGGTATTTCCGGATCCATGGCAAACAAAAGCCCTACATTGGTAAGGGGCGCAATACAGATCAGGGTTATCTCCCCCGGATGCTTATGGATCATTTCCTGCATAAATGCCACCGCCCGGTTCTTAGGGAAATCTTTATCATGCTCCCATCTTGGCAGAACCGCCTTCTGGGGCGCATAAAGTTCGATCTGGGGCACAAAAAGGGGATTTTCGCAGCCGGGATAGATGGGAATATCCTTTCCCGCGATCTTGCAAAGCACGCTGGCGAGCTTTGCCCGTTCCACCGCTTCTCCCGTTACCGTGGTAATGCCCAGGATTTCAGCATCGGGATTGGCCAAAAGGTAGGCTAAGGTAATGGCGTCGTCTACCTCCGTACCGATATCAGTATCCAGAATGATCTTTTCTTTTCCCATATCAGTTCACCATCCATTCTTTATTATTTCGGTAAAGGTTCTGAAATCTCTCGTACTGCCTGTCATAAACCCGCTCATTTGAAGGATCCGGTTCATAGATCTCATCCCTGAATACCACAAATTTTTCAATCGCCTGTTTCATGCCGTCAAATAAACCGATTCCGACCCCTGCCAGAATACATGCGCCAAGGCAGGCCTGCTCGCTGACCTCGCAGACGATTACCTTCTTCTTAAAAATATCCGCCTGCATCTGAAGCCATTCACGGCTTTTCGCCCCGCCGCCCGAGGCAATGATGGTATCGCATTTAATGCCTAATTCCTGGAATATACTTAAAGAATCCCTAAGGCTTAAGGTAACGCCTTCCATAACGGCCCTGACCATATGCCGCCTGTCATGGCCCAATACAAGTCCCGCAAACATCCCCTTTGCGCATGGGTCCATGTGGGGCGTTCTCTCTCCCGTAAGATAAGGCAGATAAACGAGCCCTTCGCTGCCTGCCGGAACTTCTCCCGCCATCCGGCTTAAACTGTCAAAATCCTCAATTTTCAAAATCTTGTTTTTCAGCCAGTTTAAAGACATACCGCTGCAAAGAGTGGCGCCGTAAATAGTATATCCCTTATCTATGGGATGACAGAAGGTATGGGTACGGAGCTTTTTATCATAAACCGGGTCTTTCACATAAGCGGAAATCTGGCCTCCGGTCCCGATATTGCAGATGATCTTTCCTTCTTCATAGATACCGTTTCCGATACTCTGGGCCTGCTGGTCTCCCGCACCGTATACGACGGGGATCCCTTCCTTTAATCCGCATTCCTTTTCACATTCCCTCGTCACATATCCCGCAATGTCCATGGACTCTCCGCAGGGCGGGAAGATCTCCTCCGGCAGCCCGAACTCCCTGATGACTTCATAAGCCCATGTCCGCTTTGCCGTATCAAAAATAGCGGTAGACGATGCATCCGTCACATCCGACGCGATCTTTCCGGTCATTTTGTAGCGGATAAAATCCTTTGGCATCATGACTGCCTTTGTCTTTGAAAGGATTTCCGGTTCATGCTCCTTGACCCACATTAAGGACGGAAACCCAAAGCCCGTATAGACCCTCGTCTTAAATATGTTTCCCATTTTTTCAAAGTCTATCTTTTTCTGGATCGCTAAAAGCTCTCTTTTAGACCTTTGATCTAACCAGAGTATTGCCGGCCTTAGTGGTCTGCCCCCTTCGTCCGTTAAAACGATCCCGTGCATTTGTCCGGAAAAACCAACCGCTTTAATGTCTTCAAACGCTTCCTTATGACTGTCCTTTAACTTTAAAATGACTTTTTTGGTTTCTTCCCACCACGTTAAAGGTTCCTGTTCCGCATAGCCTTCCCTGGGTATCCCGACATCGTATTTGCCGGACTCTACGCCTAATACTCCATGAAAGCTGTCTAATAACATGGCCTTTACGCTGGAAGTCCCTAAGTCGATACCTAAAATAACTGACATATGCTATCCTCTCCGATTGTTATTCTCTGATCTTCTTAAAGTAATCAATAAATACAGCAAGCAGTACTACAACTCCTTTTACCACATATTGCCATGAGGAGTCAATTCCCAGAATGTTCATACCGTTGTTTAAAACGCCGATCACGATACAGCCGATGATGGTTCCGCTCAAATGGCCGATTCCGCCGCTCATACTGGTTCCCCCGAGAACTACTGCGGAGATAGCGTCCATTTCAGCGCCTTCCCCTACATTGAACTGTCCCGAAAAGGTTCTGGCAGAGCTGATGATCCCGGCACATGCCGCAAAAAATCCCATCAGGACGAACACCGTCATGGTCACTCTTTTTGCATGAATGCCTGAATAAGAAGCCGCCTGCTTGTTATCCCCTACCGCATAAATATTACGTCCTAATTTGGTCCTGTTTAAGATCAGGGCCGATACCGCAATGACGACGACCATGTAGACAATATGAATGGGAATACCCCCTAAGACCGTACCGCTTCCGATAAAGGTAAATACCTCGTCGTCAACCAAGATCGTCGTCGCCTTTGTGTAGATCCTGGCAAAGCCCCTGCCGATATTCATCATGGCCAGCGTGACAATAAAGGGCGGAATCGTGGTTCTCGATACCACAAACCCGTTAAATATGCCTACCAGGGTCCCTGCCAAAATGGAAATCGGGATCGCAGCATAAGCGGGCATTCCTTCATTGGTAATAAGGCCGCAGCATAAACATCCCGAGATCGCTATGATGCTTCCTACGGAAAGGTCGATCCCTCCCAAAATAATGACCATGGTCATACCGCACGCTAATATGACATTAATGGAGATCTGCCTCATAATATTGGTAAAGTTCCTGACAGTCAGAAATGAATCCGTCATGATCCCCAAAATAATACAGATAATGATCAGGCCTATGATAATGCCGCCGTTTGTTTTCAGTCCGGCTAAAATATTCCTGCCAAAGGAGGCAAACCAGTTTTCTTTTGTTTTCTTTGCTTCCATGATAACCTCACAATCTGCCGCATTGCGGCTGTTCATCTTATATTTTTCCTATGCGCTTACTTCCGTTGTCGCCAGGGTCATGATATTTTCCTGGCTCAGCTCATCCCTTTTGAGTATTCCCGTGCTGTACCCGTTGCACATGACCATGACCCGGTCGCTCATGTTGATAAGCTCCGGCAGCTCCGATGAAACCATGATGATGGAGAGACCGCTTTTGGCAAGCTGGTCGATCAAAGCGTAGATCTCCGCCTTTGTCTTTACATCCACCCCTCTGGTAGGTTCATCTAAGATCAGTACGGACTCCGTACAGCAGAGCCATCTGGCGATCAATACCTTTTGCTGGTTGCCGCCGCTTAATTTGGAAACGATCTGGGAGGCTCCCGTTACCTTAATATGCATATCGTCGATCTTTTCGGAAACGATCTGGTTTTCCTTCTGCTTATTCCACAAAAGCTTCCTCAAGAAACGCTCCACGATATTGATGGTCGTATTAAAACGGACGTCCGACTGCAAAAACAGCCCTTCCTGCTTCCGGTCCTCCGGTACAAGTCCAAAGCCCTCCGCCATGGCCTCCCTGGGATTTTTAAAGGAAACCTCTTTTCCTTTAAATTCAATGGTTCCCGCTCTTTTGGGCGTCAGACCGAAAAGACATTCCACCGTTTCGCTCCTGCCTGCTCCCACAAGCCCGGCAATCCCTAATATTTCTCCTTTTTTCAGATCAAAATTAACACATTTTACTTTATTTCCATCAGACAAGTCTGTCACTTTCAATACCACTTCGTCCACAACATTATCCGTCTTTGTATAGTAGCTGGACAGATCCCGTCCTACCATCATGCTGATAAGCTGCGGCCGCTCCGTTTCTTTTGTAACGACGGTTCCTACATATTCCCCGTCCCTTAAAACCGTAATTCTGTCAGTAATGTCATATAATTCATTCAGTCTGTGGGAAATATAAATAACCGCCACATCCTGTTTTTTCAATACACGGATCATTTCGTAAAGGATCTCCACTTCGGCATCCGACAAGGATGACGTAGGCTCGTCCATAACGATGATCCTGGCACCGAAGGAAACCGCCCGTATGATCTCCACCATCTGCTGCTTTGCTATGGTAAGCTTGTCAAGGCGGGTATCCGCCCTTAAGGAGATTTCATACTGGTCTAAAAATTCCTGTGCCTTTTGTTCCTGTTTCTTTAAATTGACCATGCCGGCTTTATTTTTGATTTCCCTTCCCATAAAAATATTTTCGGCAATGGTTAAATGCTGGGCCAGCATCAGCTCCTGGTGGATGATGCTCACTCCTTTTGCCCGGGAATCGCTGACATTATGTATCTGCACTTCCTCCCCGTCTATATAAATGCTTCCGCCATCCTTTGTATAAATGCCTCCTAAAATCTTCATCAGGGTGGATTTTCCCGCGCCGTTTTCGCCTAAAAGGGCATGCACTTCTCCGGCCTCTACACAAAGATCCACATTGTTTAGCACCTTATTGCCGGAAAAGCTTTTGCTGATGTTTTTCATTTCCAGTAAAGAACTCATGGAAGGCACCTCTCTTTCCTTTCTCTCATTCTTACGGGTGCCGCATTAGGAAAACGCGGCACCCGGCTTTCATTACTGCCAATCAGAATCTTTATACTGATCGATATTATCAGGTGTTACTGCAAAGGATGCGATCTCGATCCTCGTCTCATATTCCTCGCCGTTTAAGAGCTTATATAAAACCTCTGCGCTCTGCTGTCCGATACCGATGGGGCTCTGTGCAGCCGTACATTTCCAGATACCCTCTTTCCCGTCCTTTGCCATTGCCGCTTTCGCCTCGGGTCCGGCATTTACACTGTAGATCTCAATGCTCTCGCCTGCTGTCGTGATAGCCGAATATGCACCCTGGGCACATTCGTCATTGATACAGAAGATCGCTACCAGATCGCTGTGAGCCTGGATCAGGTCGCCCATAACCGACAGACCTTTTTCGGGTTTTGCCCCTGCATCCATCTGTGCTACTACCTCGAAGCCGTTTGCCGTAACCACATCGATAAAGCCGTTTGCACGATCTGTTGCTGCTGCGCTGGCAGGGAAATCCAAAACCGCTACCTTGCCGCCCTCGGGATGATTTTTCACAAGCTCTTCCCCTGCGATCTGTCCGCAGGAATAGCTGTCGCTTACTACAAAGCAGTCTACCTGTGAAAGGTCGCTTACTGCAGAGTCAAAATTGATAATGGGAATACCCGCATCATTTAAGGCTTTTACCGCTGCCGCACTGGCTGCCGCATCGGAAGGATTGTAAAATACCGCATCGCATCCCTGTGCGATAAAATCCTCCACAACGCCCAGCTGGTAAGCGCTGTCCGCTTTTCCTTCCACATGTACGATTTCGTCTCCGTTAGCTTCCACGATCTCTGCCGCTCCGTTATAGCAGGCATCGAAGAAGGAGCCTGCGCTCATTTCCGTAAATCCGAATTTATAGTGGTCTCCGTTTTTAGGTTTGATGACCTCTCCCGTAGCGGATACCAGCATAGGTGTTTCTGCCGTCAACTGCTGGGTGTCTCCTGCCGTTTCTTTCTCCTCATCTGCAGCCGGAGCCGCTGCTTCTTCCTGGGCGGGCTCTTCTGTCTGTGTATTGTCCGCGCTTCCCGTGCTGCCTGAATCCCCGCAGCCCATTAACATTGTTACTACCATTGCTGTACTGAGCAGTACGCTTAACAACTTTTTCTTCATGTACGTTCCCTCCGTTTTCATTTTTCCATAATTTGTTATTTGACTTTATTTATTAATTCGATTAATAAATAAGTTGAGTTTATAATATCTCATAGGTCCCGTTTTGTCAATATGTATTTTTTCTTTTTCTTCTTTTCCCGTATTTTCGTAAAAGTGCACAAAAAAAGTGGCCAGTAAACTGACCACAATAGGGCTTGTCTATGCAATTTTCACAAAACCTCACTCAAAATACTTTCCCGGATGGCTGAAAATATCCATGATAGCCACGATAGCCGCTCCATGCACCATGGAATCATTGCTGACTACGCTCATGGAAATATCCATATTGGCATATATCTCCGGCAGCACTCTTTCCTCCACATTCTTTTTGATACGGGAAAGCATCAGATCCGGAGCAATATGGGCCATTTCATCCCCGATGACAATAAAGGCGGGATTAAAACTGTTGACCACGTTCACGATCCCTGCCGAAAGATTATCGCAGCTTTCCAGAAAAATACTCGTTACCCTTTCGTCTCCCTCTTGAAACAGCTTTACCGTTTCCGAAAAACTCAATTCCTTATCCGGCTTTAGTTCTTCATTTACCCTTTTTGTAAAAGCGATGGAAGAACAGTAGTTTTCCAGGCACCCGAAATTACCGCAGGCACATTTAGGACCGTTGTAATAGATGGATGTATGGCCGATCTCTCCGGCGACGCCGATGCTTCCCTTCAAAAGTTCCCCGTTGGAAATGATTCCGGCGCCCACGCCCTGCCCGTCCGCAATATAGACAAGGACATTGTTTTTGTAGTCCTCCTCATTATGCCAGTACTGGGCCAGCGCCCCCGCATTGGCGTCCTGTTCCACAAAAACGGGAAGCTGCAATTCTTCAATGAGTTCCTCCTTTATGGAGATTTCATGCCATCCGCTTACTCCTGTCATAAGCTCGATCCTGCCCCGCCTTTCACTGTAAGGACCCGGGATCGCCATTCCCGTAGCTATGATCTTCCTTTTCTCCTTTTGGGCAAGCTTCATCAGATCCCCGGCTTCTTTTTTTATTTCCTGGAAGGTATCCCTGGGCTTCTGCCCTATGGCCACTTCCCGGCGTTTATATTCCACCAGATTCCCTGACAGGTCAAAAATTCCCACAGTATAGTTTTTTCGACCGAGACGTATCCCCAGTACCCCGTAATCGTCATTATTAATGGAAATCCCGATAGAGCGCCTTCCTTTACTGCCTACCAAAAAGCCTACTTCCTTTACCAGACCCCAGTTTATAAAGTCATTCATGATATTGGTCACCGTAGCCTGCTTCAGCATGGAAAGGTTGGCCAAATGTGCCCTGGCACAAACCCCTTCCTTCCTCAAAAGATTGATGAGCAGCGTCCTGTTCATATCCTGTATGCTTTCCTGATTATATCCGTGGCTCCCCCGCATCGTACATTCCTCCCGCTCTTTTGTCCTAAATCTTAGTACTATTATTTTATCGTCGTTAATTAATTAATTGGATTAATTAATTCATTTTGTTTCATCATAATATGAATATATTCTAATGTCAAGAATATTTCATCGACAAAAGATCTATTTCAACGGGGACTTAGCCGTTTCCCGCATGAAACTGCGTAAAAAAACCTATGTATCCCGTCAGACGCGCCATTCTGCATCTGATTCCCACAGGCATTCTGTAATCTGCATATCCGAAAAGACAGCCTTGTATGATCCGTCCGTAGGGCTGCAGGCATATATTCCATATGTGATCTTTTCCGCCCCTTCCCACATATGGAATATCCTCATCTGTCGGAAATTTACACCATCCTCGCTGCATTCAATACAATAGTCGCTGTTCCTCCGGGAAAAGCGGTACCACATGGTTTTAATATCGGAAGATATATCTGTGGTAGCCCAGTCAGAATATCCGTGGTTCGTAACAACGCTCCCCAGCCGCTGAATCTCTTCATCCTCATATTCAATCGACGCCTTAAACCAATTGTCGCTGTCTAAATACATGACCACGCCGCACTGGTCAAAACGGCAGGCACTCTCAAACTCCGTCTTTACGATGAAGGAAAAGAACTTCTCGCTTGTCTCGACCTGAAATACCGGAGCATTATCATTTTGAAAACCGTAATATGTGCGTGCCCACAGGTCAGTTCCCTTTTCCGTCATGATTACCACCTTATCTTTACCTACCTGTACCTCCTTGGGCTGACGTGTCCATTTCGGACTGCATTTTAAAAATTCCATCTTTTTTTCCTCGCTTTCTTTTTATTATACATAGGTAATTTTAATACCTATTTTTTCATTACACAGAACGCAGCTTTCATATTTTTCAGACATGTTTTTGGGCTCATATAAAACATCCAGCCCCATTCCTATCATATCCAGCGTAAGTGCATTTACATCTTCCTTCCGTTCTACGGCAAATTCAACGAAAATAAATCCGTCTTTGCCTTTTTCAACAGACAGCTTTCCTTCCATTATGAGAATCCTCCTTTTGTTTTCTGCAAAGAATGATTCCGGCCAGCAGCATTACCGGAAAAACAATTCCCGCTAAGACTCCCATTTTCAGATCATCTCCAAAGGCTCCCGATACCATTCCCACCAACGTAGGGCCTGCCGAACAGCCTATGTCTCCGCCCAAAGCCAGTAATGCAAACATGGCCGTCCCGCCCTTTGGCAGCACCGCAGAAGCTTTACTGAAGGTTCCCGGCCACATGATTCCCACAGAAAGCCCGCAGACGGCACAGGCGATCAGGCTAAGCTGCGGAAGAGGTAAAAAGGAAATCCCCAGATAAGACAAAATGCACAGGCAGCTGCTATAAACCATAAAACGCTCTAAATGAATACGATGGCCATATTTGCCGTAAAACAATCTGGATGCGCCCATTAAAACTGCAAAGGCCATAGGGCCTGCTAAGTCCCCTGCCGTTTTGGAGATTCCAAGCCCTTTCTCCGCAAATGTGGAAGCCCACTGGCTTACCGCCTGTTCACTTGCCCCTGCGCATACCATCATAACAAGCAGGACCCAGAATACCCTGATCTTTAATAACTCTTTTAATTCCAGCCCCGGACCGCCGTCTTCGATCAACGGCGCTATAGGCACTTTTGCAAAGACAAAAGCATTTCCAATGGGAATGAGCGCCCAGATTACCGAAAGAATCTTCCAGTTTTCAATGCCGGCCGCATAAAAAAACAAGGTTGAGATCAATACGACGCCCGCATGCCCCCAGCAATAAAAGGAATGAAGCATACTCATAGCCTTTTCCTTATTATCGGAAGGACAGGCCTCAACGATGGGACTGACTAAAACTTCCAAAAGCCCTCCGCCGATTGCATAGATCATGACAGCGGCCAGGATTCCCACAAAGGGAACCGGCAGAATCTCCGGTAAGACCGTAAGCAGGATCAAACCGGCCGCCGATAAGGCATGGGCCAGGATCACGGATGCGCGATACCCTATTCTATCTATAAATCCCACTGAAACAAGATCCACCAGTAACTGTATCCCAAAGTTAAAAGTTACCAGCAGCGTTATCTGAGAAAACGGAATATGATAGTTTCTTTGGAAAAATAAAAACAGAAGGGGAGTGAAATTGTTTACTACAGCCTGCACGATATATCCTACAAAGCAAGCTGTTATCGTTTTATTATACTGGTTTTTCATTTTTACCTCCATGGGCTGAAGACACGCCCCATATACATTTTATTCTCAAATTATCGGCAAAGGATTTTTTCAATCTTATCAGCCTCTTCTTAATGGGATTATATCGTATATTATCAGCTAAGTCATTGCATATAATTGCATATTTGTGGTACAATATCTCAAAATGTTACTATTTCATACCATAAGGGGGATTCTTTAATGGATAATTTTAAGATAAACACTGACGAAACCCTTCGGGAAACCGTCCGGCATGGTAACGGCAATTATCCTTTTGCATATTATCCTGAAGACATCTGGCAATTTGATTTTCACCGGATAGACTGGCACTGGCATCATGAACTGGAATTTTTGTTTGTTGCAAAAGGTACTGCAGCCTGTCTTATCGGTACCGACAAAATAGAACTGCACCAGGGCTGCGGCATATTTATCAATAGCGGTATTCTGCACCGGTTTGAAGCAAAAGCCAGTACTTTTACTCCTAATATCGTTTTTTCTCCAACTCTTCCGGCGCCTGAAAAAAGCCTGATTTATGAAAAATTTATCCATCCCGTTATAACTTCATCGGTTCCGTATCAAATCTTTGATCCACATACAATATGGCAAAATCAGATTCTGCAGATTTTGTCACGGATTTTTGCACTTCAGGAAACGGATAAAAATAAAGAGCTGCGTACCGTACAACTCCTTTTAGAAATTTGGGATATCTTGTTCGAGCATTTAGAATTAACTTCCGATTCTAAAGACATGCGCCGTTTCAATCACAAACAGGCAAGATTACAGACTATGATGCAGTACATCCACGATCACTATATGGAAGAAATTACCCTTGAGATGATTGCGGCATCCGCATCCGTCAGCAAAAGCGGCGCTTTGCATATTTTTAAATCGGGTATTTGTATTTCCCCGGTGGCATACCTAATCCAATATCGGCTTTCACAGGCCGCCGAACAACTTTATACCACTCGAAAATCTATTTCCTCCATTGCGTTAGAGACAGGATTTACAAGCACAGGATACTTCTGCCGGAAATTCAGACAGCGCTACCGTATGAGCGCCGGAGAATACCGACAAAAGAAAGCTTAACAATATTTATAAATCCCTGGTTTTTCATACTTTTTAAATCATTTCATATACGCCGCCTTCATTTTTCCTAAACAAAGGCAGTCTGCCCAAAAAGAGGATGTCCTCCCTTTTTGCCGCATTTCCTTCCGCTAAAATAGCTACCTTATATCCGGTGTCAGCCCCCGCCCGCTGCATAAGCTTTTCGATGGCGCGCAGAGATTCTCCTGTGGAGATCACGTCATCTACAATACAGACGGTCTTTCCTTTGATCTTTTTGGCATCATCCTCATCCAGATACAGATGCTGGCTTCCCTTGGTAGTAATGGAACGCACCACCTCGCAGAGAGGTTCCCTCATATAAGTTTTTACGCTCTTACGCACCACGATATACTCGTTAAGCCCCAACAGCTTGGAGATCTCAAAAGCTAAGGGAATGCCCTTTGCCTCCGCCGTCACGATATAATCAATGCCTTTGATCCTTTTAGAAAGCTCCGCCGCCGAAACACTTACAAGTTCCACATCCCCTAACACCACAAAGCTGGCATAGGCCATGTCGTTATCAATGGGAATTAAGGGCAGCTTTCTTTTTAACCCGCAAAGCTCTAAATCGTATGAATCCATTTTTCCCTCTCCTTTTAGTAATTAGATAGTTTTCCAATTGATGAAATATTCCGACTATATTTACAACACTTATATGAATGCTGAAGAGAAATCATCCTTTTCTATTTTCTTTCCCCGGCAGAACCGCCCTATGATGCATGCGGGATCCCCCTTGTAAATGATTTTCTGTAACCGGTTAACAGGATCCTCCACCAAAAAAGGATCTACTAAGGTATCATCCAGCACAAGGGCGTTGAAGTAATACCCTTTTTCAAAGGAGCCTGTTTCCCCGAAAAGTTTTCCGCCTCCTTTGGTAGCCAGATAAAAGGCCTCGGAGGTAGATAAAGGCTCATATGGCTCATAAAGGGATACGATCCTGGATAACTGCATGGCCGAAACCATGACTTTAAACATATTGCAGGTATGTCCCCCCGCAATATCGCTGCCAAGGGCGCAGGGCACTCCTTTATCCATTGCCCTTCTAATGGGAAGCAGCCTTTCCGTACCCATATCCATGCCCGAATTGGGGCATTGTACGTAAATAATGCCTTTTTCTGCCATATATGTAAGCTCTTCATCGGTGGCAAGATTGTAATGGATGCCTGCCGCAGTCGTTTGCCCGAAAAGTCCGAAATGCCTTAAAACATTTCCGTAGGTTTTTAAGGAAGGAAAACGCTCCTTTACGATCTTAACGTCCTCAGCTCCCTCCGCCGCATGTGTAATAACCGGCAGCCGATGTACTTTTGCCGCGTTTCCCAGATATTCCAAAAGCTCATCGGAACAGGTTGGCACGAATTCGGGGGAAACCGCATAATTTACATGAGGGGTTTTATTGGCGTAGGTTTTGATCAGTTTCTCCGTTTCCCGGATAGACTGCTCCGTACTCTCGGCTGCCGTCCCATAAGTGGGTAGATCCGAATTCATCTTTCCAATGAGCGCGCACATTCCGCTCTCTATATATTGCTCAAACAGATCGGCAGTGGCCTCATGATCCGTAGAGGACATGACCACCCCGTGCATAACGCCGTATTTAAAATATTCAGAAATCAGGCGTTTGTTTATCATCCTGTGATTTTTTGGTTCTTTATATTTTTCCTCCGTAGGATAGGTCAGCTTAACAAGCCATTTGGGAAAAGGCATATCGTAACCAAGTCCTGCATTGGGAAGTTGGGAAGAATGGATATGAGCGTCCACAAAAGAGGGGATCAAAAGCCTGTTTCCCAATTCCGTTATTTCTGCTTCCTCCATGCCTTTTTGCAGGTTTTCAAAAATCCCTTCAACCTTTCCCTCGTCGTCCACGCACAGATATGCGTCTTTATGTATTTCAAACCGTTCTTTTTTTGGGGTGTGCATAATGACCCCCGCATGATATATATGCATAAAATCATCCGTCTTTCTTTTTAATCATCATCCCGCTCATACTCGCAAGAGCTTCTCCCAAAAGCACCAAAACGACCGCAAATACCAGAATGATCATATTTCCGTTTAAGAATGCCATACCGATAAAAAGCATATTGCTGATAAGCCTTGCGGCAAAAAAGCACGTTTCATTGGCAAGCCAGTATTCTACTTTATATTCATTTTTTATATTTTTCAGATTGCTCAGATCTGCCTGGATATTTTCATTGATCAGGGTCGCAAGGGTCTTAGAGACTGTGTAAAACAGATTAAACAAAATAATGGTTCCCGCCCTTAAGTTAAAGATCATAAGAATCAGGCATATAACCGTCAGTATCATGGAACCCCTGATGGCCGGTCCGTAATGCTCCTTTCTCATACGTTTGGCAAAGAGCACTCCGATAACGCAGGTAACCAGGCTGAACAGGGAAGTAAAAACACCGAGGCTGAAGCTGTTGGAAAATACCCTGACAATGTAAATGGTCACAATGTAGGCAAAAGCTCCCTCCGTAAAGATCAGACCGTATAGAAACTCGGTTATGTATAACTGCCCAAACAGAGGCTCTCTTTTTGTCCTGCTCAAATATTCCCTGATATTTGTTTTCTTCTCCTTAGGTATCCGTTTCGGCTTTAAGTACATGGAGAAAAAAATCCTGATCAGCACGATGGCCACGACCAAAGCCATACTTTTGATAAATCCGTTTGCATAGATCAGGCTGCCGAACACCAGTGGAAAAACAATGGACAGGACAGCCTGCACCGCCGTATAAGCGCCTGTAAACCCGGCCCTCTCCTCATTGGCGATCTCGTCCGATTCAACCATATTATATACGGAGTAATAAATGCCTTCCTCCAGTCCGTAAAGAATTCCTACGATATAGATATGATCTACAAGCCTGTTTTTCAATAAGATAATGGTGCAAAAGTAGACGAGGTCCAACAAAATGCCGACCCTTAACAAGTGTATCCGGTATTTTGATTTGGCAAGATTTCTGGTAAACAGGATCGCTGAATAAATAGCCGTTACCGCCACCAGCTTATAAAGCCCTAAGGGCAGGATATTGTTATCCGAAACATCCAAAAAATATAATACAAAGAAGCTTTCAACAAAACCGGTCAATACATTTTTTAATATCCTTAAGATAAACAAAACCTTATAGGAGTTCATAGCCGTCTACTTCCTCTTCTTTGGGAATGGAATCCGACGCCCCCTTTTTGGAAACCGCAATGGCCGACGCCTTCGCACATTTTCTAAGTATCTCTTCCATGGGCATTCCCTTTAATACGGACGCTGCAAAATATCCTGTAAAAGTATCTCCTGCGGCGGTAGTATCCACAGCCTTTACTTTAAAAATATCCTGTCTGTACCTTTTTCCTTTATTGGCGTATACAGAACCTTTTGAGCCCAATGTCAGCATGATCCCTGCCCCGGGATATTTCTCCTCCAGCACGTCCAACATTTTTTCAGGCTCCTTTTCTTTTGTGATCTGTTCTCCCTCTATCTCATTGATGAGGAAAACCGAGATCTTTGAAAGATCGCAGGCAGCCAGTTTTTCATCATAAGGCGAGGGGTTCAATAAAATGCGCATCCCCTTTTCATAGGCCTTGTCAATGATGTAGTCAAGCATATTGATCTCATTTTGTAAAAGAAGAAGATCTCCCTTTGAGAAGCCCGTTAAAACCTCATCCACATATTCCTTTGTTATCTTCCTGTTGCTGCCGCCGTATAAAAGAATACTGTTCTGCCCGTTTTTATCCAGCTGGATGATGGCATGGCCGCTTTTTCCCGGAACCTGCTTCAAATAAGAAACATCGATTCCGTTTTCTTTGCAGATATCCATAAAAAGCTGCCCGTCTTCTCCCACCATGCCGGCCATATGTACTTCCGCCCCTGCTCTGGCGGCGGCAATGGCCTGGTTTAAGCCCTTCCCCCCGCAGAATATTTCCATATCACGGGAGGATATGGTTTCTCCGGGAACAACCACATGTTCCACACCGTATACATAATCATAATTCAATGAACCGAAATCAAGAATTTTCATTTGCCGCACCCCGCATTCTTTTGTTATTGTTCTCTTTCCTCATTCAGATCCGACGTTTTGTGCATCCATTCCTTCATCATGGGATAAATTTTTGTGTACTGTTTAAAATATTCATGATATATCCTATGATTTTCCTCATCCGGCTCGATGACCTTTTTGTAACGCACCATATGCTTTACCGCTTCCTGCAAGCTGTTATAAAGCCCTGCGGCGACCGCTATGCAGACAGCCGCTCCCATACATACCGACTGACAGTCTTTAGGCACATTGATGCGCACATTGCTCACGTCTGCCTGTATCTGCATAAAGACATCCGAATTGGTAGTGCCGCCGGATATGTTGATCTCCTTTACAGGAAATCCCGCCAGGCGGTATTGCTCTAAAAGATTCTCCGTTCCATAAGAAATGCTTTCTAAAATGCTCCTGTAAATATCCTCCCTTGTATGCTCTAAGGAAAGGCCGTATATCATTCCTCTGACACGTGTGTCATAATGAGGATGTCTGTTTCCCTGGAAATAATCTAAGGTCATAAGCCCCCTGCTGCCCGGGGGAACCTTCTTGACAGCTTCCTCCATCCTTTCAAAAAAGGCTTTGGAATCCTCTTCCTTTGCAATCTCTTTTCTGAACCATTCAATAATGGAATTGGAGCACAGCTGTCCCCTGAAGGAAGTATAATATCCTTTGAGCAAATGATGGGGGCCTGCGTTGATGGTGCTTTCCGAAAACATCATTTCCTTTGTCAAAAGCATGGTAAGATTGGAGGAACCGGTCATCAGGGCCACTTTTCCTTCTTCATATACACCCATTCCCAAAATTCCGATAGAAGAATCCACGCCGCCCTGGGCCACTAAGGTATCCTGCAATAGCCCCAGCCTGTCCGCACATTCCTTTGTCAATGTCCCGATCAGATCTCCAACACTGTAGCAGTTCTCTTTTGGAAAACGCTCTATGGCGTCGGGCAGCCCGATCTTATCGTAAAACCACTTTGGAAAACCCTTTTCATCCGCGTTGTATCCCCAGTTACATGCCGTGTTGACATTCACGGACCATTTTCCCGTCAAAAACCAGGTCATGTAATCCTGGCATTCACAAAAAACCTCCGCCTTTTCATAAAGGTCCGGCTCATTGTGCTTCAGCCACAAAAGCTTACACGGCATCCATTCCGCCGATAAATGCTCGCCGGAAATGGCCGCAATTTCTTCCGCTTCTTTTGTGGCACGGATATCCATCCACATAATACAGTTTCTGTACGGATTTCCTTCTTTATCGCATATGACCACGCTGCAGCAGGTGGAACCCACGGAAAGCCCTAAAATCTGCTCTTTATTTATACGGAATTTCTCCATCCCGGACTTTAATGCAGACTCTAAAGCCCTAAGCCAGTCCTCTGTCTTCTGCTCCACCCAGGTATTGCGCGGATGGATCAGATCATAATCCGCTACGGAAAAACCCAGGTTATTGCCCTCTTTATCATAAAAGCCCACTCTTAAGCTGGTGGTTCCCAAATCAATTCCCACTAATATGTCCCGTTTCATTAAACGCACCTCTCAAAGCCCAAACCTTTCCAACGTGAAATCCTCATCAATTCCCATAATGAATTCCAAAACCAGCCGCCCTGTCTTTTCCAGATCCTTTAAGTCCAGCATTTCCATGGGGCTGTGGCTGTACCGGTCGGGCGTACCCATATCCAGACAGGGCACATATCCGTCTTCTAATTGCAGGTAAGCGGTATCGCTTAAAGCGCCCCTTGCCGCCTGGCGCTGGATATTGATGCCCGCCTTTTTTGCCGTCTCCTTTAAATGCTCTCTCATAGGCGCAGGAATGATATTTCCGTTTAAGGTGCCCTTTCCATGAAAATTAAACATATTGACCGATACGCCGTTTCCCAGGGAAACATTATTGGTTCCTTTTAAATCCGGCGTATCCCCCGCTCCTGCTCCCAACAGGCAGATGGCCATATCCGCATGAACCCTTCTCTGGGCCAACATGGCTCCTCTGGCATTATATTCTTCCATAACGGTTCCCACCAGGTAGACATCCGCCTTATGAGGGGTAAGGCTCAAAGCCTCTCCGACCTGGCACAGGGTGGTAAGCCCCGACGCATCGTCCATATAGGAGCCGCAGATCCTGTCGTTTAAAAACTCCTTGTAAAAACTGTCGTATACCACCGGACAGCCCACCTCTATGCCAAGACTTCTTACTTCCTCCGCACTTACAGCGCCAATATCTATAAACAGGCCGGGTATGCCGTCCGCCTTTTCCTTTTCCGCCGCCGTCAGCACATGATAGGACTTCATGCCGAATACGCCGGGATAATATTTTCCGTCCTCGCTGCCTACCCGGACGCTCAGCCCCTGAAGCACCTTTTCAGGAACGCCGCCCACCCTGTCAACTTTTAAAAAGCCGTCCGGCGTAATACAGGTTATGACAAAACCGATGGTATCCATATGGGCAAACACCATAATGGAAGGCGCCTTTTTATCCGTCCCCGGGAAAGTGGCGATCACGTTTCCCATTTTGTCGGTCTCTACCAGCTCCGTGTATTTTTTCATGTCTCCGAAGAACCTTTCCGCCATCAGTTTTTCATAGCCGGAAAGCCTGGGAATCTCCATATACTCTTTTAATTTTGTCTTCAGGTCTGCACGCTCCATATCAAAACACCTCTTTTTCGTCCGTTTTTCACAACCATTTGTCTTGCAACTTTTTATATTCATTCTATGGCTTCAATCGTCTTCTGCAGCAGGGATAAAAACATATACTTCTTACATTCCATGGCAATATGGGTATTCGGAACCTGTTTTAAATAGTGGTTCATATCCGCCACGGTCTCTCCGTAAGTCAGTTCTCCTCTTGTCTCCACATCCACATAGACATGCTTATATTCCATACATTCCGGACAGATCAGCGCCGCCGCTGCAAGTCCGTCCCAGATGAAAATGCCTTCCTCAGGGAAAGGACGTTTGTCATCGCCCGGATAAAACATCAGATCCCCGATAAATTTGGAAACCTTTTTATCATTGGATAACAGGCATTCCAGATCGCTCTTTGTAACGGGAGTACGGTAGGTCACATCCGTCCCGATCATCTTAATGGGGATTCCCGACTGGAATACGATCTTTGCCGCCTCCGCATCGGTGTAAATATTGAATTCCGTTCTCGGCGTATGATTGCCCTCATATACGGCTCCGCCCATAATGACGATCTCCTTGATCAGTTCCCTGTCTTCTAAATACACCGATAAAAGCAGGGCTACATTGGTCAAAGGACCCGTTGCTAAGATCACGATCTCTCCCGGCGACTTTTGTATCTCCTTATGCAAAAGCTCCACCGAATGATAAGGGCTGTATTCTCCCTTGGCTTTTGGCAGCACCGCATTGCCTAAGCCGCCCTCTCCCATAATGGAAACATCCAGCGCTTCGAATTTTTTCATTATAGGATAGCTTCCCTTTGCAACGGGTACGCCGATGTTAAAATATTCCACAATATTCAGGGCGTTCTGGGCCGTTATCTCTCTGTTTAAATTGCCCGCCACAGTTGTAATGGCTCTTAAATCTATATTTTCCGCAGCATGTACCATAAGGATCGCAAGAGCGTCGTCGCTGCCCGGGTCGCAATCCATAACAACGGGGATTTTTTTCATTCTGTCATCATCCTTTCTATCTGCTTTTTCGTTTCCGCATATTGTCTTTTTAAAGCCTTTATGCACTCTGCCCTTCCGCTTCCTGATGGCTTAGCATTTTCATTTTCAGCTTTTTCTCTTTCCTGCCTCTGTAAATGCAGTACAGGGTAATTCCCAAAATAGTCGTCACATAAGGGATCATCTGGATGAACTGGGCAGGCACCGCAAGCACCTGCAGATAATTGGCCGCCGAATCCGCCGCTCCGAAGATCAGGGCCGCCGCCAAAGTACCCCATGGCGTATTCTGCCCCATAGAGTTGGCCGCTAAAGCGATAAAGCCTCTTCCGGACGTCATGTTTGCCGTAAATCCGCTCATATAACTCATGGAAAGGAATACCCCTGCAAGGCCTGAGAAAAATCCGCTGATCAAAAGCGCAATATAGCGGGTCTTTGCTACGCTGATACCTACGGAATCCACCGCTTTTTCATTTTCTCCCACCGCACTGATCCTGATTCCCATACGGGTTTTAAAAATGAAAATATGCATCAGGGCAACCATGATGATCGCAAGGTAAGTCAGAATGCTCTGTCCCGAAATGATCTCTCCTAAGATCGGAATATCCTTGATCAGGGGAATATCGATCTTAGGCACCGTAGCGCTGTTTAATGCTGTGGAAGCGCCCTTGCTTCCCGTTAACAAATATAAAACAAAAACCGTACCGCCTTTTGCAATGGCGTTGATGGCAAGGCCGCACATGATGTTGTTTGCCTTTAACTGTAAGATAAAATATGCCAGTATTAAGGATACCAGGATTCCGGCTATGACTCCCACGGAAACTCCCAGAAAGCAGCTCTGGGTCTTTGCGGATACCACTACGCCCGTTAAAGCGCTGATCAGCATCATACCCTCAATGGCAATATTGGCAACACCGGCGCGTTCGGAAACCAACGCCGCCATGCCGGCTAAAATAAGAGGGGTGCTGACCCTTAAAATGGAATATGCAAAAGAGGTAGTAAAAATAATATCAAATAACTGCTGCATATTAAGCCACCTCCTTCATTTTCTTTTGTTCATCCTTGGCAGAACGAATGACCATCTTATGCTTTGTCTTAGACAGGAATGCGCTGGCTGTGATCAAAAGCATGATAATACCCTGTATAATGTTTACGGACTCATTGGGAACGCTGGTAACCCTTGCCATAACGTCAGTCCCCACTCTGATATAAGCTAAGAACAACGCACCGATAGGCACTAAGGCCGGATTGTTTGCCGCTAAGATCGCAACCGTCATTCCGTCAAAGCCGTATCCCGGGGTACTCTGCCACTGGAATCTGTCATACATGCCAAGGAGCTCCACGCTTCCCCCAAGGCCTGCAATAAATCCGCCGATGATCTGACAGGAAAAGATTACCAGAAAGGTATTGATTCCCGAATATTTTGAAAACTTGGGGTTCTTTCCTACCATGCGGATGCTGTAGCCCCATTTGGTCTTGTACATAAACAGTGCCGTTACCACTACCATAAACAAAGCGATAAACAGTCCCGTATGAACATTGGTTTTGGAAATAAAGGATGTAAGCTTGGCGTTTTCCGGTACGGGATAGGAAGCCACAAAGCCTGAACCCGGGTCACGGATGTAATTAAGCAGTACAAATACCGTGAAATACTCCAATATAGAATTAAACATCATGGATACAACAAATTCGTTGGCGTTCCATTTGGCCTTTAAAAAACCGGGGATAATGGCACAGATCCCGCCTACGATACCTCCCACTAAAACACCTAAGAATATAGCTAAAACGGCGGGAATATTACACTTTAACAAAAGTACTGCCGTTGCCAGAGCGCCTACCAGGAAAGAACCGTCTCCAATAAGACTGAACTGCTTTGCCTGAAACATCACACAGGCAGCCAGCCCCGTAAAGATAAGGGGTATCATGGCTTCTATTACATTTCCTATCCTTCTCTTTGTGGAAAGCGGTCCTGTAATGAAAGTCTTTAAGGCCTCTACAGGCTCATCGCTAACGCAAAGAATAATGATAAACGTTACAATAAGCGCTACCGCAATGGCAATCAGCACACTTAAAAATTGAAATATCGCTTCTCTCTTCTTATTCATAAAAGTACCTGCTTTCTTATCCTAATCTTTGTATCTGTTCTTCAGACTGTCTCGAAAGCCCCAGCATATAATACCCTAACTCCTCTTCCGTTACACTCTTGCTGTCCTCAAAATATGCTACAACCTCTCCGCCATAAAATACGGCAAGGGAATCGCTTAATTCCATAACCTCATTTAAATCTGCGGAAACCAGTAAAACTGCAGACCCCTTATCCCGGATTTCCACCAGCTTTTTATGGATAAATTCCGTAGCGCCTACATCCACGCCTCTGGAGGGCTGGTTGGCGATCATGACCGCCGGTTCCCTGGCAAATTCCCTGGCTACGACCACCTTCTGCATATTGCCGCCGCTTAACATGCTGACGGGCTGTTTATAAGAGCTGCATTTGATCAAAAAGTTCTCCACAAGCTCGGATGACAATTTGGAAATCTTTTTGCTGCTTAAAATGGGACCATAGCCTACCATGCTTTCTCCTAACTTGTCCGAAATCAAGTTGTCGCTGATAGAAGCCTCCGTAGCCACACCGTAGGACATTCTGTCCTCGGAAATATGGGACAGGCCTGCCTTTCTGATCTTCTTTATATTAAGCTTATCCACGCACTGCCCTAAAATGGATACTTGTCCCTTGTAGTCCTTTCTCATACCGGAGATACATTCCACAAACTCGGACTGCCCGTTTCCTTCTACTCCTGCAATCCCCAGAATTTCTCCCCGCCTTACTTTTAAATTTATGTTATTGACAGCATGCTTCCCATCCTCATTGATACAGGAAAGATTTTTAACTTCCAAAATGGTTTCCGTCGGATTTGCCTTCTTTTTCTCAATGGTCTTGATCACATCCCTTCCTACCATCAGTCTGGAAATGCTTCTTTCGTCCATGTCTCCCATATTATAGGTTCCCATGCTTCTCCCGTTTTTCATAATGGTAATGCGGTCGCATATCTGTTTAATTTCTTTCAATTTATGTGATATAAAAATAATGGTATGCCCTTTTTTCTTAAATTCCATTAACTCGTGGAACAATTCCTCGGTCTCCTGAGGCGTCAGTACCGCCGTCGGCTCGTCTAAGATCAGTATCTTCGCGCCTCTTGCAAGAGCCTTTAAGATTTCCACCTTTTGTTTCATTCCCACAGGTATGTCCGCCACCCTGGCCGTGGTCTGTATTTTGAAATTGTATTTCTCTGCAATTTCCTCTGCCTGTGCGATCATGGTCTTCATATCGATCAGCCCGTTCTTCCTGGGCTCCATACCCAGATATATGTTTTGTGCCACCGAAAGAGAAGGCACTAACATAAAATGCTGGTGTACCATACCGATCCCAAGGGCTATCGCTTCATTGGGAGAGGAAATCCTTACTTTCTTCCCCTCTAAAAAAATATCCCCTTCCTCCGGCTGGTGCTCTCCGTAAAGAATATTCATCAAAGTTGATTTTCCTGCGCCGTTTTCTCCCATGAGGGCGTGAATTTCTCCTGCTTTTACCGAAAAATCCACTTTGTCATTGGCCATAACCCCGTTGGAATATATTTTTGTTATCTGAGACATTACCAGTAAATCTTCGTTCATTTTGCCTTATACCTACCTTCCCTGTCATGAATAAAGCGATAAAAGATGTGCCTTGGCACATTCCCGCGCCGGACGCGGCCGCCTATGTGATAAAAAAAGATCGCTCCCATATCTGGGAATATGGAAGCAATCTCTTTTACAAACTTAGGGTGCTACAGAATTGATGATTTCTCTTACTTCTTCTGTTGTAAGACCATATGCTGATTTTACGCTGATGTCTCCCTTTGCAATTTGCTCGGATGCCTCTTCTATTTGTGTCTTTACATCATCGGGAACTAACCTTTGATAAAATTCATTATCGCTTAAGCCGACTGCACCGTCGGAAAGTCCAAGGGCCTCTTCTTCGCCCCAGGGAAGTGTTCCGTCCAAAATCTTTTCATAAGCACGCACTAAGGTTGCGTCAACATTTTTCATTACGGATGCGGGGATCAACTCTGCCTGGGCAGGATCGCTGTCTTTATAAAGCATTGCCTGGTCGGAGTCAACGCCGATAGCGTATTTTCCTGTTTCCTTAGCAGCTTCCAGGGTACCGATCCCTGATGCTCCCGCCGCAGTAAAGATAAAGTCCGCGCCCTGGTTGTACTGAGCCAGCGCCATTTCCTTGCATTTCGGGCTGTCGCTGTAGTCATCAACATAACCGCAGATTACTTTTATATCGGGGTTGACCGATTTTGCGCCTTCGATATAGCCGATCATAAAGTCATTGATGACTGCCCCGTCAGCTCCTCCTAAAAATCCCAAAATTCCCGTTTCGCTCATGTTTGCCGCCATAATGCCTGCAAGATAAGCCGCTTCATTGGATTTGTAGGAAATGGAATATACGTTGGAGTAATCCCCTGCCGTATAATCTACCGCTGCATCAAAGATGATATACTTAATATCCGGATAATCCTGGGCTACATTCTGGAAAGGCTCCTGTAACTGCCATCCCGAACCGATGATGATGTCATAGCCCTCATCGGATGCATCCAAAACATTTGTTTCATATTTGGTAGCATCGGAACCCATTTCGATTACTTTTACCTCTGCGCCGTATTTGGATGCAATTTCCGTTGTACCGTTATTTGCTGAATCCAGGAATGACATATCGCCCAAGTTTCCCGAAAGCAGGAGTGCGATCCTCTTAGCTTCCTGTGTTTCTCCGTCAGCTTCCTTTTCCTCTTCATCAGCAGCAGGTGCTTCTTCCGACTCTTTAGCAGGTTCTTCCTCCTGTTGTTCTGTATTCTGTTCCGGTGTCTGTGCGCTGCCTGAGTCGCTGCCGCAGCCTGTTAACAGTGTCATGGCCAATGCAGCGCTCAAAATGATCGTCATTACTTTCTTTCTCATTATGACTCCTCCTTTTGTTGTGTTGTTTATGTGTAAAGTTAATAGTGGAACCTGATAATTTCCCCCAATATTTTTTCCAGCTTGTCTACCGCATAGCGAAGCATTTTTTCTCCTTTTTCCCTGCTTGCAAAGCTTGGAGAACCGATCACTCCGCTTTTTGTCACATCCTTTGTTTTCCATCCCATATTAACGGGGCCAAAGAGGGTAACATATTCATTACCGGAAAACATTTCATCGGGAGTATCATCCGAAATGGCGGTTTCATCCACCAGTTCCGGCGCAATATACATCATCAGAGAGGTTTCCAGTTCACAGGCGTGGAAGATACCGTAAGGGCTTTCGGATTCCTTTAAGGTTTTATTTAATTCAGCCCAGAAATCCGTAAACCACCAGTCAAACACGTAAATCTCTATATCATACTTGATCCTTAAGTCCCTTGAGATCAGATTCAAAAGATCCGTATTCCCTCCATGGCTGTTGGTCAGCAAAAACTTCCTAAAGCCATGGGCATTCATGGAACCGATCGTTTCATCGATCATATCGTAAAGGGTATGGGCCGTATAGGTAAGGGTTCCCGGAAAGTTCATATGCTCGTTGCTTTTTCCTATAAAGAGCTGGGGACCCACCAATACGTTGTAATCGTCAAAATCTTTTTCCTTCACAAAAGTCTTCAAAAGCGTTTCTAAAATTATGGAATCCGTTCCCACAGGAAGATGCCTTCCATGCTGTTCTACCGCTCCTATGGGAAACAGTACCATACTCTTGGTTTTATCCATTTCTCCGATTTCCCTGCTGATACAGTCTTTCCAAAATTTGACCACTTTACTTCCCCTCCTGATTCCCGCCTACTGACGTATGCTTCTTACCTTTTCCATAAATTTCGCCACTCTGTCATACTCCACAAAGTTTTCAAATTTCCCGTCCTTTTTAAAGTAGGTCCCGACGATAGCCCCGTCGGATACGGATAACTGCATTTCCACCGTTTCCAGCTTGCAGCCCGTGTTGCAGAATATGTTGGTATCGGGAAGGGCTTCCTTTACCCGTCTTAATATGGACGTATCCGTATTTGCCCCTGCTGTGGCGCCTGATACCAAAAGGGCGTCCGGCTTATTGTTAAAAACATTGGTTTTCGCAATATCCACGATATCCCTGTTTCCTAAGTAAGCTGCCGCTTCCGGATAAATGTTATAAAGAAGCTTTACCTTATCCTTAAGTCCCAGACGCTTTTTGTGACGGCTGATCTCTCCCGCATCGTTATCCCAAAGTCCCAGGTCCCCGGCATATACGCCGCTCATGACCTCCCTGATAAAGCAGGCTCCCGTTGCAGCCGCCAGATCTAAAGAAGCATATGGGTCCCAGAGAATGTTGACGCCGAAAGGAATCTTTATTTCCGATCTTAATTCTCCGATCACTGCCGCCATAGCCGCTGTCGTCTCCGGTTTCACTTTTTTTAAATAGGGGAGGGAAAACTCATTGGAAAACATGACTGCATCCACTCCGCCCTTCTGCAGTGCGAGAAAATCTTCTCTTGCTTTTTCCACCACATAGGACATTCCTTTTTCTTCGTCATAATCCAAGTCCCCCGGTAATGCCCTGATATGACACATGGCAATGATCGGTTTATCTGTATTGAACAATTCTTTTGTCCACTCCATCTGATTTTCCTCCATTTTCGTATAAGCAGTTCTTTCCTCTGCCTTTTGGGCTATACACATTTTATTTCCACTCCGCTTTCCCTGATGCTTTCTGCCATGGAGCGGGAAATTTCGTTGTCTGTTATGCACATATCTATTTCAGATAAATTGCAAAACTTAGATACGGCAATTTTGTCAAATTTGGTATGGTCCGCCACCAGAATAACTTTTTTTCCGGCCTTTACAAGCAATGCCTTAATACCTGATTCCACATAATTGGCGTTTGATATCCCAAAAGCGGTGTGAATGGCATCGGCGCTTAAAAAGACCTTGTCCACCATCATATTCCTGATGAAGTTTTCCGTAATGGAACCGACCAAAACGTTATAGCCCTGTCTGACCATCCCTCCCGTAAGGATCACCTGCATGGAAGGATGATTATTTAAAACTGTAGCTATCGACATATCATATGTGATAACTGTTAATTCCTTCTTGTCCGCAAGACACATTGCAATTTGATAAGTGGTTGTCCCGGAATCCAAAAATATCGCGTCCCCGTCCTGGATCTCTTCGGCCGCCTGTAAGGCGATCCGTTTCTTTTCGTCCATACGCAGCGCTACTTTGGCATGATAGAGATATTCAAAAGTGGTACTCACGTTGGACAACACTGCGCCGCCATGGACTCTGCGCAGATGTCCCTGTTTTTCCAGCTCATTAAAGTCCCTTCGAATGGTTGCTGTGGAAACATCCAGCTCCTGTGCGATTTCCTGCACATCTACTCTGCCGTATTTATTCAGTTTTTCCATGATCATCACAAGACGATGATTGGTCTGGTTTCCGTTTGCGTATTCGCTCATGTCTTCTTCCCCTTTGTTAATAAAATTATAATTTGATGTTTTTTTGCTTTCAATAGAGTGCAAATTATTTGTCGTTTTACGGTTTTTTATTGTCATTTTCCCCTATTGAATAGGTATTTCGAATTAAATTTTTATGCAATATATCATACTTTTCCTGCATATTGTGTTCATTTAATGTTCATTTCATTCGCGTTTTACATATCAAATGAACATTTTTCTACTGGTTCCTTGGAAAATAATGACTTTTTCAGGCATATATCCGCCAGAAAATGATGGAATGTACATTTTGAAAACGGGCACATTGTACAAATAAGCACAAGGAGACGTTCATTCAAGCAGAGAATTAATAAGGAAATTGGTAAAGAAACCATAAGAGGGGAAACTCTTTGGTAATTTCCATATCCTTCACTTAACCACCATGCCAAAAATGGAGCAAACGCTCCGCCCTGCCATTTCCGTTCCACCACATCACAAAATAAAGAAGCAGCTATCTTGTACAAACAAAATATCTGCTTCTTTGTAGTATGCGTTAAGGGTTTCAATCCAAAATGTAATTTAAAGATATACACAAATTACACCTTACGAAATCCTCTCTTATGTATAGCGTGTTTCTTTAGATTTATATTCAATTTTCAGATTATAATATCTTAGTGGTTCTAGTCTCTCTTAATGCCATATTTATTACACAAATTAGAAAACTCTTGACTACCAACAAATCCTCTAAATACAGCTTCACGAGATTGTCCGCCTTGCAATACACTAACCCATGTGCTCTTTCCTTCCGGATCCGAACCCCTTCCAAAAAATGCTTTATACATATATTCCACAAAATCTTCGTTACTCATATTTCTATTTTGGAATTCTGGAGAAAAGATAAAACCATATGCCACTTCTGCTCCGCTCTTGCTATGATTCCATAAACATGTAGTCCACGTATTCAATCCTTCATCATCAGGATTACGATCTAAGCAAACATTATACATTCTAGTCACAAACTCAGTTACTCCGCTCTCCCTTCCACACACACAACATTTCCCTGTAGGAACTGTTCCATATTGGGGAATACTGATCGGACTTCCCAATTCAATTCCATAAGACGAGCAAAGTCCTCTAAATTCATTGCTTTGTGAAAAACCATTAAACACTTCTTCCCTGGTCTTTCCAGATTCCAAATCATTGATCCATGATGCTAATCCGGCCTCATCATATTCTCTTCCAAGAAAAGCCCTATATAAAGCTTTTACATAATCTTCATTACATAGATTTTTATTTTGAAACTCCTGACTAAAAACAAAACCATAAGCTACTACTGCTCCGCTTTTTGATTTATTAGCAAGACTTTCTACCCATGTATTTAATCCCGAAGGATCCGGTCCTCGATCTAAACACGTTCTGTACAATCTTGTTACAAACGCTTTTAATGCATTATAGTCTACAGCAGATGCTCCAGCATTACAAATCCCGATTGTATATTTGTATTGTTCCCCTATATAGTTTTCGAAAGACAGATATGCCGTTCCTGTATTTTGAGGTGTATATTCAATATATAATTGACCATTTTCATTTATTTTTCCATTCATTTTTAAATTAGAACTGACAGAATAAGTATTTCCTCCACTTCTCAGCCTTATTATAGTTGTTGTAGCACTACATTGGTCAAAATCTGGTGCAACAATATGATATGTCTGTCCGGCTACAAGATCAACTTTATAATAATCTTGAGTTTCCGTAGTTTTATCC
>DEUB01000040.1 GCA_002362385.1 Lachnospiraceae bacterium UBA3273
CATATAGACATTCTGCGCCGCATCCTCCCTGGCATATTCCGTTATCTTCTCCCGGAGGGAATCAGACAGCTTCCAGTCTTTCTTAGATGATGTCTTTCCTGTCTTTCGGATGCCTGCCTGATGGCTTTTTGCTATTCCTGTAATATCCATTTCAATTTCCTCCTATCCGGTTGGAAACCGGGCACCTATGAACACAACACGCCTAAAAGTGATTTGTACCTTTCCGTCTCATTTTTTATATCTTCGGCGGTGACACCGTAATACAAATATATCTTTTTATACAGTTTCCTTAACTGTTTCATGGTTTTCTTATCCCCGCTGAATGAACCGTCAAGCACCTGCCAGACAGTTTCCACCCCTATCTGCATACGGTCATTCTCTGACCATTTAATCTCATATATGTGAAAATCTAATGGGAAGATGTCATCTGCAATTTCCGCTGCCATCTTCTCCCGTTCCTGAATCTTTTCACAAAATGCTTTTAATGCTTCGACATCTTCCCCTTCGGGCGGCTCCAAATTTATCAGCTCCCCAAGCAAATCTGGGCGGTGACGCATGATAAGTGATGCCTTTAGGGACTGCTTCTGCTCCAGATAATTATGAGACTGTTGCGAAACCTCCACAGCGCTATGCTCCCGTTTCAACCATTCCATGACTTCCTCCAGCGTATGAGGATTGGCAGTGATCCGCTTTTTTAGTCTGTTCCTTTTCAATTTGCGGAAGTAATTCTGTATGCGTGTTGTAAGCTTTACCTTGCCGTCTTTTCCTACAATAAAAATACTTGTAGGCCCATCTGCTCCGCCTATAATGGATACACTGCCTGCGCCCTTTCCCATATCTACATCTCCCATTCAAAAAATAAATCCTGCTCCCCGATTCCCCAATCTGCCGGAATGCCGGGGATGCCTGCCCTGCCCGTCCTCTGTGGCTTATTCGGGATATTATTTTGTGACCTCTAAAATATATTGATATGCAAATTCGATTCCATCACAAGTCAGATTTTCACACATATGTGGTGGATCATTCTCCGAAAAACCCGTAGGGCGTAGTTCAAAACATCTTAATGAGCCAAATGCTTTCTCAAAAGCTGATGCAAAATTATAACAGGCAGATACTATTTCGTTTTCTGTCTTTCCCAATTTATGAAGATATATCCCTATAAACATAAGTGTACCTTCAACTATTCCACACTGCGCTCTATACCCTCCGGCGCCATGCAATCCAACAGCAGACCAGATTGTTTGCGGTTCAACAGCAGTTTCAAATAATTCAGTTAAACAAATGATTGTTGTTCTCGCACAGTTTATATCATCGTTCCAGTACAATTCATGTACCCGGTTCTTTATACGTTCTTTCATAATATGTCCTCTCCCTGCTCCCCGAACTGGGGAAGCCTGCCCTGTCAGCCCTCTGTGACTTATTAGAGATATACGTCTGCAGGATTTATCTCTTATTCATGAAATCCCAATATGCCTGCATACTGTACTGGTAATATGCCGCAGCCTTCTTCTGGCTTAACAGATTCATATCGCTTATGGCATTCCTGAACATATCCATGAAATCCCGTCTGTCATTTAGTCCCATGTTCCCTGTCCCCATCGGAAGGGAACTAAAGCCATTCTGCTTCTCCACACCTGTATATGCTTCCAACGCCCTCATCTCCACGATTGTCGCAGATTTCGGATTGATCTTGTTGATATGTATGGTCTGCTCAAATTCATCCCCATTCTCATCAACTCCTTTTGCAACCACAGTCGGATCATCATCTGTTGAACCTTCCGCATACTTGATGTAGAAAGACAATCCTGAACCATTCCCACCGGAATACAGCATATCATCTGTTTTCATATAGACAATATGTCCTTTTTTGCCTGCCACATTGTTTACCGACTCTGCAAGACTCTTTCCTGCCGTATTCTGCTGTGCTTTTCTTGCTCCCTGCCATGCCGGATATCCTGCTGCCCCTATTCCATTTACACTCATTTTTCAAGTCCTCCATTATCGTCAATTTTTTTTTATATTGCGGCCCCTCTGTCATTCAGAACCGCTCCTGCTCCCTCAATATAAGTCCGAACAGTTTATTGTTCCATGCAAAGGCGCTTTATCTACGTTCCACGGTCAAATTTCATGTCGTCCTTCACCTCCTTTCCCTGCTCCCCGATTCCCCAATCTACCGGAATGCTGGGGATGCCTGCCCTGCCCTTGTCCGACTGTGGATTATCGGGGATATGCTGTCCGATGATTACTTTTCTTTCTTTATATTTTTCCGAATAATCAGTTTCGCAATAACCGCCACTGCCACAAAAATAAGCATAACTATGCCATAAACAAAAACACTTGTATACCACGGTGCTGATTGCATAGCATATAAATCACAATGTGTCCTATAATCCCAAAACGCATATATTCCGTGACCAATGAAAACTCCTACAAAAGAACCGATTACTATATTTATAATTTGATTCAGTTTCTTTAACATCAAAATACCTCTCTTCCAACTGCCGTCACCG
>DEUB01000018.1 GCA_002362385.1 Lachnospiraceae bacterium UBA3273
CTGTTCTTTTACTGGTTCATCCTGATTTTGAACAATTATAACAGAATTCAACCACGATCCATTATTTTCTTACACGAACGGCCAAAAACAGGTACTGAAAATTTAATTTGCATCTTTTTTTGCCCTTTAGGGGCATAAAATGAGCACAAAAAATTTTTCAGTACCTGTTTTTAGCCGTTCGTGTAAGATTTTGTGGTGTTGTGTCTGATTTGTGATATAATTAAGGTTTAGGTAATATGAACTTTATCCAATTCTGAACATCTCTATGATCTATAATTCAGTATTGCCTTTACATCATTACCAGCACTGCCATAAAATAAACACAAAGAAAAGACAAAATCATAATTCCGCCGCCTAATATCACTTCAAAAAAGCTGCATTTACAGGTAGCTTTATTTTTCTCATCCACATCACTGGTCACGAACCTCCTTTTGCTTTTTAAGCAGATTTACCATACACACAAAGTACACAGGCTATTAAAATACTCATTCTCTGTTATGGGATTTCTGTTCTGAAAGTAAAAACATCCTTTTTCTTCAAAATTCTTTTCAATTGAAAATTCTTTAAGAATCTCCGAATTTTCCCAATCTGCAATTTCCCCGTTAATCCACACTCTCGCATATTCGTCTACTATTTCCTGATTACCGTTGGAATCAAAGCATATTACACTACTTATGTCGCAGCTTGTCCCTAAATCTTCATACACGCTTTGCAAATGCAAAAAACTACCATCATCCAAAAGTTCCAAAAAGGAATCGTATGCCCAGCATTCCATTCCTTCTCTTCCTTTATGGAAGACTGCTGCTGAACCTGTTTTTCCCACTATATATAATTCATTGGTTCCGTCATGGTCCACGTCACATTCATAATACTGGAATCCCTGTGGGATAATTTTATCAGCATACCACTTTTCTAAATCTTCGTTCAGATTTCCTGTTCCGCCAACAACTCCCGAAAAATCCCCTGCACATATTTTTAAAAATCCTTTATCTGTGACATCACTTATACTTCCATCATAAAGATAGGTTGTCCTAAGGTAAACTCCGTGATTTACTGTATCTACTCCTTCACTCTCTTTCAATTTTATGGGCTCTCCTTCAATACAACCATACAAGATTTCCTTGAAATATCCATTAGAGCCAGCTACAATAAATCTTTGACAGAAACCAGGGCTGCCATTATGCTTTCCTAATGCGTTACCATGTGGATACCATACGTACTCTTCTCTGTCCTGCTGGTCTTCCGGCATTCCGATCTTTTGGGTATCGATCAGCGTTATCTCATAATCATCATCTACAAAATATATCTCCATCCGGTCCAATTCTTCTTCATCCGTCCTATCTGTTTCAATGGTAAAAATCACTTCATTTTTCCCATCCTGGTCATAGTCCGCTTCATGACAGTATTGAATTTCCTTTCCTAACTGCTCTCCGCCATAAACTGCAAGAGGGCTTTCTTTCCCTCTGTCTGTTTCCTCTTCTTTAGGCGTATTATCTTCCGCTTCCATATTATTATCACTTATCAAAACTTCTTCCGTTATCTCTTCTGATTCCTCTTTAACAAGATTTTCATCCGCCTTTTCATCTGCTTCTTTTTCAATAAGATTTTCATTCTCTACTTCTTTTTTTCCGCACCCTGTGATAAGTAACATTAACAAAAAACAGATAAATAGTTTGTTTCTAAAACTTTTATTCATTAATACTATTCCTCTCTCAATATTTCTCATTATTCAATAAATATATTTATTTTACCATCTAAAAAGCAGATTTTCGACAAACGTCCAATAACATAAATAAAATTTTAGGTAATTGCAAAACGAATTCACAATTACCTAATTAAAATCATTATTGATAATAGATTCTTTATTCTCCCAAAAACAAATCCTTGAGAACAATTTTCCTTGATCAAATGGTCGTTAAATCTACGACCAACTCAGAAGAAACCCCCGAAACACTAAGCTCGTTTTCGCCGTCAGCTGAATTTTCATATTCTGTGACATGGCCCTCTTTTATATAATAAACATTACATTTTCGTCCTTTGTTTATGACATTGACAATATTTTTTTCCGGGATATGGACGATTGCTTTTGCCTTCCATTGGTAGATATCCAGCCTTCCCGTAATTTTATCAACGGTAATGTCATAATCCGTTTTTGCGGTAAATTCCAGGCTGCCGCTGCTGTTTGAGATCATGACTTCTGCCGCATTTCCATCATACTCCAACCGGCGCAGATGAAGATTGTCTATCACAAGAAGCTTAACAGAAGCCGCCACCTCGCACTGGTCAGAATATTTTCCGGGAAGGATGATCTCAACCTTTAATGAATCTTCCGCTTCATAACGGCTCAGTTTGTTTTTGTTCAGACAGTTTACATCCAGCTTGTTTTTCTTTTCATCCAGCTTGATCTTAAACACCTCGTCCAGATTCTCGATCGTTTCGGAGGACAGCTTAATGTGCAGTTTCTCATCCGTCCCCGAAGACAATATAACGGCCGCCGCATTTCCTATATTGACGTCAAAATGTTTCTCACGGTCAATATCATAAATGGTTTCACTGACAAAAACCGTTTTCTTCACTTCCTGCCTTTCGGCGGAACCCCTGAGCAGTTCATCCAGCGTTGTTTTAAAAATTTCCGCTATGATTACCATATTTTCAACATCCGGCAGTCCCTTTCCCGTTTCCCACTTTGTAATAGCCTGCCTTGACACGCCGATTTTCTCGGCAAGCTGTTCCTGGGACAATCCTTCGTTTTTTCGTATTTCTTTTAATTTTTCTGAAAAATTCATCTTAAACCTCCGTTTTTTGCTATTCCTTTAAAAGGGAATATGCCGTAATTTTTTTGATAGGTGCTGCCAGAAGTACGCTTAAAACAAACGCCACGGCAGTAAAAATAATTGCAAATACAAGCAGAATCCCAATTGATACTTCGAAATGATTTTTTATGGCTCCGATCTGACTGAAAATCTCATTGTTGATTACCGGAAGATACCAGAGCCCCAGGACTGCCGACACCCCTGCGGACACAGCTACCACAGGTATAAAACCGGTTACCGTCATTATGGTAAGCTGCCTGCTCGTATATCCGATGGCCTTATATATTCCAAATTCCTGCCTGCGCCTGCTTATCATGGAATGAATGATCACATACAGCACAAGCAGTACCATCAGAATGGAAACCACAAACAGAACCACTACTACTACCGAAACAATACCTGCATACATTGTCCTGCCGTTTTCGCTAAGTTTTTCATAATTTACCGAAGATATCACAAGGTCTTCATGCTCTTCTTCATATTCTTCTATAAAATCTCCGGCTATTTTATCATACAGGTAAACATTGAGACTGCCCGTTCCCTCTCCGATTTTTTCGTAACCTTTACTTGTCAGCTGGCATACCTTTCCGGCATGATTCACACTTTGAATATATCCGGTTACCACGTAAACTTCCGAGCTGCCGGAAGCGGAAAGCTCTATCTTACTTCCGATTGGGTAGTCCTTAGCAAGGGCATTTCCCACTGCGATTTCATCTTCGCCTTCAGGACTGCGCCCCTCGTAGCATATATCATTCGTTACCTTTCCAAAGTCCTCGCACACAAAGCCCGTAAGACTCCCGTCTGCATAGCTCACAGATACCGAAGCGTATTCCAAAACAAGTTTTACCCTGTCATCGTCTTTAAGCACCTCTTTTAACTCCGGCATTTTATCATTCTGTGCCATAAAAATAACCGAAGGCGATTCTTCCGAAAGGGTATCCATAAAATTATCAGGCTTGACGCTGACATTATAAAGGAGCGTCCCTGCAAAGGATAACAGTACCATTATACCAACGGACAAAGCGGCCAGCAATATATTCTGCCCCGTACCGCCTTTTCCGGCAACGCCTCTGATGGCATCTATAGGCTCCAGCTTATAGATTTTCACTGCCGAAAGGTAAGCAAACAGAAAGATCACAAACGTAGGCACGAGCACCACAATAAACAGTGCGGCAGTATCAAATACCGGCGTATAGGTAAATCCCGACTGGATCGCCAAAACTTTGGCCACACCGGGCAGGGCTGCATAAGATAACACCGCGCCGATTACCGTTGCAACAATGCCGGAGAACGTATAAGGCCAGACTGCCGAACGGACGATCATATTTCCCGTATAACCAATGGCCTTTAAGACGCCCATCTGTGCCAGTTCATCCTCAATCGTACTGCGTATCCGAAAGCTGCTTAAAAAAATACTTACCGCCAGTATAATGGCCGCCAGCGCCAGAAATATGATAATGAGCAGAGTACAAACCATCGTCCTGGTCTGCTTAGCCGCAGCTCTGTCATTGATATTTAACGCCGTAATTCCTTTATCGCTAAGAATTTCAGATACATCATTCTTGATTTGGGTTAAATCGGCGTTACGGGCAGTCCTTAAGGAATATTCCGTAATGACATGTTCGCTGTGCTCTTTCGCAAAGCTCTCATAAGCGGCTGCTGGAAGATATCCGCCGATCAGTCCGGTGCCATAATTTCCATATTGCATTTCCGATACGATTCCGCCGATTTTATAAGCAGCATCCTTGCCATCAATGGAATAGGTTATACTGCCGCCTTCGGTAAATCCCCCCAGTTCCTTCATATACATGGGTATATAAACAGTGTTTTCATCATTTTCAGGATTTTCTGATACATTGAGCCGGTTCAGCGTCCTCGCCTCGTCAAGATCATAAAAAACGGTATTCATATCAAAATCCGAATCCGCAAATTCACGGACTGTTGCCGCAACAAATACGCCGCCGTGCTTTTCCACCATCGATACCCCGTCGATTTTTTCAATCTCAGCCATGATTCCATCATCATCCTGAAACTGTGGTATTAAAATATTAATATCTGCGGTATCCAGTTCCAAAAAAAGGCTGTCATATGCATGGAATGTCTGAAAGGCGAGCACAAGGGCAATATTCATAATCAATGCCGTCAGACAGATAATCAAGCCAAAGGAGATATACTGTCCTTTTGTTTTCTTCAGATTATGGATGACCAACGTCGATGTCTTATTCATTACTACCACCCCATTTCCGTAATGAACTTTTCAAACTTTTCCGTTCTTTCGGCGTTATCCGGCTCATATTTTCCCAAATCACACTCGCCAAAAATTTTACCGTCTTTGATATAAAGAATGCGGTTGCCCCTTAATGCTGATTTCCTGTCATGGGTAACCATGACAATGCTCTGCCCTTTTTCATGAAGGGAAGTAAAAACATTAAGGACTGCCGTTCCGTTTGCTGAATTTAACGCACCCGTCGGCTCATCTGCAAAGAGTACATTGGGATCATTGATGACCGCCCTTACAATGCCTGCCCTTTGTGCTTCGCCGCCGGAAATCTGGGACGGGGTTTTCTTCCATGTGATTTCC
Source organism: Lachnospiraceae bacterium UBA3273 (assembly GCA_002362385.1). GTDB lineage: Bacteria > Bacillota > Clostridia > Lachnospirales > Lachnospiraceae > UBA2882. The sequence goes on from DEUB01000018.1 coordinate 5,395, forward strand.
GGGATATTTACCAAAGAAAAAAGCTCTTTTGCACGGTTTCTAATCTCTTCTTTACTCTTGCTTTTCAACACTCCCGCTGTAACGACGTTATCCATGAGACTCATTTTATCGATGAGATAGATCTGCTGGAATACGAACCCGCATTCGCTCCGTCTGAAAACCGCCAGCTTGTCGCTGTTTAGTTTCGTAATATCCGTACCGTCAAAGTCGATTTCCCCGCCATCCGGTTTATCCATTCCCGATAAGGAATACATTAAGGTAGATTTTCCCGCTCCCGATGAGCCCATAATAACCGTAAAGTCTCCTTTATAAATATCAATGTCCAAATCCGAATAGATCGTCTGCACATTCTCTTTACTGCCAAAAGACTTTTTTAAATGTTTTGCCGATATAATTGTTTGCTTACTCATAATACAACCATCCTCCTGTTTTATGATGTCATCATAATTTGAAAGACGCGGCTGCACTACCAACAACCATATACATGGCCTTATTTTTATGCTACTTTCCGTTTCATGTTCAAGTTGAGGGGTATTTTTAGAGTAAAACAGGGTTAAACGCCGAAAGATATGCAGGGACTTTTGGCAAACACTGCAACGTGAGTACCACCCTATTTCTCTCTTTTAGAATGTACTTGGAAAAATACATGAAATTCTTATAAAAAGACTGGACTAATCCGAAGAATCTGTTATGATTAAATTACAGTAATAATTACTATTATTAAATTTAAATCATTAACCAAAACGTATACATTGCGTTTCCACTTTTAATCAGGAGGTATTTCATTATGGAAAATCAGGCACAGGTAGACAATCTCGTAAACTTATTAGACGGCTATGCCACAAAGGGCGGACATCATTTAAATGTCAACGTATTAAACCGCGACACTTTACTTGATGCCCAGAAAAATCCCGAAAAGTATCCCCAGCTTACCATCCGCGTTTCCGGCTACGCCGTAAACTTCATTAAGCTGACGCCGGAACAACAGGCGGATGTTATCAGCAGGACCTTCCACGAAAGCGTATAATTTATTTTACAACTCTTCTGTTTTTGTAAAAGGACGCCATCAGAAGGAGGCCCGCTAAGGCTGCAAAAAAGATACAGGATTGTATATAAGGCATAAAGTTATAAGACCCTCCCTGCCAAAAGGTAATGAAGTCATTGCTGATATAGGTCATGGGGAGGGTTTTTGCTACGCTTTGAAGGATATCCGGCAGCTGGTTTGTCTTCATTCCCATCATGCCCGTCAGGATCATCATCATAAAGTAAATAGTCATGCAGATTCCGAAGGTAACGCTGAATTTTTTAAAAATCCCTGCCAGGGCATATGCTATGACTAACAGGACCGCCCCGATGAAGTACAGGGAGAGGACCAGACAGATCAAAGAGCCCACAGCCGGTTTCTGAATATCCATGACCAATATCTGAAACAGGGCAAATACCACAAAAGAGACCGTCAGCAGGATCAGATGGGCAATGATCTTTGCCGCTATGAGGCTCTTTTCCCCGAAGCCGAACAGGCGCATCCTTAAGGGAACTCCTCTCTCCACCTCCTGGGAATAGACGGCTCCATAGCCAAGCATCATGATGGACATGGGCATGATAAGGGACATGGACAGCATAATGGTCGTCATGACTTCTCTCCTTATATCATCCGAAAGGGAGGTTCCCACCGTTTTGGACAGGATCAGACACATCACATTGGGAAATACGATCCCGAAAAAGTGGGACATCAGGTTGCCGTTCATATTTCTCACTTCATATTGAATCATGCGCAGACCGCATCTTTTACTCTTTGCTTTTCTTTCCTGTTTTACCATTTTACATTCCCTTCTTTCCCTTATTTTTTATCCTGCTTTTTTCCGCTTTTATCCGTCCCATGTTATCTTCCCTCCGCCTGTCTTTTGTAATAGCTTTCTTTTGCATTGATAAACATGATCTCAATATCGCAATTGCTTCTTTTAAAGTTCACATCGTTTTCTATCAGAAGGGAAATGATCTTCTCCTCTTCCTCCCTGCTCCTGCCTGACAGGGCAATTAAATGATTAGGCGCAGCCAGATGGACAAAATCCTCCGACAACCTGCTGTTTTTTTCATCATTTTCCAGAATAAAGATGGCATTTCCGCAATAGGTCTGAAAAAGTTCTTCCTTTTTTCCGTAGGCAATTACCTTTCCCTCATCCAGGATCAGTATCTTATCCGCAAGCTGTTCCAATTCCTCATAATAATGAGAAACCATGATCAGGGTATCATCCTTATCCCGATACCACTCCACCAACTTTTCCATCAATTTCTGCCTTGTTTCAAAATCCAGTCCCGAGGTTACCTCATCGTAAAAGGTCAGCGCCGCATCCTGCAGCATGATCATGATAATGGTAAACCTCTGCTTCTGTCCGCCCGAAAGGGCATTAAATCTTTTGGAAAGGCAGGGACCAAAATCAAAAAATTCAATCAGTTCCAGGAGCCTCTTATTATCCTTTATACGGGTGTCCAGTATCATTTCCATAATGTACTTTACCGGCATGGTAGTCACATATTCGTTAAACTGCATGTGTGCAGCCATTTCCTCTGGTGCAAGGTCTGTCACAACGCTTCCTTCATAATCCACCATTCCCAAAAGGGCTTTTACTAAAGTGGTCTTTCCCGCTCCGTTGGAACCGATGATCCCGATACGTTCTCCTTCCTCAAAAGAAATAGGTGTGTGAATCTGTAACGCCGTATGGTTCCCGTATTTTACCTGCAATTGCTTAATTGTTAAAAGCATAATTCTCCTCCTCTTTTTCCCCGCATATTTTTCCGGCCTTTTCAAAAACCAGCTCTGCCTCTACTCCGCCTTCCATATTCCTGATTTTCAACGCGCAGTTTAATACCCTGCAATAGTAAGCCGCCACATACAGACCCAGCCCTTTTCCCTTTTCCCTTGTGTCGCTGCTGACAAAGGGCTCGAAAATATTTGAAAGAAGCTTCTCTTCTATGTGGCTTCCGTAATTTCTGATACGCAGGCTTTCTTCATTTATCTCTATCTCGATCCGCTCCCCTTCCTTCGTATGCTGCACACTGTTGGAAACCAGATTGTCAATAATTTTTTTCATCATTTCCCTGTCTGTCTGAAGGGATTTACTCCCCTCCACAGTTAGCATAAGCTTACGGCTTTCCATCTGCACTTCATATGCCTTTAAAACTTCTTTGGTAAGCCCTTCTATTGCAACCGTTTCCTTTTCAGGATTTCTGGCATGATGATTTAAGTCCAAAATATCCTCCACAATCTTCCTCATGGATAAAAGCTGTTTTTTGACCTCCGGAAGGTACGCCTTTGCATCCTTATATTTCCCCACTTCGTTTATCATGCCTTCTACCAAAAGCAGGGCTGCCGCAACAGGGGTTTTCAGCTGATGGGAAGATGCCCGCATGAATACCTCCTGCCGTTCGTTTTCCTCTTCTAAAATCCTGTTCTGCTCCTCTAATTCCAGATAGCTTTCCCGCAGCTTATCATATAACTCATTTAACGCCTTAGCCAGCGTTCCGATCTCATCCTCGCTTTCCGCTTCAAAGGATCCAACTGCAAAATCCTCCGACATTCTGGCACTTTCCACATGAGACGCAAGGCGGATGACCGGGTTGACGATTTTTCTCGAAAAGAATCCAGAAGCTACCAGGACTGCCAGAAATACCACCGTAACGATCATGGGAAGACTGCTTATGACCACCGGCGTAATTTCCTCCATACTCGGCGTCATGGCGGGCAGAATGGTAAAAACAATCCCTTTTTCCGTTTTTCCCATAGCGACATAAGTTGTATAACCATAATCCTCATCGGAAATACCGTATTCATATACCATTACCTCATCGGATATCCTGTGAAACTTGTGGTATTCTTCTCTATATATACCCTGGTCCGTTTTTAATTCCAGTTCCGCTTTTACAGGATACTCCTCTGAAACCATGTCTTCAGTCAGGAATTTATCCTTCATCCTGTTCCACAGATCAGTAAGCTCTTCCTGCGTAACCTCCCGTTCATTCTCCCCCGTCTCCTGATCCTCTTGCATCTGCTCTAAATTTCCTCCGCCTTTCATCATCATGCGGAAATGATCCAGGATTTCCAGCAGTTCTTCATCCTGTACTGCAAGGGTCAGCTTCAAAAACTTTCCCGTGATATAAATCTGCTCCCCTTCCATGGGAATTTCCACCGTATAGACGGCGCTGGGATTTTTCACTTCCAGTCCCTCATAATTTCCCTTTTCCATATAACCCTCTTGTATATCCACCACGGACTGCAGATTACTGTCCATCACATAATCCACATACAAAGACGGCAGCATCAGAACAAAATATATGATGACTAATGCGACCATTCCCGCTGCCAGGATGATACTGTACAAAAATGTTTTCTTCGACAGCTTCATGTCATCAATCCCCTTCCTTAAACTGATACCCTATTCCGATTACCGTTTTGATATAATTCTTCGGCAGCTTTTTCCTCAGATTTTTTACATGGGCGTCTATGATCCGGTCATTTCCTACATAATCTTCATTGAAAATCTTTAAGATCAGCTGTTCCCTTGTGAAAGCCCTGTTTTTCTCCTTTTCCAAAACCTGCAGAAGAAGAAATTCGCTTAAGGTCAGTTCCAGGGGCTTTCCATCATAAAAGGCCTGATAGGAATCCCCATGGATGACCAGTCCCTTTTCTTCCTTCTGCTCTCCCTTTTTTACCCGCCGAAGAATGGTTTCCATTCTTTTTAACAGGATAATGGGCGATACCGGCTTAATGACATAATCATCGGCATAGGCGTTAAAAGCCTGCACCTGGGTCTTTTCATCATCCAAAGCCGTCAGCATGATAGTGGCGGTTTCCGGCTTGTTTTCCTTGATAAAGGAAAGCACTTCAAGCCCGCTTACTTTCGGCACCATAATGTCTAAAACCGCCATGTCAAAGGCTTCCTCTTTCAAAAATTCCAGCGCCTTTTCCCCGTCCCCGGCGCAGGTTATCTCGTAGTTTTGCATTTTCATGTATTCTGTCAGAACTTCCCGGATAGTGGGTTCATCCTCTAAAAATAGAATTTTCATGGCCTCTTTTTTCCTTCTTGTTTTTCTCTTTGCTTTCTTTATGATGTTTATTGTAGCACATTCTTATGAATTTCATATGAAGATAAAATGAGAAAGCATCGGGAATGATAAGTTCTATCATTCCTGATGCTTTCTAAAATAAATCTGAATGCGTTCCCGTCCGAAATAGAAACAATTCAAGTGCATCTTTGCTGATGCGGTAAATCAGAAGCCAATCCGGCTCAACATGACACTCACGGAATCCGCTGTAATTTCCCGTCAATCCATGGTCATGATACCTTTCATTCAGCTTTTGTTCCCTCGCTAATGTATTAATAACATCTCGTAAATGCTCTATTTTATAGCCTCGCTTTTTTGCAAGCTTTAAATCCTTTTTAAATTGATTTGATGGAACAATTTTAAGCATCGGCAAGTACCTCATCTAAAAGTTCATCAAAAGACTCATAACGCTTATAATTGCCCGGATTCTTTTTCATTTCTTCGTATTCATCAAGTGCTGCTTTTGTCTCTGCATTTGGTGCCTGCCTTCTTACTTCAAACGGAATACCATCATGACTGACAGCAGAACGCAAAAACATATTAATTGCAGAAGACATACTTAAACCGAGATCATTAAACAGCGCTTCTGCTTCTTGTTTTAATGTGGAATCCACACGGACATTAATATTTGTTGTAGCCATAAACTTATTCCTCCTTTACTTTTATTATATGCAAAACTGCAAACAGTGTCAACAAAACAAATGAAATTGTTTTGCACTGTGTTCACAATGTGCTAGACAGCTAACCATTATTATCAAGTTCTCTGTCTAATTGCCGTTTGGCAAAACTTATAACATCTTTTTCTGCAAAAGATATAATACTACATCCAACCACTACTTTGCCACAGCTTTTATAAAATTTAATCCCTACATTTTCTTCTTTTTCAGATTTGTTTTTTACTAAATGGTTACTCATTCAAATATTCTCCTTCTGCCTCTAATGCCGCCATGATTATTTTCCATTTATCCTCCGCCGGATTTTGGGAAGATGCCTTTATCTGCTTGTAAAGCAATTTATTTTCCTTTATTTCCCCAACAGAGAGTTCAAGCATTTTTCTCCATTCAGCCAACGAGCGGAAGCTTCTTTCATCATAATCCAGATACTGCATCTGTGCGCTGCTAAAATAACTTAAAAGCTTTACCCTTTGAGAATGAAGTTTTTTAGTACCTTCCTCTTTTTGTCTCTCCCAGTCATCAAAAGTCTTTATGGCTTCGAGCTGTGGCAATATGTACTGACATAAATCATCGTTGATACGCTTCCCTACATCCTCTAAATCCATGTCCTGGGGACTGTCGTTTTTATATGGAGTAAGCAGATATCCCCTGGTATCTCTATAAGGATGAAAATAACCACAATCCGGCAGCAATTCCCTTTCTGTAAATACTTCTCCAAAAAATTCTCCTTTTAAAATTTCCTTTGATACATCTTTGGGAAATGTCGTAATTTTGAACCAAAAGCCAAATCCGTTAGATGCCGAATTAAACTGTGAACTATGTATTCTGACCGCCAGGCAGCAATCATCCCGCATGGAATAAAAATTTATCCCTGCCATCTGATAGCCTGCGTTTTTAAATTGAGGCTTTATGACTTCTTTAAGAAGGTAATCTTTTTTCTCTTTTGATGTCATAATGCTGTCTCCTTTCATCTACTGCTGATGATACCATTTCATAACATGATATTTCGATACCTCATCTGTAAATCCAACCGATTTATACAAATGATATCCGTCCTCTGTGGCTTTAAGCTCTACAAAACTTAAGTTTTTTTCCATTGCGTCTGACAAAAGTTTGTTCATAATCTTTTTCGCACACCCTCTATGCCGGTATGCCGGATTTGTATAAACATTTAATACCGTCCCTGTTTTACCTGTTATAAATGCCGGACTCATTGGTTTTTCAACCACCAGTAAAAAGGCACAGGCAATGACGCTTTCTTCATCCCTGATCAGATAACAAAAAATGTTCTCATTAAGATTCTTTTTGAAATAATCCGGTAAATCCCGCCTTATTTTCGATATATCTTCCTCTTCTAATTTACCGTAATCCTCTTTTAAATATGCTATCCTTAAATCCGTCAACGAATCAATGTCCCCAATTTCAGCATTTTCAACTATCATTAGAACCTCCTGCAAGTTTCAGCCGCAACTTGACTCTTTTATGGGAAATTATAAAATAATAAAGTATTTTTTTCAATCGTTTTCGCTCTGCGTTGTTCTTACTTCGCTGTTTTTTAGTCTATTTTGCCGCTTACACAATAAAGCTGCCGCATCGGTAAATATTTTACCTCGCGACAGCCTTTTTATCTTTATGACATAATCTTTAAAGTCCCTAATATCAAACTAAATAATGATTATATCTGTTGTTAGTTAATGCTTAAACCGGCACTTGCATATCCTGTAACGGTATTGACCAGAGTTAAACCGCTTGCCGTTGCCGAAAATACCAGCATCAGTCGTGTTTGGGCCGTTACCGGAATATTGAGGCCTGTAAGGGCACCATTTAACAATGTCCCGACAGATATAAGCCCGGAAAGTGATGGCGTCAGACTGATCAATGTTCCGGCTATGGGAGAAAATACATTGTTCGGTGTTGTTGACTGATATATCTGAGCATTTACCGTAACTGTGGAACCTACCAAGGATAAAGCCACCGTTGTACTGAAGAATGCACTAAATGAAGTAATTGTACCTGCACGCGGAACCTGAAAAGCAAAGTTGGAAAGCGTTCCGGCAGCATTTGTAATATCAATTGTAGAACCTAACAGCGTAAGTCCCTGGGCGCTGCTTCCAAAACCAACAAAAGCGGGAAGTCCTGCAAGCCCTCCGGCAATCGTCGTCAATGCAACCGGAAGCCCTGATGCAAACGGAATGATAGCTCCTGTGCCGGCAATACCCGTTGGGCCGGTGGCTCCGGTAGGGCCCGTTACTCCAGTTGCTCCGGTGGCTCCCGTGGCACCGGTTATTCCGGTGGCTCCTGTTGGGCCTGTTACTCCTGTTGGGCCAGTGGCTCCGTCAGCTCCTGTTGCCCCCGTTGCTCCTGTTGGGCCTGTGGCTCCGTCAGCTCCGGTCGCTCCCGTGGCTCCTGTTGCTCCGTCAGCTCCGGTCGCCCCTGTTGCTCCTGTTGGGCCTGTGGCTCCGGTAGGTCCCGTTGCTCCGTCATCTCCCGGGCAGCCTTTCGGTCCCTGAATTCCAATAGGACCTGTTACGCCCTGAATACCTTGTGCACCGGTCACACCCTGGGGACCCATAGGTCCTGTCGGACCGGTAGGACCCGTAACGCCGGGAATACCCCTGGGTCCCTGGGGGCCTATATCGCCCTGTGGCCCAACCGGTCCGGTAGGTCCGGGATTTCCTGCTGGACCCTGCGGACCTTGATCGCCCTTAGGTCCTTCGCAGCCCGGATCGCCCTTAGGACCGATATCGCCACGAACACCCTGTATGCCCTGAAGTCCCTGGGGACCTGCATATCCTCTTGGACCTGCACATCCTCTTGGGCCTGTGTTGCCTGTAGGCCCTACGGGACCGGTATTTCCTCTCGGACCTCTTGCGCCGGGACAGCCGGGAATACCCTGAGGACCCATAGGTCCCTGATCACCTTTGTCTCCCTTAGGACCGGGACAGCCTGTATCACCCTTCATACCCTGGGGACCCATAGGTCCCTGATCGCCTTTAGGTCCTGCCGGTCCCCGCTCACAACAGGACGGATAACACTGATTATCGCTTTGATTTGAACAGCAGTTACAATTGCCGTTTTGATTCATATCAAACACATCCTTTACAATTTATTTTAAAAAAAACATTTAATTGATACGACAAAAAAATATCTTTTTCTACAAATATTTTATGAGTGTTTGATCTATTTGTTACTTATGTACAACTTTTCCGGCCGCTTTAAAAACATTATGCCGGAAAAGCTTTCCCTATAAAATATCAGGAAATCTGCAGCCTGTCAAAGTAATCCTTGTTATAAAGATATGCTTTGGAATAAGGCTTACACAGCCCTGCCCTTTCATTGTATTCCTTTGCCTTTTGCCTGTCTCCCATTTTGTCGTAACATACACATAATTGTAAAAGAGGGATATAATCATAGCAGTCCGGCAGAACAAAACCTCCTGAATATTCATCCTTTTGTGTATGCAAAGCCGTTTCATACCAATAGACGGCATTGCGGTAATTCCCATGTTCTAAAAAATATTTTCCGATATCACAGCACAATTCAGCCCGCGGCAGATCAAAACTCATACTTCGTAAAAGAGTCATCAGTGCAGAATTTTCCCGGCCCAGCTGTTCATAACAGTTGGCACAAATAGAACATGCCTCTATTTTATTTTCCACCCAACCGTCCGCTGATTGCAGAAACTGTTCAAATACAGAAACCGCTTCTTCATACTGTTTGTGGTAGTATAATTCCCGCCCGTAATAATATTGCTGCCTCGCATCTAAAGTCTTTCCGTCTGAAAGCATCTTTTGATATATTTTCAGGTTTCTGTCAGGATCTTTGGCATTTATTTTTTTGTGACATATGGCAATGTCGGAATATATTACCTTTCCACTGGGCGGGATCACTTCATGAACCGCACCAACCCAGCGGTATTTTGAACTGTTCCTGATCCATCTTTCCCGAAAATAAGAAAAAGACGGCCTTCCGTTTTCATCAAAAGCCGTATGGTATTTCATCATTACAATGTCCGTGTCCGGTAAAAGAGATTTCTTTAGCTGCAGAAATTTATCCCTCTCCGTTTTTTCCATAATATCGTCAGCATCCATCCACATGCAGTAATCCATGGACGCCTTAGAAAAAGAATAATTTCTGGCATCGGAAAAATCGTCTGTCCATGGATATGAATAAACCTTCGATGTATATGCGGACGCTATTTCTACCGTCCGGTCAGTTGAACCTGTATCTACAATAATAATTTCATCTACGAGTTCTGCTATACTGTCAAGACAGCGTGCTATATGCATTTCTTCATTTTTAACGATCATGCAAAGACTTATTGTCGGCATATTAAATTCTCCTTATTCACTATTTCATTATCTGTAGAGCTTTTCTATACTCAGATTCATATTGACCACCGATGCGCTTGCTGAAGAATCCCATACAAAGAACAAGGTGGAATCGCTAAGTATTTCAATTATAAAATATCTTGACACTTCAAGATTTTCCCTCCTCACTGCCGCTTTCGCAAAGCCTGCATATGCATCCTGCACACAGTCATTAAATATGGGAGTAAGTTTTATGAAACCACGTTTCTTCATTATTGTGGATACATAATAATAGACAGCATAACAGCCGGGACTCAACATAATGGAATAGCTGTTACACAGAGTTATATTTCCGGTAATATCCGGTATATCGGTTTTAAGCGGCAGGTTGGCGCTTTCCGGGACGATAAGTTCCTGACTTATAAAGGATGCAAATACACTGTTCTGTGGATAACCGGGAGGACCTGCCGGTCCGCGGGGACCTTGTTCTCCCCTGGGTCCCATGGGTCCGGTGGCTCCCTGTGGTCCCTGGGGGCCCGTAACTCCCTGAGGACCCGGTTCTCCGCGTTCGCCCGGACAACCGGGAGGTCCCTGTTCCCCTCTTGGTCCCATCGGCCCGGGTTCTCCCTGACAGCAGGAAAATTCCTGTTCCATTCCTGCTCCCATCGGCCCGAGCCCTCCCTGACAGCAAGAAAGCCCCTGTTCCATTCTTGGTCCCATCGGCCCGGGCTCTTCCTGCTGATTTATAAAGCCGGGTCCGCAGACACAGGAAACGCCGTCTCCCTCCGATTTGGCAGTATCGACATTCTGAGAATAATCTGATACGGCGTTCCCCGCTTTTTCTTCAACATTCTGTGAATGCGGGGATGCGTTTTGATAATAGTTTCCGTTAAGATTTCGCCTCATACCAAACAGATTTGGCGGATTAAATATCCAATTTGTGTTAAAGTTACTCAATGAAAATCACCTCATTAATATTCAATACTAAGTAATGATGCATTTGTATCATAATAAATTATATGCATGAAAATTAATTTGGGTTTTTGATGCTTCAGACGCTTCCGCTCTCACATTTTTTCCTTAATCCCGTCAGGACAACATGCCTGAAAACTATTCTATATAAAAGCAAAAAAAAGGATATACCGCATATCAGTACGGCATATCCTTTATCATTACTGAATATTATTATTAATCCTGCTTTACATCCTTCATGGAGAAGCTGATACGTCCCATCTTGTCCTTACCTAAGCAGACAACGGTTACCATATCGCCTAATGTAAGCACATCCTCCACATGGTTGATCCTCTCTCTCGCAATTTTGGAAATATGGACCATTCCTTCCTTACCGGGTGCGAACTCGATAAATGCGCCGAATTCCTTAATGCTGACAACCTTACCCTTGAAAATCTGACCTTCTTCAAAGTCGGTTGTAATAATCTCGATCATCTCAATGGCCTTATTCATCATAGCTGTATCTGTACCGCATACGGAAACTGCGCCGTCATCGGTTATATCGATCTTCACGCCGGTCTGGTCAATAATGGCATTGATGGTCTTGCCTCTCTGTCCCACAACATCGCCGATCTTCTCAGGATCGATCTGAATCTGGATGATCTTGGGCGCATATTTGCCGACCTCCGGTCTGGGAGCGGCAATGGCAGGCTTCATACAGTTATCCATAATAAACTCTCTCGCTTCACGGCATCTTGCAATAGCGCCTTCCACGATAGGTCTTGTAAGACCGTGGATCTTAATATCCATCTGGATCGCTGTGATACCTTCTGTTGTACCGGTTACCTTAAAGTCCATATCGCCGAAGAAATCTTCCAGTCCCTGGATGTCGGTAAGCAGTACATAATCATCATCTGTATCCCCTGTTACAAGACCGCAGGAAATACCTGCAACCATTTTCTTGATAGGCACGCCCGCAGCCATTAAGGACATACAGGATGCACAGGTGGAAGCCATGGAGGTGGAACCGTTGGACTCAAAAGTCTCGGATACGGTACGGATCGCATAAGGGAATTCCGCCTCGCTGGGAAGTACGGGAACCAATGCCTTCTCCGCTAATGCGCCATGACCGATTTCACGACGTCCCGGACCTCTGCTTACCTTTGTCTCTCCTACGGAATAGGAAGGGAAATTATAATGATGTAAATATCTCTTGGAAGTAATATTTTCATCCAATCCGTCCACTCTCTGAACCTCGGAAAGAGGCGCCAAAGTACATACGTTGCAAATCTGTGTCTGTCCACGGGTAAACATGGCGGAACCATGAACACGGGGAATAATATCCACTTCTGCAGCCAGGGGCCGGATCTGGTTTAACTGACGGCCGTCAGGACGCTTGTGGTCTTTTAAGATCATCTTGCGGACAGTCTTTTTCTGATACTGGTAAACAGCCTCGGATAAAACAGGAAGCCACTCTTCCTTTTCCGCAAATGCTTCTTCTAATTTAGCCGTTACGTTTCTGATATTTTCTTCACGTACCTGCTTCTCGTCGGTAAATACCGCTTCTTCCATCTCTTCGGGAGAAACGATCTCCTTCATGGCATCGAACATTTCCTGGGGAATCGCGCAGCTTTCATATTCATGCTTGGGTTTTCCAACCTCTGCAACGATCCCGTTAATAAACTGGATAATGGTCTGGTTTACTTCATGGGCCATATAGATTGCCTCGATCATTTTTGCTTCGGGAATCTCATTGGCTCCTGCCTCGATCATGATAACCTTTTCTGCCGTAGATGCAACAGTGAGGCTTAAGTCGCCGTTATCCCATACTTCCTGGCTGGGATTCAAAATAAACTCCCCATCCTTCATGCCCACCTGTGTCATTGCGCAGGGACCGTCAAAGGGAATATCGGAAATACAGGTTGCAATAGCTGTACCAAGCATTGCCACAAGCTCCGGTCTGCATTCCGGGTCAACGCTCATTACCATGTTGTTTAAGGTAACGTCGTTTCTGTAATCTTTGGGGAATAAAGGACGCATAGGCCTGTCAATGACACGGCTTGTCAGCACTGCATTTTCAGACGCTTTTCCTTCACGTTTGTTAAATCCTCCGGGGATCTTGCCTACCGCATATAATTTTTCCTCATATTCTACGCTGCAGGGGAAGAAATCAATGCCTTCCCTTGGTTTCTCACTTGCTGTAGCTGTGGATAAAACCGTTGTTTCTCCATAGTGCATAAATGCACATCCGTTAGCCTGTTTGCCCACTCTTCCGATATCCACGGATAAGGTACGGCCCGCAAGCTCCATACTGTAAGTTTTGTACATAGCTTAACTCCTTTTCTGATTTATTTTTTTATCAGGCAGAAGCCGCCGAAACTACTGATGCATTTACAAACCTGACATTCTGCCGCAATCCGGAAGCTGTCAATCACAATTCAAAAATGTCAAATACATCGCATTAAAATAATAGATCCTCCACGCTTGTCCATGCATCAGTGGTCTCGGAAATTTCTTCTGCCTATGATTACATAAAAGGACGGATATGAAATCCGTCCCCTTATGATTATCATCATTATTTTCTAAGTCCAAGTCTTTCAATCAGAGAACGGTATCTTTCAATATCTGTTTTCTTTAAGTATGCAAGTAAACCTCTTCTCTGACCAACCATTTTAAGCATACCTCTCCTGGAATGATGATCCTTCGGATGCTCCTTTAAGTGGTCTGTCAACTCTTTAATCCTTGCCGTCAGCACGGCTACCTGAACTTCGGGTGAACCTGTGTCGCCTTCTGTTCTGGCATATTCTTTGATAATTGCCTGTTTCTTTTCTTTAGAAATCATTTCTAATCCTCCTTGTTTTCATATGGCCGGACTAAGAACCCGGTTGGAGTGTCCGGAATCCGAGTGCCGGTTAAATTTCACACAAGGTAGATTATACCATGGTTTTTGCCGCCTGTCAAACCCGCAAATATCAAAGATGCCCGCAAATACCAAAGATTTATTTCGGCGTTGACGCTGCAAGTCTTGCCGCAACTGCCTGAGCATTAGCCTCCGCTACTGCCGCATTATGAGCCGCTGCCTGCCTTGCCGCTTCTTCCGTTGCTGCCACAGCCGCCTTCTGTGCTGCTACCTTTTCTGCATTTGCCGCCTCTACCGCCGCTTTGTTCTGTGCTGCGATCGCTTCATTATTTGCTTTGGCTGCTGCCGCCTGCGCTTCCGTTGCCGCTATTGCTGCTTTCTGTGCAGCCACCTTTGATGCATCGGACCCTTCTACCGCTGCTTTATTCTGTGCCGCTATCGCTTCATTATTTGCCTTGGCTGCTGCCGCCTGCGCTTCCGTTGCCGCTATCGCTGCTTTTTGTGCCGCTACCTTTTGGGCGTCGGAACCTTCTACCGCCGCTTTATTCTGTGCCGCTATCGCTTCATTATTTGCCTTGGCTGCAGCTGCCTGCGCTTCCGTTGCCGCTATCGCTGCTTTCTGTGCAGCCACCTTTTGAGCGTCGGAACCTTCTACCGCCGCTTTATTCTGTGCCGCGATCGCTTCATTATTTGCTTTCTGTGCTGCCTGAAGCTGCGCCTGTGCCTCCTCAACCGCACCTGCGCGTACCGTTATCGGAGCTAAAACCAATCCAAGGGACAATACCAGACCACAGACAACTCCCGCTTTTCCAACTGTTCTTTTCTTCATTTACTTTTCCTCCTTTACATTATGTAATATGAAACACCACAAAAATGTTCCAAGTATTTTATGTTTTAGCCAAACGGATATCAAGCCTTCCACTATATCCTCATATTACTGTTCCGCTTTCCGTTTTGCTGCCGTTCTTCCCCTCCCCTCATTTTTCTTTTCCGTTGGCTGTTTTTTATCATATCACGCTCTGCCTTACAGCACTACCAACTAAACCTTGCAATTATATTTTTATATACTGCTCTGTCAAATACTCAATTCCATTTTCCATTCTCCGCATACTACTCCAGATATTTCCCACACCACTGCTCAAGCCCCGGATGAAATTCCTCATCCGGTCCTTCTCCCTTAAAACTTATGACATCTCCGTTTTCCTTTACAACACAAAATGTCCAATCATATTCCTTTCCCTCTACCTCGTGATAATCATTCCACTCCTCTGTGATCATGTCCCGAAGGGCCAAAAAACATTCCGAGACCTCCCCATTTGAAAGCTCTCTCACACACTCCCCTGCCTCATAATCATCCGTAACCTTATCCGTAACAAAAACCTTCCCACTTTCCGATTCCAAAACCGCAGCCCTCATCTGCACCATATCGGTTCCATCCATATAACTCTCTTTCATCATCACGACATAGGCTGCATCCGAAAAATCATCCTCCTCCGAAAGCTCTGCCTCTTCCCCTACTATCAGATCCGTTATCTTCTTTCCGAAAGTTACCCCTCTCTCATACAATTCTCTTGCCATAACATCATAATTCAGCCCGCTCAGGTCCCCCTTTGCCAACTGCCTGTGACTGATAAAAGCTTCCAGATAATCCTCAGGAATTTCCCCCTCTTCCATCCCGTAATAATCCATAAACTCCCCTGTACTTACCAGTTCCCCTTCTATCTCCTCATTTTTCTCTTCCGCTCTCCCTTCCATCGTTCCGCTTCCCTCACTTCTGTCCTTTATCTCCTCTGTCAGTCCTTCCGCCTCTCCCTGCTCCCGGCTTTCCTCCATGTCCTCTCCCATACCCCGGGAATCATTCTCTGCCACCCCGTTTCCACATCCTGCCAGCCATACACACATACACACAACGGCACATAAAATTCCCGCTCTCTTTATCCACATAACCATACCTCCCCAACCTCTTTTATCTCTAAATTATTCCCCATCATACCACATCTTTCCCTCCCCCACAACCAACCAAACCTTACATAATACCATAAGCACTCCCTCTCCAAAGTCTCCGCCTCTCCACACCCCAAAAGCCAATACGCCGTCGCAGACGTTCCCTTGATATACCCCGCATGCGGAAAAATCTTTTGTTTTCCTGCGCCCTAAGCAAAAAAACGCCATTTTTCTTACAGAATGCCCATAACCAGGGAAGCAATCCCGGATGGATTGCTTAGCCGTCTCTGCGGCAGGATGCCGCATTGACGGCGGCCCGTCCGTTACCAACCCATTTCATCCATTCTGTTAGAAAAATGCCGTTTTTATGCTCCGGGTGCAGGAAAACAAAAGACTTTTTCCGCACGCGGGATATATCAAGGGAACGTCTGCGACGTCCTTTCGCCTAATCCTGAATCAATCTCCTTACCGTAGTAGGCGTCCTATAATAAGCACTGGTAATACGAATACCCGTCTTAGGACTGCTTGCATGGATAACCTGTCCGCCGCCGATATAAATAGCAACATGGTTGATCCTGCCCCCTTTGGAATAGAACACCAGATCCCCGGGCCTTGCCTCGGACATACTGATCTTCGTTCCCATATTTGCCTGGGCTCTTGAAGAATGAGGCAGATAAATACCATACTTTGCAAAAATACTCAATACAAAGCCGGAACAGTCAGCCCCGTTAGTCAGGCTTGTCCCGCCCCAGACATACGGATTTCCCCTGAACTGTTTCGCATACTCGCAAAGATCCACCCTGACATCGGAAACACCCTCTCCATAAAGGAACTCCGACATATTCAAAGCCGTTTTCAAATTTTTGCCTACCGTTACATATTCCGCACTGACATAGGCTTCCTGCCCGTCATAGAGGATCTTGACCCATCCGTCCAGTTCCTCCACAACCTCCAGCTCTTCGCCATAGGCAACCATGCTGACGATCTCGCCTTCCAGATCGGGAACAGCCCTGACCTTTAAGCCGTCAGCCGAAACCGTAGCCAATAATTTTACAATGGTATCCGCATAATCCACGGCAGCCTGTCCGGAAAGCAGATAATCCATAGATACATAACCTTCTACGGAACCGGATATGATATGGGCCTTATTGCCTTCCACACCGATGATCTCACAGCCGGAATCATTGCTCATCTTACCTACGATCTTACTGTTATCATCAGCGGTTTCGCGGACATTTAAATGATCCTCCACCCTGGCAATTCCCAGATGGGTATAACCGTATGATCCGCCTCCGCTTTCCTCTTCCGCATCGTCCGGATCATCATAGTCCTCCATGGAAACCGGAACTGTCTGTGAAATAAAGCCTGCACCTGCAGCCACGTTTACCGATGCCTGTCCATTCTCTCCCGCCGTCTCCGCTTCCTGTGAAGGAGTTTCTGACTGGGAACCCGTCAAAGTCCCATCCGTCTGCCCTTCTCCTGTCTGGGATGCACCGGATTCCGTATTTTCTACAGGGGGAGCTTCCACCTGGTTTGCAGGCGCCGTAGCATTCGCAGGCGCTGCCGTATCAGCTAAAGAAGCCCCGGCCTGCGTGCCGGATGCTGAATTCGCCGTGGACGCGGAGCCAGAAGATGTAGAATTGTCTTCCAACACATTTGCCGCCCCTACCGAAAAATTGACTGCCGACGGACTTGCGGCATAAACCGTAGACTCTGTTGCAAATACCAAAACCATAACCGCCAGCAGGCGTTTTACCGTCTTAATCTTCATAATTCTATCCTTTTCCCGCATACAGCAGATGTAAAAAAGTCTGATTACGTCATCCTGCCCATGCTTTAAATGCCAAATACAATTATTACATATTTGTTACAAATGTTACAAATCAATTATATCATATGGATAAAATTCGTCAACTACTAGATTTTGTTATATTTCCTCGGTTTTGTTCAGATAAAGTACAATATTGGTGGCATGGTCCGCAACACGCTCTAATCCGGACACAATATCCGAATAAAGCATGCCCGCTTCCGGCGTGCATTCATTTCTGGTCAGCCTGTCTACATGAGCCTGCTGCAATTCTCTTTCCTTTTCATCCACCGCATCTTCTAAACGGATGATGTCCTCCACATGCTCGTCGGAAATATTATGAAGGGTACTGATGGAAAACTGCACAATGGTATTGACCATGTTTAACATCTCTCCCAGTTCCTTTGTGGCGTCTTTGCTGAAGCTTACGTTCATTTCCTCTCTTCTCTTTGCCGCATCCGCCACATTTTCCGCATGATCCCCGATCCTTTCAATATCATTTACCACATGGAACAAAGCTCCTAAACTTTTCAGGTCTTCGATGGGAAGCGTTGTCTGGTTGATGGTTACCAGATAATCCGTAATGGATTTATTTAAAAAATTAATATTCTTTTCTACCTCATAAACCTCTTCAATGTCCTCGTGGTCAAGAGTGATCAATGCATTCATGGCGCGGTTTAGGTTTTCATCGGCAAGATTCGCCATACGCTCTACTTCTTTCAAAACGTTGATGACCGCCGTTGCAGGATTAAAGACTACCTTATCCCCAATGTACTTTAATTGATAATTTTCCCTATAATTCACTGTTTTATCCTCGCCGGGGATAATAAGATAAGTCAACTTCACGATCCCTGAGGAAAAAGGCAGTAAAATGATCACCTGGAAAATTTTTACAATCGTGTGGGCATTCGCCACGCAGCGTCCGGGGTTATTGCCGGAGACCATATGTAATAATGAAATGACCTGGGACATTCCCAGCCTGAATATAATATATACAATGACCGTTCCGATCACATTGAACAGAAAATGGATCATAGCTGCTCTTTTAGCGTCCTTCTTTCCTGCAAGGGATGCTAACAGGGCAGATGCACAGGCGCCGATATTACAGCCCAGAATAATAAAGAGACAGATCGGCAGCTCCAACAATCCCTGATTGCACATTAAAAGGACAATGCTGACCGTTACGGAAGAGCTTTGTATGATTCCCGTCAAAACCGTGCCCACCAGAATAGCGAGCATGGGGCTTTCCAACGACTTTAACATATCCACCACCGCCGGAACGTCCCTAAGACCGCTCATGGCGGAGCTCATACTGCTGAGGCCGGTAAACAATACGCCAAAGCCTAAGATCACTTCCGCTATTTTTACTAATTTCTGATTTTTACCAAACATGACACAGAGCGCGCCCACAAGGAGAAATATCGGCGCATATTCCGAAAGGTTGAAAGATACAAGCTGGGAGGTTACCGTAGTACCGATATTGGCACCGAAAATAACGCCTGCCGCCTGATAAAGATTCATCAGACCCGAATTGACAAAGCTGACTACCATAACGGTACAGGCCGATGACGACTGGATAATAGCTGTAAAGACAACTCCTACCAGCATGCCTGTAAACCGGTTGGTCGTAAAAAATTCCAGGATGCTCCTGAGTCTGGCGCCTGCCGCTTTCTCGATGGCCTCACTCATAGTATGCATACCGAATAAAAATAGTCCCAGACCGCCCGCCATGGATAATAATATCGAAACGTCCATTTTTTCTTTTACCTGTTCCTTACATAATTTTACATTACTTTACAAATTCCTTACATACACACCTATTGTAAAATAAGTAAAAAGAAGATACAAGATAATTTTATAATTTTCTGTCATAATCCGTCCATGCAGGGACGTCTGCCTGCAGCAGAATTCAAAATTCCGTCAGATCAAAGCATTTTTTACCGTGAAATTCCAAAGTAAGCTTTAGCTTCCCGTATATTTCCATAAACGGCATCCTTCAGCTTTTCCACACTCTCAAAACGCTGTTCCGGCCTTCTGTAGTGCAAAAGCCTGATCTTTATGGACTCCCCGTAAATCTTCTCTTCAAAATCCAGCAGAAAAGTTTCCACGCTGATACGGTTTCCGTCTTCCACGGTAGGACGGTTTCCGATATTGGTCACGCCGTTAAATTCCCGGCCCCTTACGCTTACTTTTGAAAAATATACCCCGTTAGGAGGCAGGAGCTTGTCTGCATCCGGATAAATATTCGCCGTGGGCATTCCAAGCCTGCGTCCCAGCTTCTTTCCCTGTTCTACCCTTCCGCTGACAAAATACGGCTCTCCCAAAAGATCCGCCGCCTTTTCCATATTTCCTTTTATGATCTCTTCCCTGACAAAGGTGGAACTGATCTCCCTGTCTTCATATTTCAGTTTGTCAATGATTTTAAGCGCAAAGCCGCATTCTGCCGAAAGGCTCTCCAAAAGCTCTCTGCCGCCTCTGCCGCCTTTTCCAAAACCCACGTCGCAGCCTGCCGCAATGAATGCGCCGTTCATTTTCTCCAGCAGAAATTCTTTGACATACCGGTCAGGCTCTACATCCGCCGTTTTTTTACAAAAGGGATACTCCACGAGATAATCGATCCCCATCTCTTCAAACAGTATCCTTTTTTCCCGGCGGGTAGTCAGCTCTTTTAACTCCTCATTGGAAAAAAAAGCCGCCGGAGACGGAAAAAAAGTAAAAACAGCCGTTTTCAGCCCGGTCTTTTTGGTGCGTTCCAGACATTTCAGCAATTCCTTATGCCCCCTGTGAATGCCGTCAAACTTTCCTATGGCAATGGCCGTTTTATATGGTATATGAAATTCGGTGGTATTTTCTATGATCTGCATATGACTCCCATCTTTGTTCCCGTAAACGCGTATTTTTTGCAAACAAGCCGGATGCGTGCCATGCCGTACAAAAGGCCGGCCGTTCCTTATTTGACGCCCGGGCGGGATTACCGGCCGCAGGCTATACGGGAATAAACATTTTGTAAGGCTTTAAAACAGCTTCCCTCTCCACAAACTCATAAATCCCGAAAAATCTCCCGTCACTGTGATACATCAGGAAGCGCTCCCCGTCCTCAGGGGCAACGGCCTCCTCAATGAGCGATAGCCCGCAGATATTCCCGTTTTCCAAAACAAAGGCATGCTCTTTCTTAATATGTATTCTGGTAAGGCCCGAGAAAACCTGGTCCACCGGAATAACCACCTCCGAAAGCTTTCCCTCATCCCTGATCTTTTCTATCTCCGGCAAGGTATGGGCATCCTCCAGCAAAAAGTCCTCCACCCTGGTCCGCAGAAGGCTTTTCATGCAGCCCCCGCAGCCTAATTTCTCCCCGATATCGGCACAAAGGGTCCTGATATAAGTGCCCTTGGAACACAAAACGCGTATCTTAACTACCGGCAGCTTAATGGAAAGGATCTCCAGTTCATAGATCTCTATGGGACGGGGCGCTCGTTCCACTTCCTTCCCTTCCCTCGCCAGTTCATAAAGCTTCCTGCCGTTTACCTTCAGAGCAGAATACATAGGCGGGATCTGCATGGATCTTCCCCAAAAAGAGGCGATACACTCTTTGACCTGCTCCGCGCTTACAATCTTTTTACAATCACATTCCTCATCCGCCCGGCCGTCCTTTTCCTCTTTGGCGCCTTCACAGACAGAGACCTCCCTTAAAATCCGCCCTGTCATATCCTGTGTATCGGTGGTCACGCCTAAAAGGAGCTCTGCCACATATTCCTTTTTCTTATCCGTTAAAATGTCACACAGCTTCGTGGCGTTTCCCAGACAGACGGGAAGCACTCCTTCCGCCTGAGGGTCCAGCGTCCCTGTGTGACCGATCTTTTTCTGCTTTAAGATCCCCCGCAGTTTTGCAACCACGTCATGGGATGTAAAGTCCTTTTCTTTATTTACTATTATTACGCCGTTATACATCCTATCCGACCCTTTTGATCCTTCTAAAGCTTTACAACTGCTCTGAAATCTGTGCGGTAAGTCTTTCCACGATCTGCCCGGGGGTTCCTTTCAAGGTACAGCCCGCCGCCCTTACATGGCCGCCTCCGCCAAAAGCCTGCGCCGCCTTTGCAACATCAACGGCGCCGCCGCTCCTTAAGCTGACCTTATAACCGCCTTCCGGAATCTCGTGCAGAAATGCCGCCGCCTTCACACCTTTTGTATAACGGAGCTGGTTGACGATTCCTTCAAAATCATGCTCTCCCGCTCCGAGCCTGTCTATATCCTCCCTTGTCAGAATGCTGTAAATAAACTGACCTGAAAGGCAAAGCACGCTTTTTTGGAGCGCTTCTCCCAACACCTTGTTCTGCAGAAAGGTCTTCTCATAAAAGGTTTCATCTATCAGCTTCGGAAAATCAAAGCCGTAGGAAATCAGATCCGCCGCTATACGCATGGTCTTTGAGGACGTATTGGAATACCCGAACACGCCGCAGTCCTGGATAATGCCCAGATACAGGGTCTTTGCAAGGGACTCGTCCATATATTCCCCTTCCGGATCCGCCTCTTTGATCAGATCATAAACCAGTTCGCTGGCGGAGCTTGCGCCGGCATCTATGTAGCACATATCCCCTGCGCCTTCATTGGTAATATGATGGTCGATATTGACCTTTATTTTTGCAGCATTATAATACTTTTCCGCCATGCCGGTCCTCTCCGGCACGCTGTCCACTACAAAATACACATCATAAACCACGTCATCCTCGTTCTCCACGATCTTAGAAACGCCCGGCACAAAATCATAAAGCTCCGAGGGCCTTTCCAGACGCACTTCCACCTTCTTTTCGGGAAATCTTCTTGACAAAAACTGCCAGAGTCCCATGGTAGAACCCACACAATCCCCGTCAGGCCTTATATGGCCGCTGATACCGATCTTTTCTGCATTCTGACACAATGAAATCAGATTAATCATAAATCCTTCGTTACCTCATCAATTTTTCTGGTCATATTCACGCCATAAGCGATGGACTGGTCCATAACAAAGGTAATCTGGGGCGTATTGCGCAGATTGATCTCCTTTGCAAGCTGGTTTCTGATATACCCTTCAGCGCTCTTTAATCCCGCCAGGGTATCCTCCTGGGCCTTTTCATCTCCCAGAGCAGATATCCACACCTTTGCGTTCTTCAGATCCGGCGATACCTCCACCGCCACCACAGAGGTCACGGGGCTGATCCTGGGATCCTTGATCTGGCCTCTTATGATATCCGCCAGCACTCTCTGTACCTCCCCGTTGATCCGGGTATTTTTAATACTGTTCTTTCTCATACTTTTCCTATCCGGCCGCCATGGGCAGTCAACTTCTTATAGACGGGATCCCTCTTACTACCTGGGAACCTCCACCATGATATATGCTTCAACAATATCCAGTTCCTTCATCTGGTCATATCCTTCAAATACAAGACCGCATTCAAATCCGGCTTTTACTTCCTTCACATCGTCTTTAAAACGCTTCAGGCTGGCAAGCTCGCCTTCATAGATCTGCTCGCCTTCCCTGGAAATACGCACCTTGCAGCCCCGCTCAAAGCGGCCGTCCAAAACATAAGAACCGGCAATATTACCTACGGCGGATGCCTTAAACAGCTGTCTTACCTCCGCATGGCCGATGATCTGTTCCTCGTAAACAGGATCCAGCATACCCTTCATGGCAGCTTCCACATCCTCGATAGCCTGGTAGATGACCTTATAAAGCCTTACATCCACGCCTTCTCTTTCTGCCGCCGCCTTTGCCTGTACATCGGGACGTACGTTAAAGCCGATGATAATGGCATTGGATGCCGCCGCTAAGCTTACGTCGGATTCATTGATAGCGCCTACGCCGCCGTGAATACATTTTACAACGACCTCTTCATTGGAAAGTCTCAACAGGCTCTGTTTTACCGCTTCCACGCTGCCCTGTACGTCAGCCTTAATGATAAGATCCAGCTCTTTTAAATTGCCTTCCTGGATCTTACTGAACAGATCATCCAATGACATCTTGCTCTTAGTTTCTTCCAGTTTCTTTTCTTTATTCTGCGCGATAAAGGTTTCCGCAAAATTCTTGGCGGTCTTATCGTTTTCATGGGCAATAAAAATCTCGCCTGCATTAGGCACGTCGGAAAGACCCAAAATCTCTACCGGTGTGGAAGGAGCGGCCTCTTTTACCCTTCTTCCCTTATCGTCCACCATGGCGCGTACCTTGCCGTGGCTGGCGCCTGCGGAAATGAAATCTCCCACCTTTAAGGTTCCTTTTTGTACCAAAACGGTGGCAACGGGTCCTCTTCCCTTATCAAGCTCCGCCTCGATTACAAGACCTCTCGCACGGCGGTTGGGATTTGCCTTTAATTCCAGGATCTCCGAGGTTAAGAGGATGGTCTCCAAAAGATCGGAAATGCCTTCCCCGCTTTTTGCGGAAACGGGAACAAATTCCGTACTTCCGCCCCAGTCCACAGGGATCAGTTCATATTCTGTCAATTCCTGTTTTACCCTGTCAATATTGGCGTTTGGTTTATCGATTTTATTTACGGCCACGATGATCTCGATCCCGGCAGCCTTTGCATGGTTGATAGCCTCCACAGTCTGGGGCATAACGCCGTCGTCTGCAGCCACTACCAATACCGCGATATCCGTGGAATTAGCGCCGCGCATACGCATTGCCGTAAAAGCCTCATGTCCCGGCGTATCCAGGAAAGTGATCTTTTCTCCGTTGATGGTTACGGTATAAGCGCCGATATGCTGGGTAATTCCGCCCGCCTCACGGTCTGTTACGTTTGTCTTTCTGATAGCATCCAAAAGAGAGGTTTTACCGTGGTCAACATGACCCATGACACAGATTACCGGCGGTCTCTTCTCCATGGTATCCAGGTCTTCATCGTCCTCTTTTAACAGTTCCTCGATGACATCCACCTTAACTTCCTGTTCACAGATGATATCATATTCAATAGCGATCTCCTCTGCGGTCTCATAAGGGATCTCCTGGTTTACGGTCACGATCTGTCCCTGTAAAAACAGCTTCTTTACAATAACGGAAGGCTGTATCTTCATTTTATCGGCAAGCTCTTTGATGGTAAGGGATTCCGGCAGGGTAATGACCTTGATCTGCTCTTCTTCCTTCTCCTCTACCTTCTTCTCGGGCTTGATAAACCTTCCCGGTTTATTGCTCTTGCCTTTTCCGCCGTTAAATCCGTCCTCTTCATAGATCAGATCCTTTTTGGAACGTTTATCCCGCTCCTGCCCCTGCCTGCGTTTTTCCTCGTCGCGGTGCTTTTCCGGCTCTTTAATAGGGCTTTCAGGAACGAAACTTTTTCCTCCCTGAGATTTTCTGAAGTTATTACCCTGTTTTCCATCGCCTCTGTTAGGACGTTCATTATTACCAAAAGGTCTCTTATTATCCCTATTATTTTCACGGCCGCCATCACTGTTCCTGCGGCTCTGGCCGCCGTTATTATAACCTTCCTGACGTCTTTCCCCGCCGCGGTTTCCGCTTTCCTGATTCCTTCTGTTTCCGTTTCCTCTGTTATTGTCGTTCCTGTTTTCATTTCTATACTCGTTTCTGTTTCCGTTTCCGTTCCTGTTCTGGTTTCTGTTTTCGCCGGAAGAAGCCTGTGTATTTACAGCTCTTTCCGGAACGCCGAATTCCTCTTCGATACTGGGCAGAACAGCCGGTTTGACAACGGGCTTGGGAAGAGGTCTGTACTGCTGTTGCTGCATGATAGGCCTGCCGCCTCCCTGGCGCTGGTTATGGCCGCCGTTTCCGCCTGCCCGGTTATTGTTCCCGCCGTTATTATTCTGCTTCTGTCCTCCCATTTTGCTGTTATGGGGATTGCTGACAAAAATAATATTTTTCTTCTTCCGGGGTGCCTCGCTCTTTGCTGCGTCACTCTTTGCCGTTTCATTCTGAGGCTTCTCGGGTTTCTTGTCGTCCTTCATTTCCGTCCCTTTCATTTCCGCTTTTGCCTTTTCCGGTCCGGAAGCTTCTTTTTTCTCCGGTTCCGGCGTATTCCTGGTCCCAAAAGCTTCTTTTACCATTTTTACCGCATCATCCTCAATGGTGCTCATATGGCTTTTTACTTCCACGCCTTTGTCTCCGAGAAATGTTAAAATCTCTTTGCTCTGTTTATCCAGTTCTTTTGCCAGTTCATATACTTTCATTTTCGCCATATTCTACCTCCGAATTCATTTGCCGGTTTCTAACAGATTCACAATGCTTTTTGCCAGACCCTGGTCCGTAACTGCTATGTTCGCCCTCATCTGTCTGCCTATTGCATGCCCTAAGGTATCCTTTGTACCATACCAGACAATGGGAACCTCATAGAATTCACACATATTCTGAAACGTCTTTTTTGTATTATCCGATGCGTCCGCCGCCACGATTACCAAAAACGCTTTCCCCGCCTTTACCGCCTTTTCCACGGTAAAGCCGCCGCTTACCACGTTTCTTCCCTTTGCGGCAATCGAAAGCAAGGACATCACTTTATCAGGTTTATTCATCCAAATGCTCAAACTCCTTTAACAGACCATCATATATTTCAGGGGCTACCGCCCTTTTAAAAGAGCGCTCTAAGCCTTTAGAAGCCCTTGCCTTTTCAAAGCACTCTTTATTCCTGCAAATATATGCTCCCCGGCCGTTCTTTTTTCCGGTAATATCCAGAATGATTTTCTCTTCCGGCGTTTTTAAGATGCGCAGCATTTCTTTTTTATTATGCATGCCCTGGCATCCCACACACTGCCTCATTGGAATTTTTTTTGCCATGAAATACCCCTATTCTTCTTCCAAAGTATCGGAATCCTCTTTGACGGCATCGCTTTCTTCCTCATAGTCTTTTGCTACCTCGTCAAACTCTCCGCTATACTCTTCATCATATTCTTCGTTTTCGAAGCCCTCTTCGCCGTACTCTCCGTCTTCAAGTTCATCGTCTTCATCATATTCATCCATATAGTCTTCATATCTGAAGCCGGGAGCATCCTTCGCCTGGGTCTCGCTCTTAATATCGATCTTATATCCCGTAAGCCTTGCCGCAAGCCTTGCATTCTGTCCTTCCTTGCCGATAGCTAAGGACAACTGATAATCCGGAACAACGACCTTAGCCGTCTTTTCGTCCGGATCCGCAAATACTGCAACGATCTTGGCGGGGGATAAGGCATTCTGGATCAGATTGCCCGGATTCTCATCCCAGTTGATAATGTCGATCTTCTCCCCGCGAAGCTCCTCCACAATGGAATTAACCCTTGCGCCGTTCATACCTACGCAGGCTCCTACAGGATCAACATTGGGATTTTCGGAATAAACAGCCATCTTCGTCCTGCTTCCCGCTTCCCTTGCGATGCTCTTGATCTCCACTGTTCCGTCGGCGATCTCCGCCACCTCTGATTCAAAGAGCCTCTTAACTAACTCCGGATGGGTACGGCTTACCAGGATGCGCGGGCCCTTTGTCGTGTTCTTTACCTCTAAAATGTATACCTTAATACGCTCCGTAGGCTTGAACACCTCGCCCTTTACCATTTCGCTTTCATTCAAAATGCCGTCGCATTTCCCCAGATTGATGCTGATGTTCCTGCCGATATAGCGCTGAACGATACCGGTAACCACATCCTTTTCCTTTTCATAATACTGGTTGTATATAACGCTTCTTTCTTCCTCACGGATCTTCTGCAGAATCACGTTTTTGGCGTTCTGTGTGGCGATACGTCCGAACTCCTTGCTGTGAATCTCGATCTTGACCGTTCCTCCCACGGCGGCATCCTTATCATATTCCAATGCCTCGTTTAAAGGGATCTGGAGCACCTCATCCTCCACATCGTCTTGTGTTTCCACCACTTCCTTGTTGGCCCATACCATGAAATCGCAGGTTTCCCTGTCGATCTCCACCGTCACATTATCGGACTTGCCGAAATGATTCTTACATGCAGTGATCAGGGAGTTTTCAATGGCGTCAAACAGCGTATCCTTGCTGATCTCCTTCTCCTTCTCCAAAATGTCCAGGGCTTCCATTAATTCTTTGTTCATTTCTTTTCCTTTCCTCCTAATCAAAATCAATTGCAGGACGGATCAACGCGATTTCCTTCCTTGCAAAAACCATTTCTTTTTCTCCTGTTTCAATTGTCACGCATTCTTTGTCAAATGCGGTAAGGGTACCCACAAATTCCTTTGACCCTTCGATCATCTTAAAACACCGGACCTCAACTTCCTTTCCCATATTGCGCACAAAATCCTTATCCTTTTTTAAGGGGCGTAAAAGTCCGGGGCTGCTGACTTCCAGAATGTAGGAATCCTCAATGAAGTCCTCCTTATCCAGCAGATCCGATAAGGCTCTGCTCACCAGCTCGCAGTCGTCAATGTTGATCCCGCCGGCTTTGTCAATATAGGCCCGCAGATACCAGTTGCCGCCTTCCTTTACGTATTCCACATCCACCAGTTCAAATTGATTCTTTTCCATGATGGGCAGCAGAAGCTCTTCCGTCCGGCTCTCATAAGTGTCACGTTTCGACATGGCTTTACCTCACAAAATAAGAGTGGACCGCAAGTCCACTCTTTCATAATTTCTTATTCTTGTTGTATGGTACACCAATTTTTTCCTGTTGTCAACACTTTCAGGAAAAAAACACCGTTATTTCCGTCCCTTTTCCCGGCTGGCTGTCAAGCTCGACCCTTGCGTTGCACTTTGCCACAATGTGCTTGACAATGGCAAGCCCCAGCCCGGTTCCTCCCGTGGACTTGGAACGGCTCTTGTCCACACGGTAAAACCGCTCGAAGATCCGCTCCTGGTGCTCCTTGGCTATTCCGATCCCCGTATCCTTAACCTTCAAATACTTTTCCTTTCCGCTCTCCCCTGTCGTTACCAGCACATGACCGCCGGGGTTATTGTAGCGGATGGCGTTGTCGCAGAGATTGTATACCAGTTCCTCTATCATCTGCTTATCCGCCATGACCGTAACCGGCTTTCCGTTGACGGAGAGGGTAACGTCATGATTCTCGGCGCTGACCTTGAGCATACTGACACAGGTATCCGCAATGCCATACAAATTGACCTCTTCTACGTGCCCCGCCGTTTCCGCGATGTCCAGCTCCGACAGGCGGATCGTATCGTTGATCAGGGTCAAAAGCCTGTTGGCGCTGTGGTGGATCTTTGATGCAAACCGCTGTACGTCCCCTTCCGCCGCCATTCCGTTTTCGATCAGCTCCGAATAGCCGGAGATCGCAGTCAGGGGCGTCTTCAGTTCATGGGATACGTTTGCCGTAAAATCCTGGCGCATGGTCACGCTTTTAACGATGTCCTCATGCTGCTTTTTGATCAGCCGGATAAAGGGAATCAGTTCTTCATAGGATTCTACGTTTTCCAGATGGTCCAGTTCATTTGCCATCTGCTCTATGGGCTTCATCAGGCTGTCTGTCAAAAGCTTCGACAAAACGGCGCACAAAAGCCAGAGACAAACCACGATCCCAAGAATGATCGGCGCAATGGACAAAAGGACGCTTAGCACGCTGTCCGCTTCCCTTGCAAGGCGCAGCACGTTCCCGTCATAAAGCCTTACCGCATAATAGAAAGAGCTTTTTTGTATGGTGTCGGAATTTCTGATCACGCTGGCTTCTCCGTCTTTGACCGCTTCCACAAATTCGGGTCTGTCCCTGTGACTGCCCAGCGAATCGCTGCCAAATTCCGAATCATAGATAACCTTACCCTCCCCGTTTATGAGGGTCACTCTCAGATTATCCTCTCCGGCGCGGTACTTCTCCAGTTTTTCTTCCTCTACCATACCGTCCGCCTGCAGCATATGGGCATAAATCTTTAAATCGTCCAATATTTGCTTTTCAAACAGTTCGTAAAAGGCGAAAATGACCAGGATGACAGTAGAAAGTATTGCCAGCGTGGTAATCGCCATCATCTGTATGCTGATTTTTTTCTTCATCCGGTTTCCCGTCCTTAATCCAGAATATAGCCTACGTTTCTGACCGTTTTGATCCTCTGTCCGGATTCCTTTAACTTCTGGCGCAGCGTCTTGATGTGCATATCCAACGTACGGGATTCTCCTTCAAAATCCGTTCCCCAGACCCGGTCCAGGATCACTTCCCTGCTCGTCACGATGCCGGCGTTAGATAAAAGCAGCTTCAACAGTTCGTATTCCTTATAGGTCAGCTCGCAGCTTTCTCCCGCCACCTTGACCGTATGCCGTTCCACATCGAGACTGATCTCGCCCACGGAAAGGATCTTTTCCTCCGACATGCCGTCGCTCCTGCGCAGCAGCGCTTTTACCCTGG
Organism: Lachnospiraceae bacterium UBA3273; assembly: GCA_002362385.1. Classification (GTDB taxonomy): domain Bacteria; phylum Bacillota; class Clostridia; order Lachnospirales; family Lachnospiraceae; genus UBA2882. The sequence continues at coordinate 35,300 of DEUB01000018.1, forward strand.
AAATCAGTTCCATGACCCCGAAGGGTTTGGCAAGGTAATCGTCGGCGCCCAGATCCAGCCCCTTGACCTTGTCGATCTCCGTCGTCTTCGCCGTTACCATAATGACCGGCAGTTTCCTGGTGTCGCTCCTTTTGCGCAGCTTCGCCACAACACTTAAGCCGTCCTCGTCCGGAAGCATTACGTCAAGCAGCACCAGATTCGGCAGTTTTACGCTCAATCTTTCAAAAAAGGCCTTTGCATCTGGAAATTCTTCAACATGAAAGCCGCTGTTTTTCAGGGCGAAGCTTTCGATCTCGCTGATATTGTTATCGTCCTCCACGATATAAATAAGCGCCATATGTAATTTCTCCTTTTCCTGTTCTTATTTTAGCATACCGCTTTTTAAAAAGGAAACGCTTTCCTCACGGCAGCGCATATTTTTCCCCGTAGCTCTTCAGATGGGTTTCATAATCCGCATCATGGGACTCTTTCAGATTTTCCAGATACTCGTGGGTCTCAAAGCTTTCTTCATTGACCTGCAGCAGGCAGACCGCAAGATTACTGCAGTGATCGGCGATCCTTTCCAGACTGGTCGTTATGTCGGAAAGCACGAATCCCATTTCGATGGTACATTTCCCCTTTCTCAGCCGTTTGATATGACGGTCCTTCATTTCCGCATTGATCTTATCGATCACATCCTCTAAGGGCTCCACATTGGAGGCGAGCTGCAGATCCTTTGTATCAAACGCCACCACTGCAGTGGTTACGATCTCCTTTACCGCATCCATCAGGATCTTCAGCTCCTCTTTCGCTTTCTTGGAAAAAGCCTTATCCTTGCCGCTTGCTTCCTTGGCCGATTCGCTGATGCTGACCGCATGATCGCTGATCCGCTCAAAATCTCCGATGCTGTGCAGCAGAACGGAGATCACATGACTGTCCTTTTCGGAAACGTTTTTAGATCCCAGCTTTACCAGATAAGTTCCGAGAGCATCCTCATAACGGTCCACTTCACTTTCCAGCTCATGGATCTTATCATTTTTCTCTTCCGAATAATCCTTAAACTGTTCCATGGCTAAAAACAGAGCGCTTTTCGTCGTATGCGCCATTTCACAGCAGACTTCCTGACAATGATCCACAGCCAGGGAAGGCGTGTCCAGGAAACGTTCGTCCAACGCCTTTAAGATCATATCCGCCCTGGAATATTTCTCTTCCGCCGCCTTATCGCGGATGGTCAGATTTGCAAGCTTAACAAGCCCCTTTGAAAACGGGAGCAGGATAACGGTGGCAAATATATTAAAAAGGCTGTGTACCAACGCAATATCAAAAGCATTCGCCGGCTTATCCATAAAGGGGAAGGATATTACCCCGTGAATGCCGTAGAACAAAATCATGAAAACCGCCGTACCGATCACATTAAAATACAGATGGACCAACGCCGTCCTTTTGGCATTTTTACTCGCACCGATGGAAGAAAGCAGCGCCGTAATACAGGTGCCGATATTCTGTCCCATGATAATAGGCACGATCATAGAGAACTGCAAAGATCCCGTTACGGCAAGCGCCTGCAGGATACCTACCGACGCCGAAGAGCTTTGGATTACCGCCGTCAGCAGGGCGCCTACGACCATACCCAGAATAGGGCTTTTAAAGATCAGCAGGATATTGGTAAATTCCGGGACCTCTGCCAAAGGCTTTACCGCCGCGCTCATGGCGTCCATTCCGTACATTAAAATCGCAAATCCGATAAAGATCGTACCCAGGTCCTTTCGATGTTCCTTTTTGGAAAACATAATAAAAGCAATGCCGATCAGGGCAAGAGCCGGAGAAAATGAAGTCGGTTTAAACAGCTGTACAAAAAAATTGTCGCTCTCAATCCCGGTCAGGCTCAATATCCAGGAGGTTACGGTAGTACCGATATTGGCTCCCATGATGATTCCTACCGCCTGCTCCAGCTTCATAATACCGGAATTGACAAAGCCGACTACCATGACCGTCGTTGCAGAGGACGACTGGATTACCGCCGTCACGCCCGCTCCCAGCAAAACCGCCTTCAACGGATGGGAAGTCAGCCTTTCCAAAATTTTTTCAAGACGCCCGCCGGACAGCTTGGATAAACCCTCGCCCAGCATGTTCATTCCGAATAAAAACAGCGCAAGTCCGCCTAACATTGATAATACACTGAAAAAATCCATAACCTACCTCTTTTTTACCTGTATTTTACAAATTTACATGTCAATTCTATATGGGCTATGTAAAATGTACGAGAGGTATTGTGTAAAATCTATGTAAAATTTATTTTGTGCAGCCGGTCCACGCTTTATTCCCTACAGAATACGGATATCTTCGATATTTCCTGTTTCCTGGAAAATCCCCCATTCCCCGATATTGACCGCATAATCCGCGATTTTTTCCAAATGCTTGGCGATCATCAGCGTGTCCGCGCATTCGTCTGCGCTGATCCTGTTTTCCTTTACATCTTTGATCACGTCTTCCTTGATCCGATTGAACAGATCGTCCACCACATCGTCATTATCGATGACCCTCTTTGAGGCCTCTATATTCTTACCGATAAAAGCGTCTACCGAATCGTTGATCATGGAACGGGTCTCTCTGAGCATCTCCCCGAAATGGACGGAATATTGATCGAGATCCTCCATCTCCAGCCGCAAAAACAGTTCCGCCACATCGGCGATCTGATTTCCGGCACGCTCGATATCAGTCACTACCTTTAAGGCTGCGGAAATAAATCTCAGATCTCCGGCGACGGGCTGCTGTTTCGTGATCAGCGTCAGGCATTTGGATTCGATATGCCGCTCCATATCATTGACGATCCTGTCGTTTCCCCGCAGGGTTTCCAACGTTTCCTTATCCTTCTTTTGATAAGCCTCAAATAGCTGATCCAGATTTTTTTCTATCAGCATTCCCATTTCTTCCAGATTTTCATGCAGCAGCGCCAGTTCATTTTCAAAATTTGTTCTTGGTGACATCTGATTCCCTCTTTTCTGTTTTCTTTCTCCTGCTCTTTTTTATTTCTTTTTGTTGCTTCTCTATTCTTTTATCCAGCTTTTCTATCCTTTATCCAGATTCTCTATTCTTTATCCAGCTTCTCCATCCTCTTATCCAGATTCCCTATTTTTTTGTTCCCTCTTCTTTTATCCGAATCGTCCCGTAATGTAGTCTTCCGTTCTCTTATCTCCCGGTCTTGTAAAAATATTATCCGTCGTATCGAACTCCACGACCTCTCCTACCAGGAAAAACGCCGTATAATCGGAAACGCGGGCCGCCTGCTGCATATTGTGCGTCACGGTCACGACCGTATACTTTTTCTTCAGCTCCTGCATCAGCTCTTCGACCTTCAAAGTGGAAATAGGGTCCAGAGCGGAGGTAGGCTCATCCATCAGCAGGATATCCGGTTCCATCGCAAGCGCCCTTGCGATACAAAGCCGTTGCTGTTGTCCGCCCGAAAGGCCGAGGGCTGATTTTTTCATACGGTCCTTTACCTCGTCAAAAATAGCCGCTCCCTTTAAGCTCTCCTCCACGATCTGATCCAGTCTTGCCTTATCTCTGATGCCGTGAATGCGGGGTCCGTAAGCGATGTTATCATAGATGCTCATAGGGAAGGGATTGGGCTGCTGGAATACCATGCCCACCTTTTTGCGAAGAAGGGTCGTATCCACCTTCTGATCGTAAATATTTTCCCCGTCCACCTCTACAAGTCCGGTAATCTTACAGCAGTCCACCAGATCGTTCATACGGTTTAAGGTCTTTAAGAACGTGGATTTGCCGCAGCCGGACGGCCCGATAAACGCCGTGATGGCATTTTGCCTGATCTGCATGTTCACATCTTTCAGCGCATGATTTTCTCCATAATACAGATCCAGATCTTTTACATTGATTTTGATACCGCTCATATTTTTCTTTTCCTTTCTGTCAGCTGATGCTGTTTACGTCAAATCTCTTAGAAAGATATTTGGTAATCAGATTGATCATAAAGACGATTACCAGCAATACTGACGCGATCCCGAAAGCTTCATCATACTGTGCCTTGGACATACAAAGATAAAGCTGTACGGTCATGGTTCCTCCGGGCTGCAAAATTTTCTGCAAAAAGCCGGCAGCCGTCTTCGGAAGCAGGTAACCGCTTCCCGCCGTAAACATCAGCGCGGCGGACTCGCCCACAATACGCCCGATGGCAAGGATGATACCGGTAATGATGCCCGGCATGGCGGACGGCAGTAAGATCGTGCGGATCATATGCCACTTGGTGGTACCCATGCCCAGAGCGCCGGTCCGATAGCTTTCCGGTACGCTTTTTAACGCCTCTTCAGTATTCCTCGTAATTAAGGGAAGCACCATCAAAGTCATGGTCAGCCCGCCCGTCAGGATCGAATAACCCAGGCGGCAGATCCTTCCGAAGAAGATCATACCGAACAATCCGAAAATAATGGAAGGAATGCCGGACAGGGTTTCCGTCGTAAACTCGATCAGGGATACCAGCCTGCCGGGTTTGGCGTATTCGTTCAGATAAATCGCCGAACCGATCCCGACGGGCGTAGCGATCAGTATGGTAATGATGACCACATACAGCGTGTTGACGATATTTCCCGCGATCCCAAAGGTGCCTGCGATGGCGCTTGGCTGCGTCGTCAAGAACTTCCAGCCGATAACGCCGATCCCTTTAAAGAACACATAAAAAAGGATCCCGATCAACAGAATTACCGCAAAGGCCGCCGACAGATAGATCAATGCCGAAAGGATCACATCATAAGGTTTCTTTTTCCTGTTATATATGCTATGCATCCTCTTTCGCTCCTTTTTTCAATATTTTACTCAGAACAATATTGATCGTCATAATGAATACGAATAATACGAGACCTATGGTAAACAGCACCTGTCTATGTAAGCCCGACGCATATCCCATCTCGCTGACGATCGCCGTCGTCAGGAATCTGACGGAATTAAACGGCAGCGGCAGATTGACAGAACTTCCGGAGACCAGAGTGATCGCCATGGCCTCTCCGACCGCACGTCCGACGCCCAGCACAATTGCCGAGATAATGCCCGATCTTGCCGCCGGGATCATTACTTTGAAAATAGTCTGTATATGGGAGGCCCCCAAAGCAAGGGATGAGGACTTTAATTGTTCCGGAACGGCTTTCAGGGATGATTCGCTGATATTGATGACTGTAGGAAGGATCATGACCGCCAATACCAAAACTGCCGAAATCAGGTTTGCTCCGCCCGTAAAGGTATGGGTATCCAAATCTTGAAACAGAAACAGCTCCAGCTTATACATGATGGGATTCAAAATCATCAAACCCAGTAAACCATAGATAACGGAGGGGATCCCCGCCAACAGCTCGACTGCAGGTTTTACGATCCGGGCAAGCCTTTTAGGCGCTACCTCCGCGATAAACACCGCCGAAAGCAGACCGATAGGCACGCCGATCAAAATGGCAAACGCCGTACCTATGATGGATGTCAGAATAATATATAAAATACCGAACTGAGGATCTGTTTTGTTCGCTGGTTCCCATACGCTGTTAAATAAAATGTCCCTGATCCCCACCTGAAACAGCGTTGGCATACCGTTAATAATCATATAAACGGTAATGGAGATAACGGCAAGCACCGCGATCAGGCCGCATGCCGTAAAAATAAATTCCGCCGCATGTTCCACAGCCGATCCCGTTTTTCTGCTTTTCATAATCGAATATTGTTTTTTATCGTCCATATCTTTTCCCTGTCCCTTAATTTTCGAGAGATTCTTTCACTCAGGGGCTGCTGTATGCGTCAAATTTGATCCATGTCAGATCCGACTGATACGGCAGCCCCGCAAATGTTTTTATGCTTTTATGTTTGATCATTCAACCGTGATCAGCCCCACGGATCTGATCAACTCCTGTCCTTCAGGGGACTGTAAGTATGCAAACAGTGCCTGAACGACTTCATTCTGTTCGGAAATCTCTCCTGCAGTGGCCATAACAAACGGTCTGCTGAGTACATATGTACCTGCTTTGATGTTTTCTTCGGTAGGCTCCACGTCGTTTAAGTTCAAAGCTTTTACCGTATCGTCCAGTACATCCAGGGACACATATCCGATAGAACCCGGTGTGGATGCTACCTTTGCCATAACGGCGCCGGTGGAGTCAAGCTCGTTTGCGTATGCGCACTGATCTTCGATGTCCAGCAATTCTTCAAAAGCGCCTCTTGTACCGGAACCCGCTTCACGGCCTACTACAACGATCGCCGCGTCTTCGCCGCCGACTTCGCTCCAGTTTTTGATCTCTCCCTTGTAGATCGCCGCAAGGTCATCTGTAGTTAAGCTTTCCACTGTTGTGGAAGGATTGACCGCTACCGCAATACCGTCGATCGCCACGATATTTTCTACTGCGCCCGCCCCTTTTTCGTCATCGGTCAACGCTCTGGACGAGTTGCCGATGTCAACGCTGCCTGCGTTTAAGGATTCAATTCCTGCGGATGATCCCGTAAACTCCGCACTGACTGTCACGCCCGGATATTTTGCCATAAAAGCTTCCCCTGCGGCATTTGCCAGTTTTTCCATGGAAGTGCTTCCCGCCATGGTGATCGTGCCGTTTAAACCAGCGCCTGTATCCTCTGCCGGCGCTTCTGCCTCTTCTGCTGCCCCTTCTGCTTCTTTTGCCGCATCTGCATTCTCATCCGCCGCAGGAGCCTGGGCCTCTGTCAAAGGAGCTTCCGTCTCCGCAACAGAACTGCATCCCGTCATGGCGCCCATCAATAATGTTGCTGCTCCGATCAGAGCAAAAATTTTTGTACTCTTAATTTTCATACCTCTTCCTCACTTCTCTTGATAAATTTTTTCTTTGTTCTTTGAACACATTCAATATAACAAAGGATAAATTCGCCAACTACCAAAATGAAGTAAGAGTTTTGTAAGTTGTTGGAGGGATTTGTAAATTTCGTTTTGTGAAATGTAAGAAATGTGTAAATCTATAGTGTGTAAATCAAAGAAAGCGCTTGTTAATCTGATGAGGATTGCATTCACAGCCTGGGGCGCAGACCCTTTCGGAACAGACTTCTCCTTATAACAAAAAAGAAAATCTGTTTCTGCACATCACGGACAAACTCCGTCATACAGAGACAGATTTTCTTTTTTATTCTCTATTGCAATTCTCATTGCCTTCGCGCAGCTTGTAGGGGAATCGAACCCCTGTTTCCGCCGTGAGAGGGCGGCGTCTTAACCTCTTGACCAACAAGCCTTAAAGGACTTCTTCAAAACGTCCTTGCTTATCTTACTAAATAATAAGAAATAATGCAAGGACTTTTTTGAATTTTTTTCAAATTTTCAGCTTACAAAATCAAACAGGCTGATCTGGTTGGACTCGGGTATATCCCCGAGCAGCTTCATCTCTCCCATAAGATCCACAATGGTCTTGGAAACCTTGGCACGTTCCCTCAAATCATCCTTAGACAGGAAGGGACCGTTTTTCGCCGCTTCCATCAGGGACTCCGCAGCTTTGTCTCCCATGCCGTCAATACTGTTAAAGGACGGCATGATCTTACCGTCGATGATCTGGAACAGCCTGGAGTGGGCACGGTACAGATCGATGGGCATGAATTCATACCCTCTTGCGTACATTTCCTCCACGATCTTAATATCCTTAAGGCTGTCCTGCTCCTTTTTGCTGAGGACATCTTTTCTTGCCTTAAAATCTGCAATGACCGCATCAAGCTTTGCCTTTCCCTGGCACATCAGTTCATAGGAGAAGCCCGAAGCGCGGATGCTGAAATAAGCCGCATAATAGGCAAGGGGATAATTGACCTTAAAATACGCCACCCTCCATGCCATCATGACATAAGCCGCCGCATGTGCCTTGGGGAACATATACTTGATCTTTTTGCAGGACCATATATACCAGTCAGGCACATCCTTTGCCACCATGGCCTCCTCCATCTCGGGAGTCAGTCCTTTTCCCTTCCGGACGCTTTCCATGATCTTAAAGGAAAGCCCCTCTTCCAGCCCCTTGTCAATGAGATAGATCATAATATCGTCACGGGTACAGATTGCCGTAGAGATCGTCGCTTTTCCCTCTTCGATCAGTGTCTGGGCATTTCCCAGCCACACATCGGTCCCGTGGGAAAGTCCGGAAATACGCACAAGATCCGTAAAGGACTGGGGCTTTGTATCTAAAAGCATCTGGATGACAAATTCCGTACCGAATTCAGGAATGCCCATGGAGCCGAGGGGACATCCCCCGATCTGCTCCGGCGTGATCCCCAAAGCCTCAGTGCTTCTGAATAAGGACATAACATCCTTATCATCCAAAGGAATGGTAACCGGATCCACTCCCGTCAGGTCCTGAAGCATACGGATCATAGTAGGATCATCGTGTCCGAGTATATCGAGCTTTAACAGGTTGTGGTCTATTTTATGGTAATCAAAATGAGTGGTAACAATATCCGTGGTCATATCATTGGCAGGATGCTGTATGGGCGTAAAGGAATTGATCTCCTCCCCTACGGGAAGAACGACGATACCGCCGGGGTGCTGTCCCGTAGAACGCCTGATGCCTGTACATCCGTTTACGATCCTGTTGATCTCGCAGGTACGCTTGGGTATGCCCCGCTCCTCAAAATAGTTCTTCACATAGCCGAAAGCGGTCTTATCCGCCAGAGTGCCGATGGTCCCCGCACGGTAAGTCTGTCCCGCCCCGAAAATAACTTCCGTATATTTGTGGGCCTTACTCTGGTATTCTCCCGAGAAATTTAAGTCGATATCCGGCTCTTTGTCTCCCTTAAAGCCCAAAAAGGTTTCGAAGGGAATATCAAAACCATCCTTCTTTAACATCTCCCCGCAGTTCGGGCAGACCTTGTCCGGCATATCGCAGCCTGCCTTACCGGAATAAGCCTTTACTTCCGGCGAATCAAAATCATAATAATGGCATTTTGCGCAGTAATAATGAGGGCTTAAGGAATTTACCTCCGTGATCCCCGCCATATTGGCAACAAAAGAAGAGCCCACGCTTCCCCTTGAGCCTACCAGATAACCGTCCTCCACCGATTTCCACACCAGCTTCTGGGCAATGATATACATAACGGCAAAGCCGTTTTTGATGATGGCGTTCAGTTCCTTTTCCAGACGCTTTTCCACCACGTCCGGCAAATTCTCCCCATAGATCTCATGAGCCTTGTTATAACAGATCTTAGTCAGTATCTCATCGGAATTAGGAATGATGGGCGGACTCTTATCCGGCCTTACGGGGTCGATGGATTCGATACAGTCCGCAATGAGATTGGTATTGGTAACCACCACTTCTCTCGCCTTTTCGCTTCCCAGATATTCAAATTCCGCAAGCATTTCCTCCGTTGTCCGCAGGTATAACGGCGCCTGCTTATCCTCTTTAAAGCCTTTGCCCGCCATAATAATCCTGCGGTATACTTCATCCTCCGGATCCAGGAAATGCACATCGCAGGTTGCGCATACCGGCTTATGCAGGGCTTCTCCTATGGCCACGATCTTCCGGTTCAGATCCATGATGTCTTCCATGGAGTGTACGCTTTCCACACGTTCGGACTCTATCATAAATTCATTGTTGCCGAGGGGCTGTATTTCCAGATAATCGTAAAATCCCGCAATCTTATATAAATCCGCATCGCTCTTTCCGTCAAGCATGGCGCGGTACAGCTCTCCCGCCTCACAGGCGCTTCCCACGATCAGCCCTTCCCTGTATTTTTGCAGAAGGCTTTTGGGAATCTTGGGACGCTTATTGTAATAGGTCAGATGGGAAGCCGATACCAGTTTATAAAGATTGATCCTGCCGACCTCGTTTTTTGCCAGGATGATCACATGGTAATAGGGGAGCTTCTTGACCGTATCCACATTATCCTCGCCCATGGCGTTGATCTGGGACAATTTTTCAACTCCCGCCTCTTTGAGCATGGGAAGGAATTTCATAAAAATTTCAGCCGTAGCCTCGGCGTCATCCACTGCCCGATGATGGTTTTCCAGGGAAACCCCTAAGGTTTTGGCACAGGCGTCTAAGGTATGTTTTGCCTGGTGGGGCAGCAAGATCCTGGCAATCCCCACCGTATCCACCACCGTATCTTCCCGCTCCACTCCCATCAACTTGGAATTTTCCCTGATAAAGCTCATATCAAAGGAAGCGTTATGGGCAACCATAACACAGTCTTTGGAAAACTCCAAAAACTTTGGCAGTATCTCTTCAATTTCAGGCGCATCCATGACGTCTTCGTCCCGGATACCGGTTAACTGTTGTATTTTGTACGGGATCGGCTCTTTAGGATTAACAAAGGCAGAAAACCTGTCAGTGATCTTCCCGTTTTGGATCTTTACCGCACCGATCTCAATGATCCTGTTTTTCACAGGGGAAAATCCCGTTGTCTCAAGGTCAAAGGCCACATAATCCTGATCTAAGGAAAGATTCCCGGGATTGACCACGATTTCCTTCAGATCGTCTACCAGATAGCCTTCCACACCCAGAATGATCTTAAAGAAATTCTGCCGGTCCGCTTCTATCCCTTCCTCCTTGCAGCGCTTCTTTTCCTCGCTCCAAAGATCGCACCATGTATGGAATACATCCGCAAGGGCCTGTACAACGCCGTGGTCGGTAATGGCAATTGCCGGATGCCCCCATCTGTAAGCCCGTTTTACAATATCCGTAACCTCGGAAACCCCGTCCATATCGCTCATCTTCGTATGGCAGTGCAGTTCCACCCTCTTGGTCGCGGCATAATCCATTCTGGAAACGGTAAAATCGGAAATTACCTTAATGGTGGTAACCGATGCGATGGTCAATTCCCTGTCAAACTTATCCGTTGCCGCTATTCCTTTTATTTTTAAAAATGTTCCCTTTTTTACGTTCAGATGGGACAAAAATTCTTCCACCTGTTCATCTTTTACAAAGATTTTTACCATAATGGTATCCGTAAAGTCCGTTATGGAGAACATTACAATCGTCTTTTCTATTTTGGGAATGGGCTTTGTTTCCAGCGTCAGCAACTTTCCCCTCACAACTACTTCGCCCATCTCTCCCATAAGCTGGTCTAAGGGAAGGGGATCCTCCTCTATATCGTAGCTCCCCCAGATGATAGAAGGGTCATCGGATTTCTTAGCCCGGTAATCCTTTTTCCCAAAGCCTCCTTTTTTGCTTCCAAAGCCGCCAAAAGACCTGTCCGTTCCCGGTTTTTCTTTTTTGCCTGCTGCCTCCCGGCTTCCCCCTTTGCCCGCTGCCTGTTTATCCTGTCCGCCTGCCGTCTGCAGGCTTTCTTTTCCGTCATCTGATAAAAGAGCCGTAGAAAGACCTGCCTCTTTCATATTCTCCTCTTTGCTGCCTTCCACTGTTTCCGTCAATAAAGCGCCTTCCTGTCCGCCAAATACCCTGGCGGTTATCTCCGCCACCTGGCGCTTAAGCTTTCCTTCCTCTTCCTTCTTTAAAGGATTTTCCTGCACGGGGACATAATCCACCGCTATATTGACAAACACGCCGCACCGTTCGCAAAAGATCTTTTCCAAAAGGGAAACGAGTTCCCCTGTCTTTTCCTTAAAGGGAACCAGCTCCTCCACCAAAAGCACCATCCGGTCTTCTTCAAAGGAAACCTCCGCTTTTTTCAACATGCTGTACATAACAGGGCTGTAATCCCTCAGCTCGCTTAAAATACTCTCCCTGTAGGCATGATAGAGGTTTTTCGGTGTATACTGCCTGGAAAGATTAAAATGCTCATAAATCTTTACCGTGATATTTGCCCTGTCAAAAAGCTGCTTCTTGATCTGTCCTTCCATGGAACGGACGTCCTTTTTATCAATAAGTCTGTCCGCGGAAATATATATGCGCAGAAAATCCCTGCGTTTTGTAGTATATATATGCTCCACGCAGACATCCGAAAAAACATCCTTCATATTATCTTTTAATTGTAATGTTGGAAAAACTTCCAAAAACTGCTTTCCGTCCATGTAGATTACTCCAATTTTTCAGCATTTATCATTTTTATGCCAGCCGTTTTACCGTTATTCTGACAAACTTTTTCATTCCGGCATATCAGTGCGTCAGTCGTTCCAATGCAGGAGCTCTTCCCTTAATGTATTTAACAGATCCTTTTCAGGCACCTTCTTTATGATCTCGCCTTTTTTGATCAAAAGCCCTTCGCCAATCCCTCCGGCAATGCCGATGTCCGCTTCCTTTGCTTCTCCCGGGCCGTTTACCACGCAGCCCATAACGGCAACCTTCAGATTCAGGGGAATATCCGCTACCATTTCCTCCACCCTGTTTGCCAGCCCGATCAGATCGATCCTTGTGCGGCCGCAGGTAGGACAGGAAATGACCTCTATGCCCTGATGATACAGGCCCAATGAACGTAAGATCGTCTTGGCGGATTTAATCTCCTCCACCGGATCTCCTGACAGGGAGACCCGCAGGGTATCGCCGATGCCTTCATAAAGCAGGATCCCCAGGCCTACAGAGGATTTGATATTGCCTCCGTAAAGGGTTCCTGCCTCGGTAATACCGATATGTAACGGATAATCCGTCTTTTTAATAAGCAGTTCATGGGCTTTTATGCAGACGGGAATATTGGAGGACTTAATGCTGATGACCATATTGTCATAGCCGGCCTCTTCGATCATATGCACCTTATCCAGGGCGCTTTCCACAATACCTTCAGGCGTAACGCCCTGATACTTTTCCACCAGTTCTTTTTCCAGGGAACCGCCGTTGACCCCGACACGGATGGGAATCTGCCTCTCCTTTGCCGCCGCCACCACTTCACGGAGCTTTTCCCTGCCGCCGATATTGCCCGGATTGATCCTGATCTTATCCGCCCCGTTTTCTATGGCTGCGATCGCCATCTTATAGTCAAAATGGATATCCGCCACTAAAGGAATGGAAATCTCCTTTTTGATCTCCCGAAAGGCCTCTGCCGCCTCCAATGTGGGAACGGTGGAACGGATGATATCACAGCCTGCCGCTTCCAATCTGTGAATCTGTTCTATGGTTTCTTTCACATCCTCTGTACGTGTATTGGTCATGGACTGTATCAAAATGGGATTTCCTCCGCCTATGACGCGGTCTCCGATCTTCAATGTTTTTGTATGTTCTCTATGCATAAAACTGTCCTTTCCTCAATCTTTTTTATTTTCCATACCGGCTGCTATTCTGCCTCTTATCATACTTTTCCCTTGACTGTCTTTTACCACATTTGTTTTTCTTGGTACGGATTTAATCCTCTATATTTTTCTGGGTATCCTCGATCAATTCATCTACAAGCCGCCCGGCCTGTTCATAATTCTTTTTATCAAGGGCTTCCTTTAAAGCCTTAAGCTGTCTCATCAGGCTTCTCAAATATCCTTTAAATACCGCCATTTCCTCATTCATAGCCTATTCTCCTTCCCATGGATTTATTATAGGCTTTCTCCTTTCTTTTCGTCAACCGGATTTACTTCCTGATGATCAATTTCCGGCCGTATGCATCCCTTGGCGCTTCTGTTTCTATTTCTTCCTCTCCGATATCTTCTCCACCGTATTTGCCCGGGTCATTCCTTACTACCGTCCTTTCCGTTGCCGTTTTTTCCACGGGCATCCATTCCATTGCCGCACCCTCTACCTCATTCTCCTTCCATATGGCGCAAAATACCGTAAAGGCCGCCAAAAGCAGGCAGATCCCCCGCATATATCCTGTATGGACCATTCTTTTCAGGTCGCAGATAAAATAATTTTTTCTGTTTTTGTTTTTTCTTCGGAACATATGTCTTTTCCTCCTTTTCTTTTCCTTATGCATGTTTTCCATGGCTTCCTTTAAATCCTCATACATTTCCCCTCCGTCGGCATAACCTTCTGTTTCATGTATTTTTACCGCTTTCTGCATGATCCGTCTGCAATCCTTCGATAAATGCGAAACATCCGCCTTTTTGCAGGCGATCCCCTTTGACAAAACGCTGCCTGTCAGCATTTCATATAGGACCACTCCAAGCCCGTAGGTATCCCTGTAAGCGCTTATTTTTTCTCCTTCCGAGGGCGGCAGATATTCCCTTGTTCCATACACCCTTCTTTCCTTCTCCCCTTCATACAGCACGGAACCGAAATCAATAAAACAGACCTCTCCCTCTGAGGTAACCATGATATTCTCCGGCTTCAGATCCCCATAGATGATACGGGGAACCTGCTTATGGAAAACCGCCAGTATTTTTGCGGCCTTCATAATAAGCTCTGTCGTTTCTTCCTCACTAAAGATCCTTCTCTCCTCCAAAAGGGTCCGCAGGTTTTTTCCTTCCACATATTCCATAACAACGCCTGCCCCTTTTTCATTTTCCATATAATCGATCAGATACGGAACGCCTTTTCCTCCGAACCGGCGCAAGATCTCCCTCTCCCTTTCCGCCTCCCTCTTATCCTCATACCACTTCAACGCCGCAGGCATGTCCGCATCCTTGTTTTCCACAAGCCATACCGCCGCCCTGCCTCCTTTTCCCAGCAGGTCCTTTTTGATATATTTTTCATTCATCCGCCTTCTCCTCCTATATAAATTGCGGAAATATTATCCCTTTCCTTCTGCCGGATATTGTAAGCGGCAATTTCTCCCAGCCTTTTTCCGATACTGCTTTCACATTTCATTTTTTTCCTATCCAGACATCTTTTCCATATATTTTTATCATACTTTCTGAAAAAACCGTCCGTACACATTAACAGCCCGTTTCTCCCGATCCGCCCGCTGTAAAAATCCGGCTCCCACTCTCTGTTAAGCCCCAGACACCTAAAAAGCCCCTGTTCATTTCCATGGTCTTTTGTGATCTGTCTGCACAGGAAAAAATTCATCCTTTTTCCCAGCAGATAGGTCCTGCTGTCCCCGATATGAAACAGATAGTATTTCCCCCTGTAAAGAATACACATAAGGGCTGTGGTTCCCATTGCGGCGCCTTCTGCGCGCATTTTTTGAAACAATGCCCTGTTCATCTGCCGGTACAGCATAAAGCCCTTGGATTTTATGATCTGCTTTAATTTTTTCTCCTTTTCGCCGCAGTCGCATATGCATGGGATCAGCTGTCTGTCAAACCAGGTCTCCATTTCCCCCATACACAATGCGGAGGCCTCCTTTCCCTTTTCCATGCCGCCCATACCGTCGCAGACCGCGGCAAACACAAGCTCCCCCTTTGAAAGCAGACTGCACCGAAACAACAAAGCGTCTTCGTTTTCCGCCCGTTTCCCGGTTTCATACACATAACCGAACTTCATATTCAATTGTCCTTTCCTGGAAAAATCATTCTCATAAGAATTTCCCGCCTGCCGTCCTTCCGTATTTAAAAGCCGTACAGGAAGCTTTTTGCAGCCGGTCCCATTCCTATGAAATGGTACAGAACGTACCGTTTAGATCATGAAATTTAGATCATTAAGATTAGATCATTAAGATTAGATCATTAAGATGTTTCTATTATATGCATAATTTAAGGTACATGACAAGACGGCATTTTTCACAAAAAAATTGAAAAATGCCGTCATATCTCAACCGCCTGTAACCAGTCTGGCAATATCGTTATACATAACGACCACCATCAAAAGCATTAACAAAGCAAACCCCACGAAATGGAAAATGCCTTCCTTCTCCGGCGGTATCGGCTTCCGTCGTATGGCTTCAATGACCAAAAACAAAAGCCTGCCCCCATCCAGAGCCGGAAAAGGGATCAGATTCAAAACTCCCAAATTGGCGCTTAACAAAATAGCAAAATTCAGCATATTGAGCCATACGTAAAAAGCGCCGTCCTGTTTGGATTCCGTATAGATGGTATCGACTGCATCCACCATTCCCACAGGTCCCGACAGATCTTTGATCCCCGCCTTTCCGGTCACTAACATCCCAAGGCTCCTTATGGTAGTATCGATCCAGTATTTCACTTCATAAAAGCTGTATTTTGCAACGCCCGGGAGACTGAATTTGGTATATCCGTTTAAAGGCGATATTCCGTAATAATATCTCCCGTCCTTCTCGGAATATTTGGGATCAAGGGTTACCGCAGTACGTTGTCCGTCCCTTTCATAAACGATGTTGACCGGCTCCCCTTCATTTAACATGGCCTCTAAGGATATTTCCCGAAACAGGTGGATATGCTTTCCGTTCAGTTCAACAATTTCATCTCCCGCCATAAGGCCGGCCTCGCTTGCAGCCGTTCCTTCCCCTACCGTTCCGATCACGGGAAGGTCGCTGCCGATGCTGGCTACGATGATAGCCGAAAAGATATAGGCAAGAATAAAGTTAAATACCGGGCCTGCTACAACCGTAGCGATCCTCGCCCATACGGGG
The DNA here is from genome assembly GCA_002362385.1 of Lachnospiraceae bacterium UBA3273. Classification (GTDB taxonomy): domain Bacteria; phylum Bacillota; class Clostridia; order Lachnospirales; family Lachnospiraceae; genus UBA2882. Next base: position 51,566 of record DEUB01000018.1, read on the forward strand.
GCGTCGGGAAAAGCTCCTGACTTTTTCAGGGTGCCCAGATCTTCCTTGATCTCCCGGGTCTCTTGATCCTTATGGTCCTTATCCCCGTCTTCCTTATCCGTCTCATCCATTTCCTTTAATCCGTCTTCCCCTTCAAACATACAGGCGCCGCCTATGGGAAGGAGTTTTAAGGAATATTTGGTATCGCCCTTCACAAAATGCAGCAGGGTAGGTCCCATTCCGATGGAAAACTCCACCACATGAATGCCGTTTGCCTTCGCAATGATAAAATGACCGAATTCATGTGCCACAACAACGATACAGAATATAACAATAAATAAAATAACGCCCAAATCAGCACCTGCTCTCTATAAATTCATAACACCATTTTTCCGTTTCCAGGATCTCATTAAGGGAAGGATTTTTTACCGCCCCATGGGCGCCCATGGCCTCGCCGATCAGATCCGCTATTTGAAGAAACCGGATCCGGCCTGCCAAAAACAGGCTGACCGCCTTTTCATTGGCCGCATTAAACACCGTGGGCATGGTTCCTCCCGTTTTAAAAGCCTCATATGCCAGTTTCAATCCCGTAAATGTCTTAAGGTCAGGCTCCTCAAATGTAATCTGCCCCAGCTTAAAGAAATCTATACCGGGCATATCCATAGGCAGCCTGTCAGGATAAAAAAGCGCATACTGGATGGGCAGCTTCATATCCGGCAGCCCTAACTGGGCCATAACGGCCCCATCCACATATTCTACCATAGAATGTATGATGCTCTGGGGATGTACTACAACCTGAATCTGTTCCGGCTTGACATCAAAAAGCCATCCGGCTTCCATAACCTCCAGCCCTTTGTTTACCATAGTGGCCGAATCGATGGTTATCTTTTTTCCCATGGACCAGTTGGGATGATTTAACGCCTCTTTCACGGTCTTATTGAAAAGCGTTTCCCTGTCCATTCCCCGGAAAGGCCCGCCCGAAGCGGTCAGAAGGATCTTCTTCATACGCTTTTTTGGCTCTCCGTTTAAGGATTGGAAAATGGCGCTGTGCTCACTGTCTACCGGGAGAATGGAAACGCCCTTCTCCTTTGCCATGGGCATGATGATATGGCCTGCCGTTACCAGAGTTTCTTTATTGGCAAGGGCGATATCCTTTCCCGCTTTAATAGCTTCTATGGTGGGTTTTATGCCGATCATCCCCACTACGGCCGTTAAGACCACATCCGCTTCGGGAAGGGATGCTATCTGCTGTAATCCTTCCATGCCCGCCAATACGGTTACCGGAAGATCCGCAACCCGTACCGAAAGATCCCCTGCGGCCTTTTCCTCATACATGACCGCAAAGTCCGGATGATACCTTCTTATCTGTTCCTCCATCCTGTCCACATTGCTTCCTGCCGCCAAGGCAGTTACCTTCAATCTGTCAGAATACGCATCCACAATTTCCAGGGCCTGGGTCCCGATAGAGCCGGTTGACCCCAGAATAACAAGATTTTTCATATCTATATCTCCAATTTATCCATCTGTCACAGACACATACGTCCGCAATTGCCATCAAACCTTTACAAACATGCAGGCAGTCTCTTTCTGCCAACGTTCACTATGTTATAAAAGAAGCACCGCCAGATAATATATCATGGGAGCCGTAAAGATCACGCTGTCAAAGCGGTCCATAATGCCTCCATGACCGGGGATCAGCTTCCCGTAATCCTTGATGCCGAAATTCCTTTTAATAGCCGACGCCGCCAGATCCCCTACCTGGCTGATAACGGCGCCGACCGCACAAATGACCGGAAATACCCACAAAAGATCGCTTTGGCTGGCGCCGGTATTTTTCAATGCCAGAGCATAAAGAAACCCTGAAAGCGCTGCGCCCGCAACTCCGCCGACCGCGCCCTCTATGGACTTTTTGGGGCTTAACACCGGCGCTAACTTATGCTTTCCGAAAAGCATGCCCACCGCATAAGCGCAGGTATCGCAGATCCAGGAGCTGATGAAGATCAGCCATACGATATAGATGCCCCTCTCCAGGTTCCTGGTCAGGTAAAGATAAGCCAGCATAATGGGCGCATAAACGAAAGAAAAAATAGCCGCCATGATCTGATTGGCATGATATTTGGGAAAAGTAAACACGTAAACAAAAAGGATCGCCACAACGGTCAGGCTAATGGTTAACATAATATATGTTTCAGTGTCGGCAAAATAACGTACGCCGTAATATCCCAGCACTCCCATGGCGCCAAATATTTCCAGAAGATTGATCTTTTCATTCTCTCCCCGCACCTTGGTAGCCTTCGTCATTTCAAAAAAAGCTTTCAAAGCTACAAGAAGGGTAAACAAAAACAAAACAGGGCCGCCTGTGATCAGAACAAGGGCAATAATAATAACCAGAACAATACCGCTCAATAATCTTGTTCTAAACATATTATTCCTCCTTTACCAGACCATATCTGCGTTCTCTCTTATTATATGCTTCAACAGCCTTTATAAGTTCTTCCTTTGTAAATGCGGGCCAGTGGACATCCGTAATATAAAATTCCGTATAGGCGAGCTGCCATAAAAGAAAATTGGAAAGGCGTTGTTCGCCGCTGGTACGGATCAAAAGATCCGGCTCGGGAATTCCCTTCGTGTCCAGGTAGGAAGAAAATGTCTCTTCGTCCATCCGCCCCGGCTCCAGCTTACCCGTCTTTACCTCTTCCATGATCCGGTTAACGGCCCGGATGATCTCATCCCTGCTTCCGTAATTTAAGGCGATCTGAAAATGCAGGCCGTCATTACCCGCCGTTGCCCTCTCCAGTTCATCGATCCGATTTCTGATATCCTCGTCAAGCCCGGTCTTATCCCCGATTACCCTGACGCACATCCGGTTCTTTTCCGCAGTCTTTAAACAGGTCTTCATATAATTACGCAAAAGTTTCATAAGGGCATCCACTTCATCCTTGGGCCGTTTCCAGTTTTCCGTGGAAAAGGCATAGACCGTCAGATACTCAATTCCCATTTTATAGGCTTCCTCACAGATCACTTCCACATTTTTGCTTCCCTGGGCATGGCCATAATTTCTGGGCATTCCTTTGCTCTTCGCCCATCTTCCGTTTCCATCCAGAATAATCGCTACATGTCTGGGTATATTCATCTAATCCGCCTTTCTTAAAACCAAAGGGCAGGGGACCTGCTCGTCATTCGCAATCGAGTAGATCCCCTGATTTTTCTCCGTTTTAAACGGTCAAAACTTCCTTGGACTTATCTTCAACCATTTTTTCGATCTCTTTAATATATTTATCTGTCAATTTCTGCAGCTCATCGGAAAGATCCTTTACCTCATCCTCGGAAAGCTCTCCCTTTCCCAGCTTTTTAAAGGCATCGTTGCCGTCACGGCGTGCGTTTCTTACAACAACCTTGTTTTCCTCGCCCTTTTTCTTAATATCCTTAACCAATTCCTTACGGCGTTCTTCCGTCAATTCCGGAAATACCAGACGGATCACAGAGCCGTCGTTGGTAGGCGTGATTCCCACGTCAGACGTTAAGATCGCCTTTTCAATTTCCTTGATCAGGCTTTTCTCCCATGGAGCGATCTGAATCATGCGCGGCTCCGGCACGCTTACGTTTCCTACGCTCTGTAAAGGTGTGGGCGTTCCGTAATAGTCAACCTTGATCTTATCAAGTACATGGGGATTCGCACGTCCTGCCCTGATGGCTGCAAAATCCGAAGCCAGGAAGTCAATTGCCTTTTTCATTTTTTCATCGTAAACTTTCAGTCTCTCATCCATTTGGATCATCCTCCCGTTTTATACCGTTACCCTGGTTCCGTTAAATTTACCGGAAACAGTATTTACAATGCTGTTTTCATCATTTAAGCCAAATACCCACATGGGCATTTTGTTATCCCTTGCCAGAATGGAGGCCGTCATATCCACCACCTGAAGATTTTTCTCTATTACTTCGTCGATGGAAACCTCATCATATTTTTTTGCGGCCTTATTGGTCCTGGGATCATCGTCATAGACGCCGTCTACCGCCTTGGCTAACAGGATAACCTCCGCTTCCACCTCTACGGCCCGTAAAACCACTCCCGTGTCGGTGGAAAAATAAGGATGACCCGTTCCTCCGGCAAAAAATACCACCATGCCTTTTCCAAAGTACTTATTGGCCCGGTCCTTTGAGAACAGCTTTGTAAAGGAACCGCACTCAAAAGGAGTCAAAATACTGGTCTTCATTCCTGTGGAGCGGAATATCTCGGATACGTAAATGCAATTCATAACGGTAGCTAACATTCCGATCTGATCCGCCTTAGTCCTGTCGATATGTTCGCTGGTCCTGCCTCTCCAGAAGTTTCCTCCTCCGATGACAATTCCGACCTCCACGCCGTCGTCAACCAGCTGTTTTACCTGAAGGGCCACCCCTCTTACGGTATCCTCGTCAAAGCCCGTCTTCTTTTCGCCGGCCAGGGCCTCTCCGCTCAGCTTCAACATAATTCTTTTCATAATTGAAAGCCCCCGGTTTTATTTGTCAAAATCTTTAAAGAAGGAAGATGGATTAACATCCGCATAGCACTGTGAACACATACCTTCAATTACCGCTCCGTTATTGATCTGTACGGATTTGGATTTGATATTTCCCATAACGATAGCGGAAGTATCCAGAATGACCGGTCCCTGCACGTCGATATCGCCCTTTACGGCGCCTGCGATCACTGCGCTCGTTGCATAAATATTGCCGATGATAACAGAACTCTGTCCTACCTTTACGCTGCCGTTGGCATGAACCTCGCCTGTGATCTTAGCGGAATCCGCAAAAATCTCTTCCGCTTTGGAATTTCCTTCCACCCCGCCGGAAATATTCAGTTTTCCGAGGATCTCAACATCTCCCTTTACAGTTCCCAAAATATCCAGGGAACCCTGGCTGCTGATATTACCGGTTACCTTCATTCCAGCTGTAATGGTCGCTGTTTCATCCAATACTTCGCCTGTTAATCCTGTTTCGTTCTGCTGTGTCATACCTTTACCTACCTCTTTTTCTAATTCATTTTCTCCATCTGTTTTTTCAACTTCTTCAGATACTTCCTTCATTAAATCATCCTGCATTTCTTTTTTGTCCCTTTCCTCTATTTCCTCTTCTACTTTATTTTCCGTTTCCGGAACATCTTCCTTCGGCTCCGCTCCTAAAAGCAGGTCAAATTCCGCTGCCTCTTCTTTCTCTGACTTAGCTTCTGTCTCCGGCTCCGCTTCAGTTTCGTTTGCAGCTTCTGTCTCTGCTTCCGCTGCAGCTTCATTCTCCTGCGCATCTTCCGCTTCTAAAGCCTCTTCCTCCGGTCCGCTTCCTAAAAGCAGATTGAATTCTGCCACTTCTTCCTCTGCCTCAGCTTCAGCCTCCGGCTCCGCCTCATTTGCAGCTTCTGCCTCCGGCTCCGCTTCGGTCTCATTTTCGGCTTCTGCCTCCGGCTCCGCCTCGGTCTCGTTTTCTTCCGCCTCTTCGGCCTCGGTTACACTTACAGCTTCTGCCTCTGCAACGGCTTCATTCTCCCGTGCATCTTCTGTTTCTAAAGCCTCTTCTTCCGGTCCGCTTCCTAAAAGCAGATTGAATTCTGCCACCTCTTCCTCCGCTTCCGTTTCATTTGCAGCTTCCGGCTCCGCTGCCTTTTCCTCCGGCTGCGGTTCCGGTGCAAATATGTCGGCGTTTTCATCTAATCTGGCAACAGCAGCAAGAAATACTTCCTCATCACTAAGAGCGGTCTCTTTCTCATCCGCCTCTGCTTTCGGCTCTTCTTTTTGCTTAACCTCTTCCGGCTTTCCTGCTTCTGATTTTATTTCTTCCGGCATCGTATTAACTTCGTTCTCTGCCGTCTTCTCCGGATTTTCCAGTTCCTTATCCACTTCAGGCAGCAACTCATTTACCGCCAGGGATAAATCTTCTTTTAAGTCCTGAAAAAAGCCCATGATAGTTCCTCCGTTTCTTCTAATGTGTAATATGCAAAATGATGGGGGTCTCCTCGGTAATCGGTTTGATTTCCAGGTCCTCCCTGTCTGTCAGTTCATCCAGTATCATCCGCAATGCATCAACTGTCTGGTCCTTATCCTTTCCGTCATGTAAAAGCACAATGGAAGTCTGAAAAGTGTCCACCCCGCTTATGACATTTAACGCGATCTGCTCTGCAGACAGGCCATGTCCGTCCGCATCGCCGCTGGAAATGTTCCAGTCGTAGCAGGTAATTCCCCTGGCGTTCAACTGATTCACGATTCCGGCCATGTCGATGCTGCTGACAGTATTGCTGCTTCCTCCCGGAAGTCTGCATATGTCCGGCCTTACTCCCGTCACATCATATATATAATCGGACAGCAGATAGAAATCTTCAAAAAACGCTTCTTCCGATGCATAGATCTCATGATATTTGTGACTGTAGGAATGAATGCCTATGCTGTGCCCTTCCTCAACAATTCTTTTATAGAGAGCTTTGGCTTCCCCGCTTGTATCTCCTACTACAAAAAAAGTAGCCTTTACTTCATATTCTGCAAGAATATCAAGAATTGCTTCCGTATTTTTGCTGGGACCGTCGTCAAAAGTAAGGTAAACCCTCTTTACGCCGTCCCCGGTCAATACATCCTGTCCGCTGTTTTCCGACTCTAAAACAGTTTCCGGTTCCTCTCTGGTATCCTTTTGCCCTTCTTCATATGATGTGACACTTTCCTGCAAATTATCAATCTGCGCCCTCAGTTCATCTATCTGAGACTGCATATTGGCATTTTCTGATTCCAAACTCTTTAATCTGGCATTTGCCCCATGTAACAGGAATAACAAACAGATATTGACAAGTATCGGCAAAAGTACCGCTGCAAAAACAGTAATTACAATTATTTTTTTTAATCGTTCCACCCTTTTCCGGCGGTTCTTTTGCAACTGTCCATCTTCCTGTCCGGCCATTGCATTTCTCCATTTCACTACACACTACTTTGCATTGTATCATAAATGCGGCATGAAAAAAAGAGAAAATTGAAAGGTGGTATTTGTTTTTTCGTAAAATGAGGGAACGTACCGGAAAAACAACGTTTTCCCCTGTAACGTCCCCTGTTATCTTCTCATGCCGGACAACCGTCCCTGGCATTTTCCCACATTTTCCCCTGTAATTACATCTTAAATATACTCATGCTCTTTTCCAAAGCAGCTGCAACTCTCTTCAATTCCTCGGACTTTTCGGAAATACCCGTAACGATTGCGGAAACCTCTGTTACAGATGCGGACGTCTCCTCCGTGCTTGCAGCATTCTCCTCTGCAATTGCCGTCAGGCTCTGTACAACGTCGATCACTCTGCTTCTGGCTTCGTCCATCTGTCTGGTCTTTCCCGAAATCAGATTCATGCCTTCAATGGAACCGTCGACCTCATCCTGAATTTCTCCAAACGCTTTATCCGTCCGCTCAACATGCTCGCTCTGTTCCTTCATACTGGATTTTACATCCGACATGATCTCGACCGCTTTTTCGGAATCAGACAATAAAACACTTATAATATCGCCGATCTGCTTTGCGGATTCGTTGGACTGCTCCGCCAGCTTCTGGATCTGGGATGCCACTACCGCAAAACCTCTTCCCTGCTCTCCTGCCCTTGCGGCTTCAATGGAAGCATTTAAAGAAAGCAGGTTGGTCTCTTCTGCGATTTCCGTGATCATGCTGGCAGCTTCACTGATCTTGCGTGCGGATTCATTGGTAGTATTTGTCTGTTTGGCAATAACGTCAATGTACTGCTCGGTCTTCTGATTGACCTTATCCAGCTCGTCGAGGATTTCCTTGGCACGTCTGCCGGCTTCCTTCATCTTAGCCGCATGCTCCACCAGATCGTTTACCACATCGTTTGTATCTTCGATCATACTTCCTATGGTCACAACATTTTCGGTGGCAGCCTGAGTCTCTTCTGCCTGGGACGTAGCCCCCTGGGCAATTTCGTTGACAGCGGTCTCCACCTGTTCCATGGTGCTGGTAGTTTCCGCCGCACTGCCGCTTAAGTCGCTTGCTGCATTCATAAGCACAACGCTTTCCTGCTTGATATTTTCCACAACATCCACCAGTTCATTTCTCATAATGGTAATGGCACGGCTCATATCCCCGATCTCGTCTTTGCTCTTATTCAGCTTTTTCTGGGTCTCATCTTCTGTAAAATCCATATTCGAAAGCTTCATGGCAAGACCTGTCATATGCTGAATCGGTTTTACGATCATAGTAGCCCGGAAATAACCGAAAGCGGAAAAAATGATCGTCGTCACAATAAGACCTATGATACCGATCCTGTTGATTTTGGAAACCGGTTGGAAGATTTCCTCCTGATCCGCCGTAACGACGAGAACAAATTCTTCATATTCACTTATGTAAACCGAAGCATATTTTATCTTTCCGTCATATTCATAAGAAACCACCTGGCTCTCCACTTTTTTCCCTGATGACAAATCTGCACAGATCTGCTTTACAACTTCATTCTCGACACTCTTGCCAATCTTGCTGCCGTTGGGATGGTAGAGCATGCTGCCGCCTGCGGAGACCACATAAACATAACTGGATTCCACGCCCTTCATGCCGCCGTTTTCCAGTTTCAGGGAAAGATTGTCCGTACTGAGCGCCGACGTGGTCTTGCCGTCGCTGCTCTTGATCTGATTATCCAGGGTGCTGCCATAGGCAACCGCCAGATCCCCGATATAATTCTCAGCCATGGTCTCTATTTCCCTTTTGGAGTTAGGCGAGTAATTGACCATCATTAGGATTCCCATCAAAATTACTGCAAAGTCAACCAGCAGGCAGATCTTTATCTTAACGGAATGTATTGAATTTTGGTTTTTTTTCATAGTCTTCTTCCCCTCTGTTATTTTTCATGAGATATATCGTTTTCATAAGTACCGCATTCTTTGCCATTATAACATTATTCCTCTTTTATTTCAACATACACCGGCCTCTTGGTCCTTTTCCTGCTCCCCTTCCGGATCCTCTTTGCTTTTTTTGGGTCTGTTCCCCTTACCCGTTTCCTTTGTATCGCTTTCCGCCGGCCTCCATGCCTTTCCGAAATCCACATCCTTAAAGAGCGCCGCAAGCCCTGTGATCTGCTTTAACCTGAGTATCTCATCCTTGTCCATGCCCAAATGCTTGGATATCCACGCATCACTGCGCCCTAATTCATGCAGCTCTTTTACAATGTTGCTCATTAAATCCACGTCATGGCTTCCCCTTGCCCGGTTATGCCGGATGGTACTGGCCATGCGCTGGTCTAAGGATTTATCGATAACGGAAACCGGCAGCATACCGCCTTCCCTTTCATAAATATCCTCATGCTCCTTCATGATCCTGTAGCGGTGAAAACCGTCTACGATCACATAAACATCTTCCTCCTTTACATAATAACATACGATCGGCATCGTATAGCCGTCGGCCTTAATGCTTTCATAAAGCAGCCTCATTTCAGGCGGTGCAACTGCATTGGGATTATAGGTGTTTGCCCTGATCTTTTCTATAGGCACCGCAATAACCCCGTAAGCAGGACTTTTATACCCCATAGTTAATCTCCTCTACACTTTTGTATTTTCGTTTAATGACATCGATACGCTTCTGCTGTTCTCTTGTAAGGCCAAATCCCATAAATCTGCAGACATGGTCATTTTTTAAGATGCAGTAACACATCCTTTTCCAGCTGGGAATATCCTTTGTCGTCTTAATATCATCGGTATCGTCGGGAATCTTTTCCATAAAAACGACCCTGGTTTTCCTTGTCAATGTATAATTGGAGACCCCGTTTCTTTTAATACGGTATCCGTGGTCCAAAAGCTCTTCAATGGTTTCTTCCTCCAGCCCTCCCCCTGTTTTGTGCCAGAAGTTCATGGATGTATTGAATTTCTTGACATAATTGTTCCGAAGCCTTTTAGGCAGCGTATCCAGTAAAAATCTTGTATAGGACTCCCATGTATGGCCTTCCGGCAGGGTTACGTTCCGGTATCCCATCGCCTTTGTCCTTCCGTAAATACAGGCAAAATTTGCGCCTCTGACCCTTCCTACCAGCTTCGCCCAGATCTCCGGATCTATTACCCTGTACAGATTCAGGGAATCCTTGGAATAATCATTAAAAGGAGAGGCAACTCTCATCTGTGTCACTTTCAGGCCCGCCATATGATACAGGTCATACAGCCTGTTGTATGTATACCCGAACAAATAGTTTGCATGCCAGACATCATTTAAGGACCAGTCATATAGAGGGGACGCCGTCCAGACGTCCTTAAACTGTTTACTGATCCAGCACTGGTCGTCATATCCGTTCTTTTTATTTAAAAACCCGCTGTATCTCTGCAGGGATTCCTCCGCGCGCATTCCTAACAGGCAGACGGTCTTTCTGTTATGATGGGAAATACGGTACCACCTTCCGAACTGCTTTGCCAGATCCTCCTGATGCATCTTGTAACGGTAAGTCGTTATGGGATTATTATCCAGATTTACAACATAGTCCTTTTGGGGCATCTTTCTGACCCATGCATCTTTTTTGTTATCGTCCCAGGGATACCAGTACATCTCATAGCTGCTCAAAGCCGTTCTCGTGGCCATGGGCAGGCAGACCCAGTAGGGCTCCACCTCATCTTTGATCTCTTCAAAGGTCTTTTCTATGTATTCCGTGGTTACCGTATACTGGGCTTCAAAATCCTGGTGGAAAACTCCTATTTTTCTTTCGGGATAGTATTTTCTTTTAAAATCCAACACCAGGTTTAACAAAAGCCCGCTGTCCTTTCCTCCCGAAAAGGATACATAAATATTGTCAAATTCCTCAAAAATCAGTTTCAGGCGTTTTTGCAGAGCCTCATATACATTCTGTTCCTCGTATTCGCGTATCATATGAATCCCTCCGGTTTTGCCAGATAATTTCCAAAATTTTCCAATTTTCTACAATAATAAATTTAGCATATCGGGGGGAGAAATTCAATAAAGTTCTGTGGAGGGTTTGTGTCAACACTTTATTGGC
>DEUB01000050.1:0-19955 GCA_002362385.1 Lachnospiraceae bacterium UBA3273
TCTGGCTTAAGATGTTGTCCATGGTGCCGCCATAGGGATCACGGCTTAAAAAGGTCCCCGTCGCCATATTCAGATAGCGGGCCCTTAAATACTGCACTCCCAGGTTCTCATGGGTGTATTCCCCGTTATAGCCGTAGGCTGCCGCCTGGGTCCTTACATAAAGGCTTGTGCTATCCGCCCCGTAAGGGCTCCTGCTCCCGTCTGTCCCATAGGCATAGCTGACAGTCCCGCTTCCCGATACCAGGTTTGCCACGCTCCCCGTTCCCGTATAGTAATAGGTCCCGGCAGAAACTCCCCAACCCGTCATCCCGGCGTTCTTTATACCTGCCCCGTCTACCGATGCCGCTCCGGCCGTTGTAGTCCCGGAAAGCCCGGCTCCTTTTGCCACGCTGAAGCTTTCACGCCACACCCCGTAGCTGTAGCCCGTAAGGCTCTCCCCCATACCGCCATTTACTGCATACTCCGAAAGCACCTGGGCGTTGGGGAAACTAACATCATTAACATAGCTTACCTGTCTGTAGGCCCTTTCATTGAAACCGGTCCGGCTTTCATCCCCGAAAAGGCCTTCGATCAGTTCAAAGGGGCTCCCCGCTTCCTCCACGGTCTCTCCCACCTGCACGGTCTGTCCGCCCTGGCCGGGATACATTTCCCCTGCTCTTTCCCACAGCATTCCGGAATCCGCTTCCTTAATCCTGCCTTCCCACAAAACGGTCACATCATCCCTAAAGCCCATCCGCTCATGGAGCCATGCCTTGAAGGCTGTAGGTGCGGGAAGGAAAATATCCGCCGCCTGGCAGAGCACTCCGTACCAGAATGCTTTTGCGCCTTCCTTATCACTTTCCTTTGCAGCTTCCGCATCTGAAAGTCCTGCATCGCCGCGGCCTTCCATCTGCCCGTCTGCCGGGTCTTCATCCTTTCCGTTTCCTGTGAAACGCCCTTCCGAATCTCCGGGAAAACCGTTTCCTTCTTCTCCGTCTGCAGGACCTGCCCCCTGCCCCGGCAGTAATCCTGAACTTCCCGTATCCTCTCCGCGGGCACTTCCTGCACTGTTCCCTCCCCGGTTCCATTCCCCATAAGAGGAATCCCCCGGGTCTTCATCCTCTCCTTCCCCTGTCCGGTTTCCGGTTTCATCTTCCTTCCCCTTATCCTCCGTATCTTCATCCGGCTTCGGCGTAAGGAGTCTGTCTGCGGAAAGCTCCGGCGCATATTCCATGGTAAAAACCCTGTTGTCATTCCCGTCACACAATGCGGCTAAAAGCAGGTTGTCCTGATCCATGATCGCCGTCAGACGGCCCGATGCATCGTATAGATAGTGTCTTTCCTCTTTTCCCTCTTCTTTTATGAGGTTCCCGGCTTTATCATAGCTATAAAGGGTCTCTCCGTCCTCACTGTCCCAGACCTTTACAAGCCTTCCTGCTTCGTCATAAGTATAGTTTACCGTCAGTTCTTCCCCGTCCGCCAGGATTTCCATCTGCAGCCTGTTGCCCGCCGGGTCATACAAATAAGTGGTAGCAGCGGCAGGTTTTCCTTCTTCCTTTTCCTCACTTTTGATAAGCTGGGACATACCGTCATAGGTATAGCGGTTTTCCTTCTCCACATAGGAATCCCCGTCATAAAGGCGTATTTTCTCCTGTATGATATTTCCCCTGCCGTCATAAGCATAACCGTAAAGGGAAATGGTCTTTCTCTCATGGGTATTCAAAAGTCCTGTTACACGCCCCAGTTCGTCATAGGTAATCCGGGTTTCCCCATCCTCCCTTTCTGCTCCGGTCAGGTTCCCGTCGGCATCGTAGGTATAGGCCGTGGTTTTTCCGTTAAGATCCGTAACGGAAGTCATGCGGTCTAAGGCATCATAGGTATACGAAGCTTTTCTTCCGTCAGGATAGACTACCTCTGTCACATTTCCAAAGGCATCATATTCATAGGAAATCTCCCTGCCGTTCCCATCCTTTGCCTTTACAAGCCTTCCCGCTTCATCATAGGTATAGAGGCTTTCCCCCGTCACATCATCCATGAGCGTCAGTCTCCCCATGGAGTCATAGCCATAGGAAGCTGTGGATAAGGCCTCTCCTGTGTCCTTAGATACCAGGCGGTTTAAGGCATCATAATCATAGGTAACGGTATTTCCGTTTTCATCCTTAACTTCCAACAGATTTCCTGCTTCATCGTAGGCATAAGAAGCCCGGTTTCCCAAGGGGTCTGTGGTCTCTATGAGGTTTCCGGCTTTATCATACTCATAGGAGGTGGTATTTCCGTTCCCGTCCTTTACCCCGGAAAGCTGTCCGTCCTGATGGTAGCTGTAGCTTACCAGGGAATCCTCCCCTTCTATGCTTACAAGCCTGTCCATCACATCATATGTGTAGGTATAGGCTTCCTCTCCCGCTATGTCTTCGTGGCGGAGTCTCCCCTTAGCGTCGTATAAATAAGAGGTCTGATTCCCCGCCCCATCAGTCATAGTCTTTATATTGGAAAGGGCGTCGTAGGTAAATGCAGTTTCCATTCCTCCCGGGGATGTAAACCCTGTCAGTCTGCCCCTGGAATCATAGGCATAAACGCTTTTTCCTCCCAGGGCGTCCGTAAAGCCCGTCAGGTTTCCTGTTTTATCATAAGTATAGGCGCTTACGCGGGCCTCTGCGCCGTTTTCCGCAATCCTGCCGGAGGGGGCCTTTTCATAGGAGATCTCTTTGATGAGCTGTCCTTTCGGGTCATAAACAAGGTCCGTCTGCAGCCCCGAAGGCAGAGTGATTCCTGCAAGCCTTCCGTTTTCATCATAATCATACTGATAAAGTGCTTCATCCCCATAGGAAACAGCGGTTACGTTTCCGTCTCCGTCATAGGTATAGGCCGTTTTCCCGCCCAGGGCATCCACGATTCCCGTAAGACGGTTTAAGCAGTCGTATTCATAACGGGTCTCTCCATTAGCATCAGCTAACGAGATCAGGTTCCCGTTTTCATCATAGGAAAGCTCTGCCTCCATTCCCGTGGGTCCGGTAAGCTTTGTCAGGTTTCCACTTTTGTCATAGGCATACAGATAACTTCCTCCGCCCGCCGGCGTCTCTGAAACCATACGGCCCGCACCGTCATAGGCATAAGTATTCTCCGAACCGTCAGGAGCAGTCTCTTTTATGAAGTTTCCTGCTTTGTCATAGTCATAAAGCGTCCGGTTTCCGAACACATCCGTAACGGCCGTAAGACGTCCTGCTTCATCATAGGCATACTCTGTAAGGCGGGTGTCCCCTTCCTTTTTGTAAGCAAGGTTCCCCATTTTATCATAGGCAAAATAATCTGCGCTTCCGTCAGCATAAACAACAGAGACCAGCTGTCCCAGGGCATCGTAGGAATAAGCGGTCTTGTTTCCTTCCCCGTCGGAAACCCCCGTCAGGTTTCCCGTCCTGCTGTATTCCATGGTGGTCGCAGTGCCCAGAGGATCCGTTACCTGAATGAGATTCCCTGCCCCGTCATAAGTATATAATGTCTCCCCTTTATCGGAAGCGGTCTCCTTTATAAGCCTTCCCGCACGATCGTAGGCATAGGCTGTTTTGATCCCCAGAGGGTCCGTAACGGAAAGGATGCTCCCCCGTTTATCGTATTCCAAGGACGCAGTATACCCTCCTGCATCCTTTGCCAAGATCATCCGGCCTTCACTGTCATAAGTATACTCTGTTTTGTTTCCTTTTGCATCTGTTTCGAAAATAAGGTTTCCGAAAATATCATATCCATACAGGCGCTGCCTGCCCTCTTCATCGGTAAAAGAGGTAAGGTTTCCCGAAATATCATAATCATAGAGGCGCACGCTGCCTAAAGGGTCCGTTTCCTTTATGAGCCTGTGGGAGGCGTCGTATTCATAAACCGTTTCCTGTAAGAGAGGGTCTGTTACAAGGATCAGACGGCCGTCCCTGTCATAGGCATAGGAAGTTGTTTCTCCCAGGGCATTTTCCTCTTTTAGGAGGTTTCCGTCGGCATCATAAGTATAGGCAGTCCTCCCTCCCAAAGCATCGGTCATGCCCGCGAGCCGCCCTGCTTTGTCCCATTCATAGGCCGTCTTATTTCCCAGGGCGTCGGTCAGGACCGTTAAATTTCCCCGTTTATCGTATTCACAGGTCGTGGCATAACCCTCCTCATCCAAAAAGGCGGTAATCCTCCCTGCTTTGTCGTATACATAGTTCTGCCTTCCGGCAGCCGTTTCCATGGCGGTAAGCCTGTTCCCTTTATCATATGTATAGACGGTCCTGTTCCCTTCCCCGTCAGTCATGGAGGTACGGTTATTGTTCCTGTCATAGGTATAAACGGTCTTTCCGCCTTCAGGGTCAGTGATCTTTGTAAGGTTTCCTGCGTTGTCATAGGCATATTCCCAGACGGCGCCGGAGGGGGTGGTCTCCTTGATGAGGCGGTCATGGTCATCATATGCATACCGGGTTATCCGCTCCTCCCCTTTTTCTGTTTCCGGGATGCCGGTTTCGGTGTTTTCTTCTGCGGAAGCGTCGGCGCTTCCCCTCTCCCTTATGAGGATGCAGTTTCCGTTCCCGTCATATTCCCGCTCCTGTATGAGTCCGCCTGCATAGGCTGTCCTGATAAGCTGTCCTTTTTCATCATATTCGTAAGCTTCCGCTAACACTCCTCCGCGGCTTACGCCTGTCAGAACGCCTGAACGGTTATAGGAATAAGCGGTTTCAATCCCTTCATAGTCTCTGACGCTTAAAAGCTGTCCTGTATAAGGGTCGTAAGCCATGGCGCTTTCATAACCTGAAGGGTCTGTCACTTTAATCAGACGGTCATTTCCGTCATATTCATAGTACCGGCTGTTCCCTTCTGCATCCACGGCCTTCACGGGACGGTCCATGGCGTCAAAGGACACCTTTCTTACATTTCCGTAGGGGTCCTTTTCAGAGATCCGGTTGCCGTTTTTATCATAGGCATACTCATAGCGGTTCCCCATGCCGTCTGTCACGGAGGTAATGTTTCCCGCCTTGTCGTAGGTGTAAATGCTCTTTTCCCCCACAGACCCCGACACGGAGAGGATGAGTCCAGTCCTTCCGTAGGCAATGGCGGTATGTCCCCCTTCCGGCGAAGTGACGGATGTATTTCTTCCCAAAGGGTCATAGGCATAAAGGGTAACATTTCCGTTACCGTCGGAAATGCTTACGGGCAGTCCCATGGCGTTATAGGCATAGGACGCCGTTACCGTGCCGTTTAAGGTAACTTTTGTCAGATAGTTTCCCGTATAGCTGTAAAAGATGTGGTTTCCGTTCCCGTCGGTTTCTCCTTTTAACCGGTTTCTGTTATCATAGGTAAAGCTTCTCCCCGTTCCGTCGGCTTCCGTGAGCCTTTTAAGGTTTCCTGCCCCGTCGTATTCCGCCGTTACGGTATTGCCCATGGCATCCGTCGTGGAAAGTAGGTTTCCGTTCCCGTCATAGGAAAAAGAGGTAACGATATTTCCCCGGGTCTTTTTCGTGATATTCCCGTCGGCATTATAAACAAAAGAGGTCGTCACTCCCGTTCTGTCAACGGTCTTTACCATCCTTCCCCCGATATATTCCTTTGTCTCCCCGGTCCCGTCAGGATAAGTTATTCTTGTGGTACGGTAATTTTCGTCGTATTCATAAACAGTCAGGTTTCCTGCCGCATCCTTTGCCCGGGTCTTTCCCTGTCCGTAGCTTAACGTGATGGTCCCTCCCAGTCTGTCCGTCTGGCGGATCACACGGTTTTCATCATCATAAAAGTTCTGCACCACCCTGTTTCCGTTTTCATCATACCAAGCTTTTAAGCGGTGCCTGTCGTCATAGGAAAAGGTCTTGCTGTTTCCCATGGGATCTTTAACCTCTGCAAGGTTCTGCCCATCGTCATAGCGGTATTCATAGATGCCGCCGTCAGGCATGGTCATAGAAGTAATACAGCCGTTATCATCTACGGTTACCCCCATGGTAACGCCTTCCCTGGAAATGCCCGTAAGCCGTCCCTCACTGTCCCTGTGAAAGGTGCGCACTTCCCCGTTTTTTCCTTTGATCTGGAGGAGATCTCCTTTTGTATCAAAGGTGTGGACGCTGCCGTCTTCCTCTTTTATTTCGTATTTATAAATGTCTAAGGTCTGTTCCCCTGCCGAAAAGCTGCCCTGCGCTTCCCCTGTCTTTATCCGTTTCAGGCTGATCTGATACCCTTCAGGGCTTCTGTAGCCGCCCCTTCCGTCAGGGGTAAAATAAAGACTGCTTCCGTCAGGACGGTTGTATACAAGGGTTCCGTCGGAAAGGGCGCCCATACTTTCGTCAAACATGGAGGTAAAGCCCCGCCCGAAGCTTCCCAGCCTTTCCGCATTCATTCCGTTGTAATATCTCTGCATGGCAAAGACGCCCAGAGCATCTTGATAGGAAAAATCCTCCTGGGCCAAAAAGAAATTGCCTGTATTTAAGTTGATCGGCTCAAATCCGAATTCACAGTGGAGCCCCCTTCCTAAAAGGGCGGTGTC
Source organism: Lachnospiraceae bacterium UBA3273 (assembly GCA_002362385.1). GTDB lineage: Bacteria > Bacillota > Clostridia > Lachnospirales > Lachnospiraceae > UBA2882. Next base: position 6,461 of record DEUB01000050.1, read on the forward strand.
GATCCGGCTTTTTTCATCATCGGTCAGTTCCCCCGGCTGATAAGGAGTGTTCCGGTTTTTCTGCGGATTCCTGATAAAGATGGTGTTATTTTCCACCATCAGGGTGTCTGCCGCTTTGTTATCAAACATCAGGACGGAAAGAGGTACCCCATAATAATCTGCGATCTTTGAAAGGCTGTCATATCTGGTGGCCCGGTAGATCAGAAACTCATCGCTCTTTACGAGGGTTCCCTGTTTATCCCCCTTTGCAGCCTGGGCGCTCATAAAATAAAGGGTGTCATAGTCAAACTCCGTAAAGGGATATGCGCTCTGCCAGTTGGACTGTACATCCTTATAGCGCAGTATCCCCTGGGGAAAGGCAGCCTCAAAGGAGCTGCTGTCGGGGTACACCTTTGCATTGTCCGTCCCATGGATCCCCTCATAGTTTTTGGAAGCATCGGACAGGGCATAACGGACAAAAGCGTAAGGTGTTGCTAACCCATCAGCAAAAACGCCGTAGCACTGCATCTTCCCGTCCGCGGAAGTAAGGGTCATGGGACGCAGGTTGATGGTAGTATCAGAAAGACTGTAGTCCATGGGCACGTCCCCCGCCGGCTGCCAGGTAATGGAGATCCTGGGGGTAAGGGAAGCGTCGGGATAGTTTTCCGTGGCAAACACCGCGCCCGGCATAGTCTCATCGGAAGAAAGCAGCAAAAGTCCATGGCTTTCATAGGTACTGTGTATCCACCCGTTTACCGAATCCCTGATATCGTAGCTTTTCCATCCTTCTCCCGCCGGCCTCATGGAATCCTCTCCCGCAATGAACCGGTCCAGGTTCACGGAGTTTTCCCATGTGATATCCCCGTAAGAAAGGGGCTGCCTTAAGCGGTAGCATCCGATATCAAAGCCGTTATTTCCATTGAGCTGGTAGATATCGAGGCTTGCAGAGATCACATCAATATCACGAAAGCCCCCAAGGATATCCTGATAGCGGAAGGTCGTGATCACGTAGCTCCTGGACTTCCCGATCCCGTCAAAGTATCCTGTAAAGCTGCAGATCTCTTCCGGCAGATACCCTCCTAAATTTGCTATGGTAAAGTTGTCGATCTCATTCTGCAGCACAGTGGTACTGGGGTCTATTTTCACGGGATAGACACGGGATGCATCCTCTATCCAATCCTTATCCGCAGAAAGGGTCAGAATATATTCCCCGTCCCTTTCCGCAAGCTCCAGGGTTATATCCTCCGATACTTCCCCTGCGGCGTCCTCCATGCGGGGCGCGCTGATTATGATGGCCGGCAAAGTATTTTCACTGATGCTGCCTTTGTCTGCATCGCTTTCTCCCGCATCATTTCCATTCAGGCTCTTTTCATCCGTATCGTCCCCGCCCGTATCATTTCCGCTCAGGCTCTTTCCATCCGCATCGTCCCTGCCGCCGTCATTTTCCCCGTTTATATCATTCCCGCTGACCTCCCCTGCAGCTTCGTAGATATAGACGCAGTTATTCTTAAGAACCGCCCTGATCCCCTCTTTTTTCAGGAAATAGGTAAAGTCCGTCTTTTCCTGGGGCGCCAATAAGATAATGTCCTGTTTTACCCCGTTCGGCTGCACCGTATACTGGATATCAATATTTTCATACACCCCGTTATATCTGATGGCATTGTCCGACACCGCCGCCTTTGTATAATCCCCGTCTTCTGCCGTAAGGGCCGCCTCCACGCCGTTTCCGCTGACGGTAACGGTCCTTTCCCCGTTTCCTCCTGCCGGGAATGCGGCGTTCATGCTGTTTTCCTTATTGGTATAAATATCCCCCTCCGTGCCGTTTCCGGACACCAGGGTGTTGTCTATGGCTTTCTCCTGCCCGTCTTCCATGAAGGTGTTGGGACAGGAGGTAAAAACTGTCCGGTAAGTCCCGTCAGGCAGACGGTAGGTCTTATAGTTTTTTCCGGTCTCAATGAGGATCCCGCCGTCCTCCTCCGATAGTTCGGACGCTTCCCTCTCCGGCATCCTTAAAGATCCTTCGGGTATTTCCGTAAGGGACGGTATTGCGGCGGACGGCGTCTCCCCTGTCCCGTCTAAAAAGTCCCCCGAGAGGGTCCTGCCTTCCTTTACCCGGAAGATGTCTTCCTCCCGCTTAAGCCTTTCCGCTTCTTCTCTTTCCTGTTCCCGCTGCTCCGATACCCTTCGGTATAAGACCGGCAGGCCTTCCGCATAGGCCGGCGCCTCTTGTGTGAAGACTAAGAGGACTGCCAGAAGGAGGCTGACCGCACGAAAGATATTTGTTCTTTTCCTCTGTCTTTTCTGACGGACTTTTCCCTGCTGTGGTTTTCTCTGTTGTGGTTTTCTCATTTGTATCTTCCCCTCGTAAAAAAATAGAACCGGTAGTCCCTATGACCGCCGGTTCTAAGTATAACTTATTTTTATTCCCCTACTATTTCCGTATTTGGAAAGTTTTTGCATATTTAATAAAAATTTAAGATTTTCATTTACCCTTCAGCTGTTTCCTGGCCTCATCTCCCAGATAGAAGGCTGACCATCCGTTAAAAGAATTCGGTTCTTCCCATATTCCCACCGCAAACCGATTCCCGTCTTTAAGCCACCTTAATTCCTTCGTGTCTGTATATCCGTTATTCAGTAAATGCTCCCAGGCAACGGGCGCTTTATATTCGCTATTGGAAAGATCCTCTGCAAAAAGAAAATAGCCGATATCCTTATGACAGTCTACCTCCACCCGTTCATCCTCTACCAAAAGCTCTATGTCACGTCCCTTTTCCACTTCGGTCTCTACAACATCCCCGTCTGTGATTTCCCTGCAATAAGTTTCAAAAAACAAGTGAAAATTTCCCTCCTCAAGATGATCCCATCTTGTATAACGCACAGTATGGGAATCCTTCCGGACGCTTTCTTCTAAGATATCCGACATCATATAATCATAAATTCCGCCAAGCTCATCCGAAGCCTCCGCCTTGCTTTTCATATGCTTTATCTTTAATGACCTAAGTCCCGGCAACGCTTCAATTCCATAACCCTCAGGCTCCGGTCCCTCTTTTCCTTTATAAATAATATCCATGTTTACAGTATAAGTCTCATCCTCCAGAATCGCTATTACGCTGTCTTCTGAAACATCCAGCGAAACCGGGACCACGCTTGCCAAAGATATACTCATACCTTCATACCGGTTTTCCTTATCCTGGCTCAAGGCAGGAACCCTCACTTCCACATCCATATGCGATTCTATTATTTCATCGCAGGATATTTGAAAATAATCCTGCACATAGTCCGTTCCCATTTCTTTCAGTTCCTGCAGCCGCAGGGAAGTAAAGATTTCTTCTGTCCGGGTGTTTACCACAAACTTATAGGATTCTCCTTCATAAGTAAAACTGCCGTCCACAAAATCCGTCAGGTAATACCCATTGGCTTTAGGAGGAACTGCCGCATGGACAGACGCTGTCACAATTTTCCCTTCGCCCGGTTCTCCCTCCAGATACCGTGCAAAAATTTCCATAGCTGCTTTTTCCTGATCCCGCGCTTCTTCTTTGGTATATTCATTGGGAATACAGCCGGTCAGACAAAGGCTGAGCAATACCAGCAGTCCCGCCGTCAGCAGGGGCGCAGACAATTTTAACCGTTTCCCGGATTTTTTACTCATAATCATCTCCCCTTTCCTTCTATTCTTCCATTACAGCCAGCCAACTGAAAATAAACCAGCTTCTTCTCTCAACCTTCAATTCACGCTCGTATGCATAATCGGTCATGGTTACATGAACCATTTCTAAGTCTTCATCATACTTATTTACATATTCTTCTATTTCTACATCATAAAATACCTTAATACCCCAGGGGGCATCTTCCGGCGAATTTGAATCGATTCTCACATTATATAATTGTCCGTTCTCATCACTATAAATATAGTCATAATAATTAACATCCGGCAAAGGTCCGTCCCACATGATCGTTTCATCATACTCCAGGGAATCTCCCTTCCCAATGTACCCTTCCCTCGTCAGGCATTTCAAAATATTATTCCGTGTTTCCTCCTTGATCCCGCCCATACAGCCGGTCAGGAATAAACTGCACAGCATCCCAAGCAATGCCATACGTTTCATCATCTTTCCCATAATTACAAACTCCTTTTTCCTCCCCCGTCTGAATACCGTTGTCCAAAAAATGCCAAAGCCAAACGCAATTGACCTCGGCATTATGCACATTTTTCTATGAATCCCGCCTTATATGTAATACGTTGCAAAGCCCTAAAAGGTTGCGACGTTCTTATTCTTTTGTAATGTTTTCAATAAATCTTCCTACCTCGACCCATGCCTTTTTGGATTCCGGCAAAAGCTTTGCCGCCATTTGAAAAATATGGAACATTCCCTCATAAATGCTTAAGCGGACCCTGCAGCCCTGCTCCCTTGCCTTTGCCGCCACGCTGACGGAATCGGAAAGAAGCATCTCTATGCTCCCTACCTGTATCAGCATGGGCGGAAAGCCCCTGAAATCCCCGAAAAGAGGAGAGATATAACAATTCATGGGATCGTTATCCCCCAGATAATCCTTATTGTAAATGAGGGTATCCCTGCTGTTGCCAAACAGGGGGTCTTTCTCATAATTGGTATCGTAGCTTTCTCCGCCGGCAGTCAGATCCGTCCATGGGGACATGGCGATCAGACCACAGGGAAGCTGCATATTTTTATCCTTTAAATAATGACACAGCGCCATGGCAAGGCCTCCTCCGGCGGAATCCCCGGCCACAATGATCTGCTCCGAGGAAAAGCCCTGCTCAAGCAGCCAGCAATAGGCGCAAAAAGCATCCTCCAACGCAGCGGGATAGGGATTTTCCGGCGCCACCCTGTAGTCGACGGTAAGCACGCTCATACCCTTGCTTACCTCGCTGTAGAGGCCGGCAAAGGTCCGGTATCCGTTCCGCATAGGCGCTACATAGCCGCCTCCGTGAAGCTGCAGGATGATTTTCTCCCTGTTTTTGTTTTCCTCTTCCTTTTGGGAAAGCAGCTCCATGGTAAAATGCTCCATTGAAATCTTTTCCAAAACAAAGCATTCCGGACATTTCCATTCCGGCTCTACCTCGCTGATCCGTTTCCTGAACTCGCCGTTTCTTATTTTTTTGCCGAGGAGATGCTCTCTTGTGGCGCGGGCGATCAGATCCCTGACCACCCGTCCTCTGATACTGGCTTCACTTTCTGTATTTTCCATTTTCCTTTTCATCCTGCATACTGCTCCTTTGCTATCTTATATGAAATCTCCGCTTCAGTTCCACCCTGGCTCTCCGGTCGCCTATGATAACGGTGCCTAAGAATAAAAAGAAAGAGCATCCCATGGCTATAACGGTCAGCCCGGGCTTCGTTACGATCTTGAGCAGATAAAGGATAAAGGGGACCAGGCTGCACAGTATCATAAAAATCTGCCACACCAGATAGCTCTGCCAGCTTTTGATATTGACGATCATCAGAACAACAATTCCCGCATCCACCAAAAGGATCCCTGCAGGCAGGACATAATTTACCGACCAGCCGTTATAACCGGCCACAAAATCGATAATAATGACCATGGACAGGCCGATCATCATCAATACCGTAACCTTGGCCTTGTATCCGCTTTTCCCTATAATGGCAAAGCGCATCACGAGATATACATACAAGAGGGAAAGCCCTGTAATGACGCACCACCAGATCCGGGATTCCAGGACCACGTTTAAGTAGATCAACACCGCTTCCGCCAAAATAGCGCAAAACAGGTAGATCCTGCTTATCAAAGACATCTTCCGGCTCTTGATCCTTACATCCGGATACATATTTTCCACTTCCACGGTTTTTTCCAGAACCGAGTCACATAACGGACACCGTTCCGTTTCATCCAGTATTTCCACCTGGCATCTGATACATTTACTCATAATTTACCCCATTGCTTTCTACTAAAACTTCCAGGCCGTCTTCCGCCAGCTTCCGGAAAAATCCTCTCTGCACGGATACGTCCTTAAGATCATAGCTGAAGCTGAACACCAGCGTATCCTTATAGGAACAGATCGTTCCTTTTATATGCTGTCCCCTTGACATGGCAAGGAAGGCATGGAACATTTCCACGAAAGGTTCATAATCCTCAAGAACCGTAATATTCCCGATATTTGTAACCGTAGCCGTATTGGCGAGAGCTGAGGTCGTATAGATATGCCGCATTGCGATATTTTTGATAAACAAAGGCGTAGCCCTCGCCGCCAAAAGCTTTTCATTGGAAACATTATAGGAAAACAATTCTTCCAGATGCTCCCTGTTTATCTGACTTCTAAGGCTTTCCCTGGTAATCGCCAGAACTTCCTCAAAGGAATAATCCTCCTTTATCGGATGAAACTCCGCCGAGACCATGACAAAGAAATTTTTAGTGGTAATGGATTGGTAAAAGGGCCTTAAGTTAACGGGAACCGCCACCCTTATAGGCTTCTTGGAAGGCATTCCGTGAAGACACTCCTTATAGACGCTGTAGATATAAGCGCCCACCAGATATTCATTGATGCTTGCATCATATCCCTTACAGACCTCCTTTAAGCGGGGAATATTCATATAGCCGTGCATTACCCCGAATTCTCCCGGTTCCAGCCTGTCCCCTTTTATCAGGTACGCCTTCTTGGACTGATACCCTTTATGGGCTTTTCTCCTGTAATTTTTTAAGAAGCTGTCCTCCCTGTTTAAGGAAGTATGGCTGCAAAAGGAATCCCCCAGCTTTTCCCTAAGCTCGGGATGGGAAAGCCGCAGATACTGATAAGTCAGCTCCTTTAAAAAATTGATGCCGCCCATGCCGTCCGCCAGCACATGAAACACTTCCAGGTTGATCCTGTATTTATAATAAGTTACCCGGAACAAATAGCTGCGGTTCTGCCCGATGAAACGGCAGGGGAAGGTATTTTCCTCGCAGACCCTGGGAGCGGGTTTTCCGTTCTCCTCCATATAGTACCAGAACATCCCCGTCCTAAGGCGCAGATTGAATCCGTCGAATTTTGGAAGGATCTTATCAAGGGCTTCCTGCAAAAGCTTCGGTTCTATCAGTTCCTTTAATGTCACGCTGATGCGAAATACATTAGTCATGCTCTCCCCTGCAATAACGGGAAAAAGATGGGCCGTATTATCCAGGCGTTCCCATCTTAAATCCCTGTAGGATCTTCTTTCCTTTTTCTTCCTGCTCCTTTTTTGTACTTCCTTTGCAGAAGTCTCCCCTGTTTTTTTCTTCATAGCATTGTTTCTCCATATTATTCAGGGATCAAATAAGAGATCCCTCTTTCTAATGCCTCTTCATCCAGCATTCCTCTTCCCGCAGCAATTATCACGCCGTTTTCGTCAATAAAATAAGTAGCAGGCAGGGAGCTGACATAGAATGCGTAAGCGCCTTCCTGGTCCACATCATAATAGACCGGAAAGGTGTAGCCCTGCTCTTTCACATATGCCGCAGCCGTTTCTTTTGTTTCCCTGCTGCCGTCGGTCAGGTTGACCATCATGAATTGGATGTTATCCCCGTAGGTTTCATATGCCTTTTGAAAATCCGGCATTTCGCTTTTGCAGGGAGGGCACCAGCTTGCCCAGAAATTCAATACCACCGGTTTTCCTTCCATAGAGGATAGGGATACCGACTCGCCGTCGGCATTTACCGCCGTAAAATCGGGCGCTTCATTCTCCGACTGACCGTTTTCTTCTTTTGCCTGCCCGTTCCCGCTTTCCGGCTCTTCTCCCTCTCCGTTTTGTCCGTCATCCTCTCCGCCTTCAGTACTTTCGGCTAAGGACGGATCGTTTTCCTCTTCCTGGGGGCTGCTCATTTCCAGATTCTGCCCGGGTTCATATTCTTTTTTCAATTGATGATACAATACTGCGCTTCCCGCCATTAAAATGGCAAAAGCAAGACATCCTGCTATAACCTTCCAATACTTTTTCAATTTGCTCTCTCCTTGTTTAACCGCTTAACAGGCTTAACAAACGGTTCAAAGTTCCTGTCATCATAAATATGCCTGTCATGACCAAAAATATGCCGCAGATCATATTGATAGTTTTGTAATGAGATTTTATAAAGTAAAAGGTCTCCTTCAGCCGATCGATCAAAACCGCGCTGATGAGAAAAGGGATTCCAAGCCCCATGGAAAACATGACCAGCATGATGACGCCGCGAAGGGCAGAACCCCTTTGAGACGCCAGCAAGATCGCCGATCCCAAAAAAGTGCCGATGCAGGGGGTCCAGCCCATTGAAAATATCATGCCGAATAAAACGGAACGGAAAAACCCGTTTCCTGCCACCTGTGCATCCAGCCTTTTCGTCCTGTTTAACAAGGATATTTTCATCACACCCATAAAATTAAGGCCAAACACGATCACGATCACGCCGCAGACGACATTCAAAAGGCTCTGGTATTTCCTGAGTAAGCCTCCGAGGATCCCGGCAAAGGCTCCCATAGATACAAAAACAAGGCTGAATCCCAGGACAAATCCCAAGGCGCTTATAAAAGTCTTTCTCCTGTTGTTTTCCCCTCCTGCGAAATAAGATACATAGATCGGCAGCATAGGCAGCAGACAAGGGGAGATAAATGTAATAATGCCTTCTAAAAACGCTATGAAATACTGCATTCTTTTTTCTCCTGCTATTTTTCTGTTTCAATTCTGTCATACGGAAATATTTATTTCTTAAAGCCTTACTTCATTATGTCTTATATGCGGGCATATCATACAAAAGAATAAAAAGCCGGTTCCTTTCTATAGTTCCGGCCTCTTTTTCCCACATCTCCTACTTGGAAGAATTTCTCTTATAATAAACTTCCTTATCCTTATACATCTTTTTATCCGCCTCTTCCATAAGCAGGGACAGATCCCCGGGATTCTCTAAAAAGCTCTGGCCCACCGCCGCGCTGCAGCCGTTTTTGCCCCCAAGCTCCTCCTTTAACCTGCTTTCCAGTTCTCCCATATCCTCTGCGGAAATATTCTGGCACAATACCACAAATTCATCGCCTCCCAGTCTGTAGACCGGGTATTCCCCTACAACATCACAGATAATATTGTAAATCTGTAAAATCAGCTTGTCTCCCGCTTCATGCCCACAGGTATCGTTGGTCTTTTTCAATTCATTAATATCGACAAAAAAGCAGCCCGCAGTCAAAAGCCCCCTGCTGTTTCCAAGCATGGCATCCCTGATAAAAGCATTGCGGTTCAAAGCCCCTGTCATTCCGTCTCCAAAACCGATCTTCTTTAAATAGTCCTCCCGTTTTTTCCTCTCCAACAAGGATTGGAAAAAATAAGCCAGCATTTTTAAAATATCGGATATTTCATGCAGACTGTCTGCCCACGGGTTATCAATACCAAAATATCCCGCCAGATTTCCCTTCTCTATGAGCGGAACCGTGATCAAAGACCTGATATCCTGAAGCTTTAACACCTCATATTCTTCAGGGGAAGTCTCCTTTATCTGTTCCACATCTTCAATAATGACGCATTCATCCTTGTCAAAATAAGGAAGCCATCTGTCGATCAAGGTCACGGGAAGATTCTGAAGGGAATCTATCTCCCGCGAAACCCCTTCTGCACACCACTCATAGGTATTATCCATCGTCCTGCCATGGATACTGAATACGTAGACCCGCTCGCCCTTAAGATAATTACCCATCATTTCCAGGGTATTATTAATTGCCTCATCGGTCTCCACAGAAGAATACATCATTTTGATACAGTCCATGACGATCCGCTCGCTCTTAGCCCTTTTCTTTGTCCTGATCTCTATTTCCTGGGTATCGCTTTCCGTAATATCCTCCGCAATTTCCATGCGGACAGTCCGTTCCCCATCCCAGGGGATGAGCTTGCTCTTTAAGCGGTACCTCCTGCCTGTTACGGGATTGTCATGGGTCCACTCAAGATATTCCTTATCGTTCAACCGCTCATCGCCGCAAAAGACACAGGGAAAATCCTTCCCCTGCAGGACCTCGTGGCATTTCTTCCCCAGAACCTGATCAAGACTGTCATATCCGAAGGCTTCCAGCCCCGCCTTGTTCAAAAACAGCAGCTCATGCTTCTCTGTATCCGCAGCATATACGATCTCCCTGACTCCATCAAATTCTTTTATGTATTCTTTCATTCGTTTCTTTTACTCCTTTATACATTCCCCTTGACCACGTTTATATAAACGACTTATTTTATCATAACAAATTTTTTACCATTTTTCATCTGTTGATTTATATTTTTTAGAATAATCGGGATTAAAAGGCTTAAATCCATTTCAATAAAAATAATTACACTTTCTAATCGCCAGTTTTGAACAAAATAACAGGGCTGCTGCCTAAACAGACAAATCCGTTTAGGCAGCGGCCCTGTTATTACATTTCCTATAATCAGTCCAGAAGGCATTGAAGGAGCATAATGTGATATTCCTCATCTTTGATGATCCGGGCGAGCACTGCGTTTACGCAGTCGTCCTTGATCGCATTGATATGGGCTTTGTATTGTTTGATCGCCCCTCTTTCCGCTTCTATGTCGGCTAAGATCATTTTATTGACATTTTCCGGGATATCGAGATATTCAGGCGTCCACATTTTTCTTCTTCCGTCATTTTGCTTTGCGGTAAAATCTATACACCCTCCCAGCAGAATGATCAATTCCCCAAGCTTTTGCAAATGTATCATTTCTGCCATGGCAATCCCCAAGAGTGTCTTTGCTATAGGGCACCTTTGGCTGGCAAGACGGTTTTCATTGTTAATATATTGGGTAATGGCGGACATTTCAGATACCGAGCCGCAGTAGTCCACGCTGAGCAGATTTGCATAATACTGATTTTTCTCACGCACCTGCAAAGGCGGATAGGGCAGATCCATCATGATCGGTTTGACATCCATAAAATTGCATGCGCTTTTCATAGCGTTTCTGTTCTCTTCCATAAGTATTCTCCAGGTATAGCCTATCTTTACCAATAGTATATTGGGAACTTTATGGAAAGGTGTTAAGATTGCGTAAAATTCGTGGCGCATCTCTTGCCTTTTTATTTCTAAAATTGTAAACTGATTTTAGATATTAGGGAGTAGCTCACATGGTTATCCATGTAATATGTTTCGTCAATACGGGAAGATGTTTCCCCGGAGCATATTATAAGCAGCGAGACTTTTATTGCATTATTTGCAGTAAAAGTTTCGCTTTTTTTATATTTTAAAGAATGGAGAGTGAAGTAAAATGTTTTTATTCAACGTGTTATTACTGGTAATCGGATTTGCCGCCTTAATAAAAGGCGCAGATCTCTTTGTGGAAGGAAGCTCCGCCCTTGCCAAAAATTTTAAGGTGCCCGGACTGATTATCGGGCTGACCATCGTCGCCTTGGGAACCAGCGCCCCGGAGCTGGCGGTCAGCACCTCCGCCGCCCTCTGCGGCTCCAATGAGATCGCGCTGAGCAACGTGGTCGGCTCCAATATTTTCAATCTTCTATGTGTACTGGGCATTTGTGCAGTCATACACACAGTGCCTGTGGAAAGCGAAGTGATAAAAAGGGATTTTCCCCTGTCCATAGCGGCGGCAGCTTTTCTTCTATTTGCCGCAAATCCCAAAGCCCCTCTTTCCCTTAAGCTTTTGCAGGGAAATATGGACGATAATGCCGGAAATATAAGCCGGTTAACAGGCATCATGATCCTTGCCGCATTTCTGATTTATATCATAGTTTTAATTTATCACGCCCGGAAGAATCCGCAGAAAGAAGAGGCCGCAATATGCATGCCTCTCTGGAAATGTTTCATTTTTATCGCCATAGGGCTTCTTCTTATCATAGGCGGCGGACAGGGCGTTGTCTACAGCGCAAAGCAGATCGCAAGAACTGTCGGAATGTCTGAGACCTTGATCGGTCTCACTATCGTCGCCATCGGAACTTCCCTTCCCGAACTGGTCACATCCGTTGTTGCCGCCAGAAAAGGGGAAACGGGGCTTGCCGTGGGCAATGTCATTGGCTCCAATATTTTTAACATCCTTTTCATTCTGGGCGTATCTACGGTCATTCATCCCATTGGGGTAAATACCGCATCCCTTTATGATCTGATAATCCTGATAGCCGTCAGCATTATCACTTACATTTTTGCAATAAGCAAAAAGGCGATTAAACGGATTGACGGTATTATCATGATAGGACTTTATATCGGGTCTGTGATATTTGCCATCCTGCGGTAAGCTCATGCTAACCGCAGGGTCTATTCATGCTCCGGGGCAGCTTGTGCCAGTTCCTTCATAATTTGCGGAATTTCTATACTTTGGGGGCAGTGGCTTCTGCATTTTCCGCATCCGATGCAGTCAGCAGGCGTTCCCTTGGAATCTACCTGCCCCAGCTGCTTTAAGGCTCCCGGTTCTCCCGCCTTATAGGCATTGTATAGATCCAGATATGCCGGTATCCTGATTTCCTTTGGACATTCGCCCAGACAATAATGACAAGCTGTACATGGGATCTTAAACTGTCCGTGGAACAGCTCACAGGCCTGCAGCAGGATTTCCTTATCTTTTTCCGTCAGGCCGCCTTCCTCCCCAAAGGTTGCCACATTATCCTGAATCTGGGAAATGGTGCTCATACCGCTTAACACTACCTGCACCTGGGGCAGGCTTTTTACAAACCTCAATGCCCACGACGCAATGCTCCAGTCAGGGTGGGCTTCCTTTAAAAGCGCTTCCGCTTCTTTGTTCAGGGAAGCCAGCTTTCCGCCGCGGACAGGCTCCATAACTATAATGGGGAGTCCCCGTTCCTCTAAAGTCTTGTATTCCTTTCTCGTATTTCCATAAAACCAGTCAAAATAATTTAACTGTATCTGGGCAAAATCCCATTTTGTATAATCGGCAAAAGATGACAGCGCCTCCACACCTGCATGAGAGGAAAAACCGAGATATTTGATCCGTCCCTTTGCTTTCTGCTCTAAAAAGTATTCAATACAGCCGCTGTTGATGTATCTTTTCCAGGTAACGTCCATGATACAATGTATCAGATAAAAGTCGATATAATCAGTTTGAAGACGCTTTAACTGTTCCTCAAATACTTTCTTGTAATTTTTAGTCGCCATCATATAGTATTTTGTTGCCAGATGATAGCTTTCCCTTGGATATTTTTTTAATGCCTCTCCCAGGAACTTTTCCGATTCCCCAAAATGGTATACGTAAGCCGTATCGTAATAATTGATTCCGTTAGCCATGGCATAGTCTATGATCTCGCCGGCTTTGGGGCGGTCGATCTTTGTGCCGAGGCGCTGTACGGGCAGACGCATATTGCCCATGCCCAGGGTGGAAAGTGAAAGATTGTCTTTAAAAGGTTTGTACTGCATGGAGGTCACTGGTCCTTTCTGGCTGCTGGCGCCCTTTGTGAGCAAGCTCCCACGGGCAGTCCTGTATGCCGGCTGCTGGCGCCATGCCATTCATAAGCTGCCTCTTTATACTTTTTCCTAAAGTTCATATATCCGGCCGGCAGCTTATTTCATGTCGGGCTGCGCCCTATAAAAATTTATATGCAAACTGCCCTTTGTGAGCAAGCTCCCACG
>DEUB01000050.1:20237-40186 GCA_002362385.1 Lachnospiraceae bacterium UBA3273
TGAGCAAGCTCCCACGGGCAGTCCGCATATAAATTTTTGCATGGCTTGGTTTTACAAGTCGTAATACTTCTTGAACTCTGCCGGGTTGGGTATTTGTTCCATTTCTTTTAATTCATCACGTTTACGGGCTACCCAGACATCTATTAATCTCTGGGGGAATACGCCGCCTTTGGTCAGGTAGTTGTGGTCCGCTTCCAGAGCGTCTAAGGCTTCTCCTAATGATTTGGGAAGGCCTTTGATCTTTTTCTGTTCTTCCTCCGACAGGGTATACAGGTTGAAATCGTAAGGTCCCCAGCCGTTTTCTGCAGGATCGATCTGATTTTCAATACCGTCTAAGCCCGCCATTAAAATAGCCGCATATGCATAATAAGGGTTTGCCGTAGCATCGGGATTTCTCAGCTCAAAACGTTTGGTCTCCGGCGATTTGGCATAAGCCGGGATCCTGATGACCGCACTGCGGTTTGAGGTTGCATAGCCAATGGTAACCGGCGCTTCGTAGCCCGGCACCAGGCGCTTAAAGGAATTGGTGGACGGATTGGTAAAAGCACATAAGGACGCGATATGCTTCAAAAGCCCGCCCATAAAATAATGCGCCGTCCGGCTCAGCCCGGAATAACCGTCTACATCATAAAATAAGGGTTTTCCATCCTTAAAGAGGAGCATATGTACATGCATACCGTTGCCCGCTTCCCTGTAAATGGGCTTAGGCATAAAGGTGGCTGTTTTTCCCTCTTTTGCTGCCATATTCTTAATGATATATTTGATGATCATGGTGTTGTCAGCCATAGCAGGCATATCCGCCAACTCCACTTCTATTTCCATCTGGCCCGGTCCGCCTACCTCGTGATGATGGTATTTTACCTTAATTCCCCAATCTTCCATCATCATACACATACGGCTCCTCAAATCATATCCCACATCCTGGGGCGCCGCCACATGGTAGCCGCCTTTGTAAGGCACTTCATAACCGTTATTTCCCGGCGTGTCCAGACTGCTGTTCCAATCCGCCTGTTTGGTGTCGATCCGATAGCCGCATTGATGAGGGCTTACCTCATAACGGGCGCTGTCAAAAAGATAGAATTCAAACTCAGGCCCTATTACCATCCGGTCTGCGATGCCGCTTTCTTTCATATACTCCACTGCCCGCAGGCTTACGTTTTTGGGATACTGGTCAAAGGGTTTGTTCTCCCCTTTTCCAATGGTACACACATTGCCGCACATGGTAAGCGTGGGAACCTCTGCGAAAAGATCCACATAAGCGGTGTCCGGATCAGGTAAAAACACCATATCGCTCTTCTCAATAGGCGCATATCCGTAGTTGGAACCGTCGAAGCCGATACCGTATGTAAAAGTACTTTCCCCGAATCGTTCCACGGGAATGGTAATATGCCTCCACCGCCCGTCGATATCCGTCATCTTGAAATCGATCATACGGATCTGCTTTTCCTCGCACAGCTTTTTAATTTTCTCCATTTTGCTCATAAATTCTTGCCCCTTTCCCTTAGCTTATAGTTTTTTCGTACCTGCATTCCCCAAAAGAAATGCCGGCATATGCTATATCCATTCCCTGCAGTCCTTCCACGACTACAGGTATTTTGATTATAACATATGTCGGCCTTTCTCTAAACAATTTATTTTATTTCCACATCAATTTCCGTGTCATTTACGCTCTTTTCCTTTAGTATCTTCCCACAGACCCGAACAACTCCATCTTCTTGATGGTCTCCGCCTTTACGGCCTCCATCTCATAGGGAATCATCTCCGTCATGCCTTTTCCCACATTCTTACAGTTATCCACAACCGCTTTGACTGCTGCCACATTGATGTCCGTAAAAATATTGACCTTGCTGATCCCTATCTCTATGGCGCGCTTAAAATCACTGTCGCTAAGCCCGGAACCTCCGTGAAGCACTAAAGGCGTAGGAATTGTATTTGCAATGGTGTCAATTCTTTCAAAATCCAGTTTTGGGGGAAGCTTATAAGCGCCATGGGCATTTCCCACCGCTATGGCAAGGGCGTCTATTCCCGTGCGCGCTGCATAATCCTTTGCCTGCTCGGGCTGGGTATAATAAACGGACGGATCTACTGCTTTTTCGCCGTCGGAAAGAGTCTCTTCCGCCGAATCGGGATTATCCCCCACATGTCCTAACTCCCCTTCGATGGTCGCGCCGTAGGAGTGGGCAATATCCGCCATTTCCTTTACCTTTTTTATATTTTCTTCATAGGAATCCGTAGAGCAGTCATACATAATGGAGGTAAATCCCAGCTTCAAGGCTTCTATACATTTATCGTAAGTCAAACCGTGGTCATAATGAATGACCACCGGCACCTTTGCCCTTTTCGCCATAGGGATCAGAAAATAAGACAGATCCTCCAACGGCCCGTAGGGAAGCAGTACCTCCGCCGTTCCCATAATAACGGGAGAACCGGTCTCTTCCGCAGCCGCAATGATCCCTCTTGCCATTTCCAGATTAACCGCATTAAACAATCCTACCGCATATTTGTTCTTTCTCGCAGGTACTAAAACATCATTTAAATTTGCTAACATGTCCGTCTCCTCTTTTCTCGTTTTAATTGCTTTGCTTTTACAATTTATTTGTTTCTATTTGGATTTCTGCTCCTTTAGCGTCGTTTTCATTATTGGTTTAAGGCTTCTCCCTCATTCATTCTTCTCCCAACCCTTATCAATTCTGTCAGCCAGTTCATCAAAAGACTTCAGTCCGCTTAAAGCATCCACCGCTGCCACGCAGCTCGCTCCGGTAGCCGCTGCTAACTGCAAACACCTTTCAAAGGGATAGCCCTGTATCATAGCGGTCAAAAATGCCGCTATGGTAGTGTCCCCTGCACCGGTTCCCGAAATAACGGCATCGGGGGCATAGCTTTTTTCAAATCCTTCTTTTCCGCCGAAAGAAGAAAAATCAAGTCCGCTTTCCTTTTCCAGATCCGTGAATGCTTTCTTATCCTTAGTCTTGTAATAAAATCCCGCCGCACCGCATTTTATGATGGCTATCTTACACCCCATCTGCAAGATCCTGTCGGCCAGGGGGACCACATCTTCTTCTATGGAAAGAATCTCCGTTACATCCCTGCCTCCCGCTTTCTTTTGCAGCTCATGGTACTTCTCTTTATCCAGCATATAGCAGACCTCTTCGATGCTGGGGAGGAAAAAATCCACATAAGGAAGGGTCTTTTCCAAAATAGCCTCCCAGTCCGCGCATCCCACCTCCGACTGTTCATCCACCGCCGCCATATCCATGGAAGTCATACAGCCTGCCTCTTTTACTTTCTTGAAAATCCGGACCATTTCCGCTCCGCCGTCGGCATACATCCGCGCCATAATAGGCGGGTAACCGAAATGGAACAAAGCCGCATCCTTTATAAGGGACAAATCCAGATCCTTCCCCGTAAAGGTATCATTTGCTCCCGGATTATGGAGGAAGATCCTGTCGATTCCGGGAATGGCAAGCACTGCGGAATAGGATGTGGAAGAGTCCTTATCCACGATCATTCCTCCGGCGGCATCGTATTGATCCAGAATATTCAAGATCATCCGTCCAAACTCATCATCTCCCACCTTTCCCATTAAGGAAACATCCGCTCCCAAAATCTTCATGGCAAGGCCGGTATTGGCCACGCTGCCCCCGGTATGGATATCTGCCGCTCCCACATGGATCAGCTTGCCGGGCACAAGCAGGTCACTTACATTTTCACATTTTCCGCCCCCAAAAAGCGGTGTAATGTCGATGCAGATATGACCTGCGGCAATGATTTTCTTTCGATTCATAAATCCGCCTCCTGTTCTATTACACTATACCGCTGCAACACTTTTTCACAAATGCCGCTGCCGATCAATAAATCTTCTTTTCCATTCTGGTAACTACCCAGTCCTCGTTTTCCAGATCATAAGCCGTCCCGCAGCCCGGACAATGTTTTTCCTTTGTAGCGTCAAAGCTCATGCCGCAGCCCTTACATTGCAGATGTCTGATCGAAAAGTGCATGTTGACGGGCTTGTTGATATTCTTCTTTACCCATACACGGTATTTTTCCCTTCTCTGAAAAATCCGTTTTCCGTTATCATAAAGATTATCCAGAAAAACATCCACACTAACCAAACAGTAATCCCCGTTTACGGTAAGATCCCGAAAGCCCAGCACTCCGGTATAAGCTACGTCCACAATATTCTCAAACAGACTGCCCAGAGGTTTTCCTATATAAACAGGCAGGTCAGAAGGATCATCAGCAAACATGATCATCCTAAGCAGAGAAACCAGCTTATTGGAAAAATACTCATAAGAAAACTCGGGACTGTACTTCTTCATCTTTCTGGCAAAACGCCCGCCGGTGCCCATAGAAGGCAGTAAGGACAATTCCTTTCCCGCTTCACGCATTAATTTCCCAAGCATTGCAATGGATGCAATAAAATATCCCAGTACTACGCCTCCGAATATGCTGCTAAGTACCGAACTTAACATAGAAAGGATGAGAGAACCTTTGCTCGAGTCGCCACAAAAAAAATTATAGAAGGTTCCACAAATCAACACCAAGGCAGCACAGCCTATCATAAATTTTGCCAGATATGCCTTGTACTCCTTATCAGTCATATAGGGGTCTTTTAAAAAATAATAGTTGGACACCACAGGAAAAATATCGGATATTTCAAAATGAGCGCTGCAATAAGGACATCCCTTCTGCAGTTCCCCGATCGTTACGGCCGCACCGCAGTTTGGACAGTTATACACATCTCTTCCGATGAGCCCGGGCCCATTTACGTCAGTGATCGTCTGGCAAAAGCTCATATTTTCTTTATTTTCATATTCCTTCTTCGTCCCTCTGAAAAAGCTTCTGTACATCTTGCATCTGCGCCACCAAAGCGTACTGGTGTAATGCTCATCGCTCCAGCTTTTATTCTTCTCTGTACCCTTCGGCAAATGACCCCTGGGCACAAATTTATACTCCATGGACAGACCTTTCTTTTGCAGCCGTTCATCCTGAAGCTCCAAGCCATACTGAATATCCTGGTCGCCCTCGGCAGGCGCCTTTCCCGTCTTTGTATATTCCTCCAGACTTATGGCAAAATCCTCAAACAAGCTGCCGTTAGAACGGGACCAGATCACTTCCTCCTCTGTTTTTTCCATTTATTACCCTCCCCCAAACATCCAAAAGTCAATACACTTTTTTGACAATCTTTGTAACTACCCAGTCCTCGTTTTCCAGATCATAAGTCGTCCCGCAGGCCGGACAGTGTTTTTCTTTTGCAGCGTCAAAGCTCATGCCGCAGCCCCTGCACTTTAAGTGTCTGATTGAGAAATGCATGTCGACGGGCCTGCTGATATTCCTTTTTACTTCTATGCGGTATTTGCCGCGACGTTCAAACAGCCTTTTTCCGTTATCATAGAGATTATCCAGAAAAATGTCCACTGTGACAAAACAGAAATCTCCCTCTATCCGGAGTTTCTTAAATCCGATGGCGCCGGTATAAAATACATCAACAACATTTTCAAACATACCTCCCAGAGGCCCGCCTGTATAAACAGGCAGTTCCGAAGGATCATCTGTAAATATAATCATTTTCAGCAAAGAAATCACTTTATTGGAAAAATACTCATAAGAAAATTCCGGGCTGTACTGCTTCATCTGCCAGACAAACCGCGGACCGGATCCAAGAGAAGGCAAAAAAACCAGAGACCTAAACGCTCCGACTATAGTCTTTCCCATCAGAACAAGTAAAAAAACCTCCCCTCCGCTCATAGGCGCTCCAAAGACTGCAATAATAAGTGCAAACAGTATACTCATTATAAGATTTCCCTGGTAATCCGTCGGATAATAGTAGCAATAAAACGCTATTCCAAAAAATTCTACGACTGCGGTAATTAACATCCATTTCAAAAACGAGATTATTAATTCTTCTTTTGTTAAACCGGGGTCCTCCAGAAAGTAATAATTGGAAACCTTAGGGAAAATATCGGATATCTTAAAGCATGCGCCGCAATAAGGGCAGCCTTTCTGCAGTTCGTCAATGGTTACAGCCGCGCCGCAGTCCGGGCAATTATACACATCGTTCCAAATAAGCTGCGGCGTATTGACATCGGTAACCGTCTGAAAAAAATTGATATGTTTGCAGTTTCTGTACGCTTTCTTCGTGCCTCTGAAAAATTTTCTTTCCATCTTGCAGCTGCGCCATTGAAGCGTACTGGTATAATGCTCGTCGCTCCAATTTTTATTTGTCCCTGTGCCCTTTGGAAAATGACCTCTGGGCACAAACTTATACTCCATGTCCAGCCCCTTCTTTTGAAGGCGTTCATCCTGCAGCTCCAACGCATATTGAATATCCTGGTCGCCCTCTGAAGGCGCCTTTCCCGTCTTTGTATATTCCTCCAGACTTATGGCAAAATCCTCAAACGGACTGCCGTTGGAACGGGACCAGGTCACTTCTCCTTTTTTCTGTTCCTTTTTCTCTTCCATAGCTTCTCTCCATGTAATTTATTTTTTAGAGTGTCTTTTCCCGTTCCCGAACCAGTCAGCCTTATAATGTAAATAATGAGCCGGACAGCCCTTATTCCACGCCCATAAGCAGATTCATCACATACATTTCCAGACCTTCAAAATCTCTGTTTTCCACACATTTTTTCTGGAAAGCATAATCAAACTTATCCACCTTTGCTTCTAACGCCTTGAAAATCTTTAAGCTGTTTTCCAGATGCTTATAGCTGTCTTCATCTGTAGTGGTACGCATTGCTTTTACATCCAGTCCCACATATTCCCCATGGGAACCGTAGCCGTTTTCCTTCAATACCTTTACCTGATTGAAGGCAGCCCTTAAATTCTCTACGCCAAAAGCTTTGTCCTGGTCGTATTTAATGCCATTCTGGTCATTTAAATGAACGGTCATCAGCTTGCCCATGGCAAGGGCAAAACCGATTTCATGAGCCGGATCCAGTCCTGCAAGGATCGCATGGGCGCTCTCTAAATTGCCTCCTACCCTGTCAGGATCCGTAGTTGCGGCGGAAATCGCCATAACGTGCCCCATAGTGCCGCAGATGCTTCTGTCGATAGGCTCGTTGGGCTTAGGCTCAATGCAGACACGGATCTTCGAATCATAAGCAAGCATCTTATTGATTGCTTCGATCAGCATTTTGGTCGCCCATACGGGAGATTTGCTTTCCGCACAGAGCGTCCCCTCCCTTGCCAGCCATAATACGATCATATCGCACCCCAGCTCATTGGCTATATCAATAGAACGATATGCGCGCCACATTGCATATTCCCTGTCCTCTTCCGAGGTACTCATAAAACCGCCGTCTACGGTATGGGGATCCATCCAAAGCCTGGGAGCTACAAATTCCGCTTTTAAATGATACTTATCCAAAAGCTTTTTAACTTCCCTTGCTTTTTCCTTTATTTCCTCTTCCGTATAATCGTTGATGTTTGGGACGGCGTCATCATCATGAAACTGAATAGCGGAAAATCCCAATTCCGCAAAACGTTTGATCTTCTCTTCAAATGCGATCTCATCCCTTGTTGCCGGTCCGTAGGAATCCGCTCCCGAGTGAACATTCCAGGGACCTACTGAAAATTTAAACTCTGACATAGCTTTCTCTCCTTTTCTTTTATTGCAATTATAAAGAAATCCTACGTCAAAAGCTTTGCGGGGTTTGCTTTTTTTAACAGACTAATTTGCTATTTTTTTACTACGCTTGTAACGATCCAGTCCTCGTCTCCCAGATCATAGGCCTTCCCGCAGCCGGGGCAATATCTTTCCTTTGTGGCGTCAAAGCTCGCTCCACAGCCCTTACACTGTAAATGCTTAATGGAAAAATGCATATTCACAGGTTTCCCTATATTTCGTTTTACCTGCACGCAATATTTATTCCGCTTCTGGAAGATCCGCTTTCCGTTATCATAGAGATTGTCCAGAAAAATGTTGACCGCCACATAACAATACTCCCCTTCCACCCGGAAATTTTTTAACCCCACCGCACCGGTATAGAATACGTCCACCACATCTTCAAACAGATCCCCCAAAGGTTCTCCCGCATAGACCGGCAGATCCGAAAGTTCATTCGAAAAAATTATCATTTTCAACAGGGAAATCACTTTATTGGAAAAATACTCCCAGGAAAATTCCGGACTATACTGTTTCATCAAACGGACAAAACGCAGTCCCGAACCTATTGTGGGCACAAAAGGAACCGTCCGTGCCGACTCACAGATGACTTTTCCCAGCAAAGCAAATGCAGATAAAAGCCACCCCAGTACGACTCCTCCCAAAACGCCTGAAAGCAATGCGGTAAGCAGAATTTGCCCCGTACTTCCCCCTGCCCCATAGTTTTTAAACAGCATATAAACAAAAAACAAAATTCCCGTAACCGCCATGAATTTCCCCATATATGCTTTAGACTCTTCCTCGGTAAAGCTGCCGTCCTCCAGAAAGTAATAATTGGATACCACGGGGAAAATATCGGACATCTGAAAACACGCCCCGCAATAGGGGCAGCCTTTCTGCAGTCCTGCAAAAGTTGTGGCAGCGCCGCATGACGGACAAGTATATACATCATCCCCCGCCAGATACGGTCCATTGACATCTGTGATCGTCTGGTAAAACATCGTCTTCTTCTGATTTCCGTATTCCTTTTTTGAGCCTCTGAAAAGATTTCTTTCCATTTTACAGCTGCGGCATTCCAACCTGCTTGTATAATGCTCATCCTTCCATTTTCTGAGCGCTTTGTCTTCTCCGGCAAAATGTCCCCTGGGCACAAAGCTGTACTGCATGGTCAGGCCTTTATTTTTCAAGCGCTCATTTTGAAGCTCCAGACCATACCGGATATCCTGGTCCCCTTCCGGAGGGATCTTCCCCGTCCTTGTATAATCCGCCAAATTTACCGCAAATCTTTCAAACAGGCTCCCGCCGGAACCGGACCATGCCTGGTCTTTACTTTCTTTTTTCATCCTCTTTTCTCCCGTGTTTCCCTCAAAAATTTTACTCCCATACCTGACTTGATAAAACAAACTCCTTTATATATAATCATATCACATTTCAATATGTTTACAATAACGATAACGGGTAGTTCTGGTTGCTTTTGGCGCAACTTATATTTACCCCAATTATTGCGAATTTTGAAAAAGCAAATATATCCGTCTTAAATACCGGCCACTTGGATTTTTATTTGTATAGGCCATTTGGATTTTTATCTGTTCATTGTGCGTATATATTGCATATGCTATAATTTTACATCATAAATCAAAAGGAAGAGCTGAAGATGCTGATGGAAAACGGTCCTTTAAAGAAGAACAACAATGAATACGAAGTCATAGAACACAAGATCATTAAAAATTTCAAAGTGTTTTTGGTAAGCCTTGCCTATCGCACGCCTCATGTCCACAGCGATTTTGAGTTTAATTTTCTCCTTGAAGGCAGCGCTTTTGTTATCTGCGATGGTATTGAAAAGACCTTTCATGCGCCGGATTATTTTGTGGTAAATCCTTTCACGCCCCATGAGATCCGCACGGAAAGCCCGGCTTTGTTTCTTTCCATTCAAGTGCAGACTTCTTTTTTTAAGAGCTATTTCCCCGCCGTATCCCATACGGAATTTGCCTTCTGCGGCGCATCCAATGACCCGGCCCCTATGTTTTCTTATGCCGTCTCATTGGCAAAACAGTATTTTAAGGAAGAACCCGGCTTTGAGCTGTTCTGCGCAGCCAGGCTCAATGATATTTTTTATTACCTGATTACCTCCATGCCCCACCAGACTGTCAGCAATGCAGTCCACCAGAAGCAGAAGCAAAACTATAAACGGATCCGGCGGATCTCTGATTATATTGACGAACATTACAGCGAAAAGCTGCTGTTACGTGACGTTGCGGAAACAGAAGGTCTTTCTTTGACTTATCTTTCGCATTTTTTCAAAGACCGCTTCCAGATGAGTTTTCAGGAATATCTTATGCGCCTAAGATGTGAAAAAGCCCGCCAGCTTTTATTGCTGACGGACCATAACCTTTTGGAAATCTGTCTGGAATGCGGCTTTTCCGATATTAAATACTTAAACAAGGGATTTCTTGAAATTTATAAAACCTCCCCCAAAGAGCTTCGCAGACAGTCTCCCAAAAAAGAAATCGCTTCCGGCAAGAGTTTTCTTCAGAGCACCCAGAGGTTTCTCTCTGCAGAGGACAGTTTAAAAATTTTGGAGGAGAGTTCCCTGACAGGTTTTTGTGTTTCATGTCCTAAAACTTATGCTAAAGAATTTTCCCCTGCATCCGATATATATAGAGAGAAATAAGTGACAGGCTATGGAGAGCGTATTTTCAGGGAACGGAGTTCCTAAAATACGCTTTTTATTATCTGTATCTTTTCAGAAAGGAAGATTATTATGATGACAATACCGGGAATAGCAACAGAGTTTAAAGCAGCGGGAACTTACGCCAGGAAAGACTGGATGCAGAATGAGGATGTAGCGGAATTTAAGGATATGCTTCTTTCGGCTATGGGAAATGATCCTGATAAAAAAGCGCCTTACAGTTATCTGGCAAAAGACGGTATCATTGAATATAATGGGGTACTCTTTGTCTGCGATTATGAACATAATGCATTGTGCCTCGGCGATGTGAGCAACCCCAAAAACGTTATCTATGTGGCGTTGGAAAACGGCGGCACATTACAGGTAAACAGGGACAATATCGGCGATCTGTCAAAAGCGATCGGCATGTTCTCTCCCGAGGATGTAAACCGAATCCTGCGAGCAATCTCCAAAGACGCCCAATGTAAGAGAAATCTGCTGGAAATCGATGAGGCGAAAAACAGCATTGGAGAGGCGGAAGAGAAAGAATAGTAATCAATAAAATCGCAAAGGTCGGAAAGGCCCCCGACACACTCGCAAGAGTACCTGAGATGATGGATACGCCGCCCATCTTGCGATTTGATTAAAGAAGGGGGTATCGCAAAATAACTTAAAAATAGTTATGGAGCGATGCTCCTTTTTAAACAGCTGTTTATCCCAAAAATATCTTCATCATTTTCTCATAGCTTACCAGTTCCACATTCCCTATTCTATCCGCTTCCTCAATACACCCCTTTGTAAACCCCGATTTCGCAAACAGATAATAGTAACAATTTTTGTATGAAAAAATTTCGCTGCGTTTTACCAATGTCTTAAGAACGCCGACATCAACTTTTTCATTTGTCCATTTACATTCGCCGAAAAGAGCCGTATTTTTATCCTGCTGGCCCATAATGTCAATCTCCGCTTGACTTTTCTCTGCCGGATCATTTCCCCACCAACGGCCAAGAGATGTAAATTCTATAGGCAAATCCCCAAGAAGAAGCCGTTTCCAAAGATACTGCTTACAGATTTCCTCAAAAACCTTTCCCATATAATCAGAAAGCTGTGGCTCAATGCGCTTATACACGAGGTCAGCCGCCCCTCTGGCAATTACAGAATTATTTTCTGATACAAAACGATACCAGAAGCGGAACATATTATCTTCAATAGAATAAACAGACTTTCGGGAGGCAGTTTCGCCGTATGGTACTTCCTTTTGAACAATGCCGAGATTGATAAGGTTTTTTATATAAATAGAACATACATTAGTATTTTCTCCAACCTTATTAGAAATCTCTGACATCCGGGAAGCACCGGACGCAATAGCCGTAATGATAGCCGTATATATTGCCGGCTCCCGAACCTCTTGCTTTAGAAGATTTACCGGTTCTTCATAAAGAAAAGAAATCGGATTCAAATAAGTATTCTTTATATTATCTTCTATGCTCAGCCTATCGTCCATCTGGAGCAGATATTGGGGGGTTCCTCCTGCGATTCCATAGACAAGTGCCTTATCTTTCGCTGAAAAACCGGAAAAGTAACGGCATGTTTCTTCAAAGTCAAAGGGAAGTACCTTCATCTGCGCTGTTCTCCGTCCATAGAGAGGCGACTTGTAGGCAAGGACTTGATCTTCCATATAAGACATAGAAGAACCACATAGAATCAGCATTAACTTAGAAGTTTCTTTATACTTATCAATCAGAAACTGTAATGTGGAGGCAAGACTCTTTGAAGAGCGGGCAGCATAAGGATATTCATCAATCACAAGAATCAACGTCTCATTTTCTGCAAGCTTAAACACATATTCAAGAGCTGCCTGAAAAGAGAGAAATGACGTCTCCATCCCCATTCCGTTGCTGTATTCAAAAATACTTCTGCTGAAATTTTCAAGATTCTGTTTTTCATTGCTTTCAACGCCCATGAAGTAAACAGCCCTTTTATCATTTATAAACTGATTAATCAGCGCCGTCTTTCCCACACGACGGCGACCGTAAATTACGGCAAACTCAAATATATTTGATGCATACAATTTTTCAAGCGCTTTCAGTTCACGTTCCCTGCCAATAAACATTGTGGCACCTCCACTCCGGTTTAGGCACAGTATATCTCACAATTTCAAATTAGTCAAGTACGATTTGGCAAATCATACTTGACTATTCCGCCGTTTCCACCATCCCCTTATACTCCTTCCTCTTCAGCTCCTTAACCACCATGCAGGCCGCGATCACACCTGCGCCGCCATCCGCCACAGGACCCGCGTACATGATTCCGTCAATTCCCATAAACAAGGGGAAGATCACGATCAGCGGAAGCAAAAGGATGATCTGTCTGGTAAGAGCCAGGAACATGCCTCTTTTGGGCTTTCCGATCGCCGTAAAGAAATTGGATGAAATAGGCTGCAAAAAGTTGATAAAGGTAAAAAACAGATAAATTCTGAAATAGTTGATGGCAAACTGAAAGTAGGCATCCGATCCGTTCCCAAAGATGGAAATGATCTGTCTTGGTATAAGCTGAAATGCCAGAAACGCTACAAAGGACATGCAGAAACCACAAATGACCGCACGCCTGTAAGCGGTCTTGACCCTGTCATATTTAGCCGCACCGTAGTTAAAGCTGACAATAGGCTGTAAGCCTTGTGAAGTGCCGATGACAAAGGACATGAATACCTGGTTTACCTTTGTGATAATGCCTGCACAGGCAATGGGGATAGCCTCCCCATATACAGAAAGGGCGCCGTAATATTTCAGTGATTTATTCATAACGATCTGCACGATCATCATGGAGATCTGGTTGCTACAGGGTGCCGCGCCTAAGGACATGATTCTTTTTACATATTCTTTCTGCACCTTAAGATGCTTCTTTTCCAGTTCCACAGATTTACAGTGCATCAAATAGGAAAGCGCCAGAAGCGCCGAAATCATCTGCCCGATAACGGTAGCAAGGGCGGCTCCCGCCATTCCCATTTTAAAGCCGAACACAAATAAAGCGTCCAGGATCGTATTGACAACGGCCCCTGTCAGGTTACAGGCCATGGTCATCCGCGGACTGCCGTCCGCACGGATCATATGCCCGCCTCCCGTGGCAAAGATCACAAAGGGAAAACCAAAGGATACGATCCTCGTATATATCATGGCATAATTTAACACATCAGCCGGGGAACCGAAAAACACCATCAGCTGTTTTAAAAATATCTGCGTGATCAGACACAGGACCACGCCGCAGGAAAACAGCATAACAGCCGCATTTCCCATATAATAAACAGCCTTTTCCTTATCCCCTTTTCCCATGGCAAGATTGAAGGCGGATGCTCCTCCGATGCCGAACAGCAGTCCGATGGCAATGCAGGAAATGGATAAAGGGAAGGAAATGTTTGTGGCCGCATTTCCCAGCCCGCCCACGCTTCTTCCGATAAAAAACTGATCTACGATATTGTATAAAGAACCCACCAGCATGGATATGATGCTGGGTATTGCAAACTGTAAAAGAAGCGTATTGATTTTTTCTTCGCCCAATGCGTTTCTGTCCGAAACCGTTTTCATTTTATCAACTCCTGTTTACTATCATAACATCTTTTTTTAAAAAGTGTAAATCAGCACTTGCATTTTATGGAATAATTTTGTATTATATATATCCATGGCAGTGTTATGTAGCATGCTACAATCATTGCAGATATACGGAGGTCTTCCATGAATGACACAGTACTTCTATTAAAGAAAATAAGTAACCGGATGGAGTGTAACCGAAACCGCTCTTTAAAAGAGCTGGGGCTGACCGCTACACAGCTGGATTTACTTTACTACCTGTATAAACACCGGGAAAAAGAAAATACCCTTTCCGACATTACCTCTTTTTTTGGCATTCAGCATACAAGTACGATTCATGTTTTGAAAATACTGGAGCAGAAGGGTTACATTTATAAAATGCCTACCAAACGGAATCCCCGCTTCAAAAATATCTGTCTGACAGATAAGGGACTTCCTCTGATGGAACAATTCAATGCCAGCATCGCCGCTGTAAACCGGCAGATATTTTCCGGCATTACGGAGACAGAGCAGGAAGAGCTGGACCGGCTTTTGAATATTATTTACAAGAATTTGAATAACATCTCATAAAATACCCGGCAATCACCAAGCGCCAAAACAGCAATTTCCAAAACGGCTGCTGTTTTGAAATATGCTTTCATGATAATAAATCACAATCGAGAGGAGACAGAATCATGCAGGACAACACAACAGAAATTTTCAGGGATGCACCCGTTCCCAAGGCGGTCTTTACCAATATTATTCCCTCCATTATCAGTATGATCATGGTTTTGGTTTATAACCTTGCGGACACTTTTTTTATCGGACAGACAAAAGACCCTTATATGGTAGCCGCCGTTTCCGTGGCAACTCCCGCTTTCCTTATTTTTATGGCGATCGGTATGCTTTTCGGTATCGGAGGCACTTCCTTGATTTCCCGTATGCTGGGAGAAGGCAAACCGGACAAGGCCAAAAATACCTCCGCCTTCTGCTTCTGGACAGGCGCTGTGATCGGCATTGTTTCCATGATCTTCATATGGATCTTTGTAAACCCTATCTGCCGCATGATAGGAGCCAGCGACGATACCATAGGCTATGCTTCCCAATACCTCAGTATTGTTGCCTGCAGCATTCCCTTTCTGATCGTGGGAAACAGCTTCAGCAATATTATCCGTGCAGAGGGCAAGCCCCAAAAGGCCATGATCGGTATGGTAATCGGAAACCTGATCAATATCGTGCTGGACCCCATTATGATCCTTTTCTTACATTGGAATGTTGCAGGCGCCGCCATTGCCACAGTGATCGGCAATGTCTTTGCCGCTGTTTATTACATTTTCCATTTGGTATCCAAAGATTCCATGCTTTCCATCCGTTTAAAGGATTACAGGGCAGGAGACAGGATTGCGTCAGGCGTGCTCGCTATCGGTATTCCCGCTTCATTAAACAGTATCTTAATGAGCGTCTCCAATATCATCATCAATAATATGATGAAAAAGCACGGAGATATGGCAGTGGCCGGTCTGGGCGTTGCCATGAAAGTAAATATGATCGTCGTTATGCTGTTGATCGGTTTAGGCACAGGTATCCAGCCTTTACTGGGATATTGCTTTGGCGCAAGGAACAGAAAGCGTTATCTTGCGGTTTTAAAGTTCTCTTTAATACTTGCCTTCTGCATGAGCGCAGTTATGACCGTCATCTGCTATTGCGGAGCCAGCCCTTTAGTCCGGGCATTTCTGGATAATCCGGAAGCTTTTGATTTTGGCATGTCTTTTGCCAGGATCTATATCTACTCCGGACCTATTATCGGGATCCTTTTTGTACTGATCAATGCCATTCAGTCCACCGGAGCTGCGCTGCCTTCCCTCATTCTGTCCATCAGCAGGCAGGGACTTTTATATATCCCCACACTGCTGATTTTCAGAAAGCTTTTTGATACGCCAAGGATGCTTGCGATGTCCCAGCCCGTAACGGATTATCTTGCCACAACCCTTGCCGCCGTACTGTTTATCATAACCTATCGGAAATACTTTAAGAACTTTGATAAAAACGCACAGGTTGAAGCTTCTTTAGAAACCGAAGTCTATTCTACAGATACCACTTCATAATCCTGGTCCTCGACGGCTTTTTTCAGAATTTCATCTGCTACAGGAGCATTGAATGTAAGGACGGCTGTTCCCGCCTCATGGCTGACAACAGCCTCCTTAACCTCCGGCAGGGCTTCTAAAGCCTTTTTTACCCTCGCCTCACAGTGTCCGCACATCATTCCGTTGATCTTCATTGTTTTTTCCATGTTCATTACCTCTTTTCCTTGATTTATATTTTGTTGCTTTTCTTTTACCCGGCTTACATTCTCCTGTTCTGCACTTTCCTGTTTTTCCTCTGCCCGGCTTACATTCTCCTGTTCTGTATTTTCCTGTTTTTCTTCTGCAGGGCTTACATTTTCTTTTGTTGCTTCTTCTTGATCTGCCTGGATGCTTTCTTTTGAAGCTCCTCTTTTTCTGTCCCTCTTTGTACTCCTCAGATCAAAAAAGTTCAGGCGCAGTGCGTTGGTCACTACACAAAAGCTGGACAAACTCATTGCCGCAGCCCCGAACATAGGATTTAATTTTAAACCGAACAGAGGATACCATATCCCTGATGCTAAAGGAATTCCGATAATATTATAAATAAATGCCCAGAACAGGTTTTCATGAATATTCCTGAGAGAGGCCCTGCTTAAACGGATTGCTGCAGGAACATCCATCAGGCTGCTCTTCATTAAAACAATGTCCGCCGCCTCAATGGCGACATCCGTCCCAGCGCCGATGGCAATTCCGATATCGGCTCTCGTCAATGCCGGCGCATCGTTAATGCCGTCTCCCACCATAGCTGTCTTTCCGGGCTTTTCCTTTTTACCGTTCCCGGAAGAACTTTCCCTTTCCGACAGCCTCCTGATAACGGCTTCCTTTCCATCGGGCAGAACCCCGGCTATTACTTCGTCCACGCCCGCAGACGCCCCGATCGCCCGGGCCGTCCGCTCGTTGTCTCCCGTCAGCATGACTACACGGATGCCCATATTTTTAAGCTGGGCTATAGCTTCTTTACTGTCTTCCTTCATGGTATCGGCAACGGCAATGATTCCCTGAAGTCTTCCTTTTTCAGCAAAGAATAAGGGGGTTTTCCCCTGACCGGAAAGAATTTCCGCCTGCTTTTCCATTTCTTCGGAAACCTCTGCTTTTGTTTTGATAAAGCTTAAGTTACCACCTGCTAATTCTTTTCCCTTTAATGTTCCTACAAGCCCGTTCCCGGGAATTGCGCTGAAATTATCTACCCCTTCTTCCTTTAGTCCTTTTTCGTCTCCATAGGCGATAACCGCTCTCGCCAAAGGATGCTCGCTTTTACTTTCCAGTGCATAAGCCAACTTTACCAATTTCTCTTTTGCGCTCTCATCAGCATCCTTGAAATGGCCATTCATTTCCTCAGAACCATTCTCTCTTCCCCCATTTCCTGCATTCTCTAAAACAGGCAGGATATCCGTTACTTTCGGCTGACCGCTTGTGATCGTTCCTGTCTTATCCAGGGCAATAACCTCTATTTTTCCTGCCTCTTCCAGGGAAACGGCATTTTTAAACAGAATACCGTGCTTAGCTCCCATACCGTTACCTACCATGATCGCTACTGGCGTGGCCAGTCCCAATGCACAAGGGCAGCTTATGACAAGAACGGAAATCCCCCTTTCCAGTGCGGAACCAATACTTTCCCCTGCCAAAAGCCATACAAGAGTGGTCACTAAAGCAATTCCTATGACCACCGGTACAAATACTCCCGACACCTTATCCGCCACCTTGGCGATAGGCGCCTTGGTCGCCGCAGCATCGCTTACCATTTGGATGATCTGGGATAAGGTAGTATCTTCCCCTACCCTTGAAGCTTCACACCGTATAAAGCCCGACTGGTTAATGGTGGCTGCAGAAACAAAATCCCCCTCTGCCTTATCCACAGGAATACTTTCTCCCGTCAATGCAGATTCATCCACAGCGCTGTTTCCTTCTATTATAATGCCGTCTACAGGAATGTTCTCTCCCGGACGCACAACAAAAATATCTCCCTTTACCACCTGATCGACGGGAACTGTTACCTCCTCCTGATTTCTGACTACAACTGCCGTTTTCGGCGCCAGATCCATCAGACTCTTTAATGCGTTGGTAGTTTTCCCTTTGGAAAAGGATTCCAGCATTTTCCCCAGCGTGATCAATGTCAGAATCATTGCGGCAGACTCAAAATAAAATTCATGCATATGGTGCATGACCTCCTCATGACTGCCAAAAAGCTGAGCGTCTGTCATGGCAAGCAACTTATAGGTACTGTACACGAAAGACGCCCCCGCCCCCAATGCCACCAACGTGTCCATATTGGGAGAGCCGTGCCGCAAACCCGCAAATCCGCTGATAAAAAATTTCTGGTTGATGACCATAATCGCAATCGTAAACAAGAGCTGTATGAGACCTATGGCAATATGGTTCTCCGAAAGCCTCGCCGGCAGAGGCCATCCCCACATCATATGTCCCATGGAAACATACATAAGAGGGAAGAGGAAACATAAAGAAATGATAAACCGCTTTCTTATTACAGGCGTTTCTTTATCCTCCAAAGGATTGCCTGCCGCTTCTGCCCCTTCCTTATTTTCTTTTCCTTTTAAAGCCGCCCCATAGCCCGCTTTCGTTACCGCATCTATAATATCTCCGGAAGAAGCCGTACCTTCCACGCTCATGGAATTGGTCAAAAGGCTTACCGTAACCCCGGTCACTCCCGGCACCTTGCATACGGCCTTTTCCACATGAGCGCTGCACGCGGCACAGCTCATTCCCGTAACCTTATATTGTTCCATAGCTTTCTCCTTTATATTTCTTTCTAACCTTCCATAAAATTATCCTTTTGCTTTCCTGTTATTTCATCAGTTTTTGTATCATTTTAACAAGTTCATCTATTACTTCATCATCGCCTTCACGGATTCCGTCGGCGACGCAGGTATGGATATGGTTTGACAGCAAAACCTTGTTAAAGCTGTTTAAAGCTGCGTTTGCCGCTGCACTCTGAGTCAGTATATCCACACAGTAAGCATTTTTTTCCACCATACCCTTTATGCCCCTGATCTGCCCTTCGATCCGATTCAGCCGGTTCAGCAAATCCTTATATTCCTCTTCCTGCCTCTGCTTTACTTTTATCTCTTTTGCCATTATTCTTTAGTATTCCTCTCTTTCCTTTACTTTATGAAATATCATTATCTTATATCTCTGCCGTTTCTGTATCATTGCTTTGTATTCATATACCTGTTTTCTTTTATCATCCATTATTATATACCCCCTATGGGTATATTGCAATAGTAAAAAAAGCGCGCAGACAACAATGCTGCGCACTTCATTCTCTACATAAAGTATCCTATGCCCTCTGTTTTCTTTTTTCATATCTTCCCGGATTCTTCATCTCGTTTCTCTTTAAGACCATTTCTCCAAAGGCGCAGATCTTATCCGCCATATTGATCAGAACCGCCTCTCTGGATCTGGGAAAGTGCCAGAATGTCAAGGGCCACATATGGCTGCGGATAATATTCTTCTCAAGATCCGACAGTTCGAACCTTTTTTCAGCATTCTTAAGGGCGGTCTGGGGATGTCCGAACCAATGCTCTTTTGTGCCTATATTTTCATTCTCCCTTGCACAGTATAAATAATAATCATGGAGCATAGCCCCTTTTGCAAGGCTGCTTCCATCCACATTCAAGTGAAATCTGCGGGACAGGTCATAGGCACAGACTGCGACCCTCGAACTGTGGTCAAAAAGATTGGATATATTATGGTTGGAATATTTCTTCAACTCCTGTATGGTGGGATTTTCCCTGAGCCGGATAAAATTATCCCAGAATTCTTCCCTGTTACGCTTTTCTTTGCTTTTCATCACATTTCCCCATTCCTTCAAACACGTTAGAACCATTCCTATATTAAAATACTTGCCATATCAGAACACCTTATACATCGTCCTCACTCATATATATTCTATTGTAACACTTATTTTTACCAAAACAAAAGAACCTATGAAAAATTTTATAAAAAATTCTCACAGGTAATTTGCAAAACTAAAT
>DEUB01000013.1 GCA_002362385.1 Lachnospiraceae bacterium UBA3273
CGCAGAAGGAAAGACCATACAGAAAATAGCAAAAGAGGTGGGATTCTCCATGTCAACTGTACAGAAGTGTCTGAAGGATCAGAGAGAAGCGGAAAAATCCAAAAATGAAACTCCGGGTCCCGAAATGCCGGGCAATGTTTTACATATCCCCATACCGTCAGGAACAGAACTATATGAAACAGTAAGAGAAGACGGGACAGAAAGAAAGGTCAAATGGACATTAGTAAGGCAGTACCCGTACCATACCATGTTTAAAAACCAGTATGGGAAGAAAAGATGTTTTACCAATGCGGAACTGATGAACAGAGGATTTTATAAATAAAAAAGACTATGAAAGGAGCACGGAACTCCGGCCGGGGCAATGCACGTGCGGTTCCTTTCAGGTTATGGAATACTTAGCATTTTTAAAAAGCAAGATCGAACTTGCAAAAGAAAGCGGGTTCAAAATAGAACCTTCACAACTGAATAAAGCATTGAAGCCCCACCAGAGGGATGCGGTGGAATGGGCACTGAAAGGAGGGCGCCGGGCCCTGTTTGAATCCTTCGGACTTGGGAAAACGGTACAGGAAATAGAATTCTGCCATCAGGCAGCAGTCCATGAAGACGGAAGGGCGCTGATCGCGCTTCCCCTGGGAGTAAAACAGGAATTCACACGGGATGCGGTGGAAATCTTAGGCTATGAACAGCCGGAATACTGCCGGAACATGAAAGAAGTAAAGGAATCCGGCAGCAGGATCGTCATAACGAACTATGAACGTGTCCGTGACGGGGATATAGATCCTTCCTACTTCTGCGCTGCATCCTTGGATGAAGCAAGCGTTTTAAGAAGCTTCGGAAGCAAAACATACCAGACATTTCTTGATAAGTTCAAGGGAGTTCCCTATAAGCTGGTAGCCACGGCAACCCCGTCTCCGAACAGATACAAAGAACTGATCCATTACGCAGGCTACCTTGAAGTCATGGACACGGGACAGGCGCTTACAAGATTCTTCCAGAGGGACAGCACAAAAGCGAATAACCTGACCCTGTATCCGAACATGGAGGATGAATTCTGGCTCTGGATAAGCAGCTTTGCGCTGTTTGTCACAAAACCGTCCGACCTGGATCCTGAATATTCGGATGAAGGCTACGACCTGCCGCCGCTTGAAATAAGATGGCATGAACTACCGGTCCATTATGGGGATGCACAGGATAAAAACGGACAGATAAAACTGTTCCAGGATGCTTCCGTCAGTCTTTCGGAGGAATCAAAAATAAAAAGGGACTCTATTGACGCAAGGGTTGAAAAAATGAAAGAGATCGTGGAAGAATCCCCGGAAGAGCATTTTATCCTGTGGCATGACTTGGAGGCGGAAAGACACGCCATAAAAAAGGCGCTGCCGGAGACAGTGGATATTTACGGCTCCATGGATTATGACATAAGGGAAAAACGTGTCATAGACTTTTCTGACGGAAAGACCAGACTGTTTGCCACAAAGAAATCATTATCCGGATCAGGCTGCAACTTCCAAAGATACTGCCACAGGGAGATATTCCTGGGGATAGACTGGGAGTTCAATGATTTCATACAGGCGGTGCACAGATGCTACAGATTCCTCCAGGACCATCCGGTGGTCATTGACATTATTTACATGGAAAATGAAAGACAGATAAAAGAAGGACTGCTTGAGAAATGGAAAAATCATGACCACATGGTAGGGA
This sequence comes from Lachnospiraceae bacterium UBA3273, assembly GCA_002362385.1. Taxonomy (GTDB): domain Bacteria; phylum Bacillota; class Clostridia; order Lachnospirales; family Lachnospiraceae; genus UBA2882. Next base: position 1,702 of record DEUB01000013.1, read on the forward strand.
AAATGGTGGAAATAGTTAAAAAGTACGGCTTAAACGGACGGAACAAAGAAGAGCGGCTGAAAAGAAAGATGGGAGTGGAAAGAGTGAAAGTAGAAGGAAAGCACTATACGGCAGTCCATGATGACTGCGTGGAAGAAACCAGACGGATGGCAGACAACAGCATAGATCTGATCCATACATCAATTCCATTTGGGAATCATTATGAATACTCTGCCAACTACAATGATTTTGGGCATAACCAGGACACGGAAAAGTTCTTTGAACAGATGGACTTCCTGACGCCGGAGCTTCTGCGCATCTTGAAGCCGGGAAGGGATATGGCAATCCATGTAAAGGACCGTGTCCTGTTTGGAAATGTGACCGGCACAGGGATGCCCACCATAGAACCATTTCATGCGCTGTGCATCAGCCACTATATGAAACATGGATTCCTGTACTTCGGCATGATCACGGTTGTGACTGATGTAGTCAGGGAAAACAACCAGACCTACCGCCTGGGCTGGACGGAACAATGCAAAGACGGATCAAAGATGGGAGTGGGATGCCCTGAATACATCCTTCTGTTCCGCAAACAGCAGACAGACAGGTCAAAAGGATATGCGGATACCCCTATAGTAAAAAGCAAGGAAGAATATACAAGGGCCCAGTGGCAGATCGACGCTCATTCTTACTGGCGGAGCAGCGGGGACAGGCTGGTATCCAAAGAAGAACTTCTGGAGATCCCCGTTAACAACCTGCAGGCCGTATACCGGGAATACAGCCGGGGGACCGTGTATAACTACAAGGAACACGTGGAACTCGCAAAACAGCTGGATAAAAACGGCAGGCTTCCGGCAACCTTTATGGTGGTGGCGCCAGGGAGCTGGAACCAGATGGAAGTCTGGGACGATATCAACCGCATGAGGACGCTTAACACGAACCAGAGCAGGAGAAGACAGCAGATGCACGTCTGCCCCTTACAGCTGGATATCGCAGAAAGGATCATCCGTAGATATTCAAAAGAAGGCGAAACAGTGCTGGATCCCTTTGGAGGACTGATGACTGTGCCAATGACGGCGGTAAAAATGGGAAGGAAAGGATACGGGATCGAATTAAATGCCGATTATTTCCGTGACGGGGTAGGTTATCTGCAGGCAGCAGAACAGGAAAAAGAAGTGCCGACCTTATTTGATTTCATGGAAATGTAAAGAGAACCGGCTGCCAAGTGTTCTACGGGAAAATCAATTGTTTGAACCTAGACACTGGCAGTACAGACAAGCCGCACTCCTCCCGGAACCGGTGCCCTTTAGGGTTATTATACAGCGGGGAAGGGATGGGTGCAAGGAAAGGAAAAGGTAAAGCAATGAATAAAACAAAAATAGACTGGTGTGACAGCACATGGAATCCGGTTACCGGGTGTCTCCATGGGTGTGAATACTGCTACGCGAGAGGTATTGCAAAGAGATTTGGCGGTTGGAATTTTACACCGGGTGCAGCAAGGGCAAATGTATCTGATAATAAGACATATATATGCCCCGGAAAAGATTATTATGGGGAGATTAAAGAAACAAAGTACGGAATTATTGCCGATATAACAGACCCATTCTTAAACGAAAGGGGGAAATGTGCTTATCCTTTCGGGTTTGCGCCGACATTCCACCGCTATCGTCTGAGCGATTACATAAGTAAGGAGGGCAGAAATATCTTTGTCTGCTCTATGGCTGATCTGTTCGGAGATTGGGTACCAGATGAATGGATCGAGGCGGTATTTGATGCCTGCAAGAAATCCCCACAGCATAATTATCTGTTTCTGACAAAGAATCCAAAACGATATGAAAAAATTCTTGACAGATATATGCCGCCGAATATGTGGTTTGGTTGGTCACAGACTGGCCCGATGGGGAATAAATGCGATTTTTCGACACATCATGCAATTAAAGCTTTTATTAGTATCGAACCATTATTGGAGTCGTTCAAAGAATTTCATATTAAAGGGATTGATTGGGTAATTATCGGGGCGGAAACTGGACGCAGAAAAAATAAGGTTGTGCCGGAAAGAAAATGGATTGAGGATATTGTAAATGAATGCAGAAAATCAGATATTCCGGTTTTCATGAAATCCAGTCTTGCGGATATATGGGGCGGACCACTGATACAGGAATTTCCAAAGGGATTAGTAGGGGGTAATGAAAATGTTAACTTTGCCAATTAAGAAGAAATGGTTCGACATGATTCTGTCGGGCAAAAAGAAAGAGGAATACCGGGAGATCAAGCCGTATTACATAACAAGGTTTGTTAAGTGGCTTGGCTTTCCCAAAACAGAAGAAAAGACTGTTTTGGAGCTTATGAGAGAAAAAGAATCAATAAAACCAAGAGAGATTGCGTTTCGCAATGGATATTCTGCGGACAGCCCATCATTTATTGCCAAGTGCACTATAAAAATAGGCATGGGAAGGGAAGAATGAGGAGCAGAAAAAGGGACGGTGTATTTTATCCTGGCGATACATGAAATTTTAGATATGGCAGCAGGAAAGGAGAAAATAGATGGAAAAAACAAAGAGACACAGATTTTCGGCAAGGGAGCGTAAACAGGTATTCGATATGTTTGAAGGACACTGTGCTTATTGTGGCTGTGAGGTTACATTTAGAGGAATGCAGATGGACCATAAAGTGCCGCTTCATATAGGTGGGGAAGATAATATTGAAAATCTATTCCCCGCCTGTCGGAGCTGCAATCATTATAAACATTCTTTGGGCATAGAAGAATTTCGAAAATACCTTGCCGGAATAAATCAAAGGCTTATGAGAGACAGTATTCCTTTCAAGGTAGCTGTAAGATTCGGAATTGTAAAGCATATGGGAGATAAAGTGATTTTCTATTTTGAACGGTGCGAAAAGCCGGAGGCATTGGAGGGGTAAGACATGGACTTGAAAAAATGTAAAACCTGCAGCAACAGGAAAGGCCCAGGAGCTTATGCGAGCTGTATGAACTGTATAAATGACAGCAATTACAAACCTGAAAACGAGGATGGAAATAAGCAAAGGGCATGGAAGGATAATAGCGAGACAATGAAGGAGGAATAGACCATGAAGAGATTAACGACAAACAAAGATGTATCTGAAATGAGTATGGCCGAACTGGCACATAATTCATGCTATGCAAAGGAACACGAGGCGAGATACAGGGATTATGGAATGGATATAGATGCAAGGGAACTGACAATAAAGCTGCTTGATAAATTTGCAAAAATTCCGAATGAATTTACCTGTGATGAAGATTTCGATGAATTTATTACGGGAGTTGCGCAGTATGGAATATATGACATTCTTGGATTTATCGCAATATTTTATCGAAATTTATGGGCTATGGCTGATTTGAGAGAACGGCTGAAAGAATATGAGAATCTGGAACTTACACCTGATCAACTTAAAGAGATTAGTAAGCAGTATACCGAAAAATGCAGTCAGATAAAGGAAATAGTAAAGCGTCTGGAAAAAGAAGCGGAGGAGGCAAGAGCAGGTGGGCATCCAGAGATATCAGGGGCATATCGAATAGCAATATGGACCATAAAAGACATTACAGGGATTGGAGGGTTGAGCGATGAGCAGAGATATATTATTTCGTGGGAAAAGGACTGACAATGGAGAGTGGGTTGAAGGATATTTTGTAAAAGGAGAATGGTATTTCGACAAAAAAGAAATATATGCTCTTTTGCCATTAGACTTATGTTTCTTTCCTCGGTGTGAGATAAGTGAGTGGGTTGAGGTAGATTCCAAAACTGTCTGCCAGTATGCCGGTATACGGACTCACAAGAACGGCAGGAAGATTTTTGAAGGGGACATAATAAAAGTTAATGATTTCTGGACGGGAGTTGTTGTTTGGGAATTTAATGATACCAGCTTCGAAGTTGAACCAATCGATGAAATGGAAGTGATGGAATGTTTAGGTGTCGTGGTAAATGGAAATAAAGTTCAGGTTATCGGCAACATTTTCGACAATCCCGAATTATTGGAAGGAGAATAGAGAATGACGGAGAACGAAGCTATTGAAGCATTAAGATTGAGCGGAGGATTAGAAATAAGTGGAAGGCCAAGAAGATGTGCAGAGTTTTTCGAAGGATTGGACATTGCCATTAAAGCCCTTGAAGAAATCCAACAGTACCGGGCAATCGGAACAGTCGATGAATGCCAGGCGGCAATGGAAAAGCAAAAACCGCAGCCACCCGATATCTGGGGCGACGGCTACGACAAAGAGGGCAATATAATTTACGATATGTACGATTGCCCTGGATGCGGTCAAAGCTATGAGATAGATGACAAATACGAGCATTGCCCTGAATGTGGTCAGGCGATCAACTGGAGTGGTTTTGAAAACCTATAAGGAATAAATCCCTTGCATACTTGCAACAGCCTTAATACCATTATCTGTACCCCAAAAAGAAAGGAGGTGTGGATAATGGCAAACATAAATTTGCGCCGTATAGGCAGAAGGCTGAAAAAGGCAAGGGAAGCAAAGCATCTGACACAGGAAGAGTTTGCAGAGCTTTTGGGTCTGTCAGTAGGATATATTGGCATGATCGAATGCGGTAGAAGGATACCAAGTCTTCCAACATTCATGGAAATGATCAGCGTACTGGAAGTAACAGCTGATAAAATCCTGTGTGATGCAGTGGACTATGTCAGCAGTTCCCGGCTTGCAGAGTATGACAGCGACATCAAAAACCTGCCAAAAGCAGAGCGGGAAAAGTTTTTCAAAATGCTTGATGTGTATTTTGGAAGGGACTAAGTAAGTGGAGGGGATAAATGGAAAAAGCGGCCAGCCAAAGCGCTGTGCCGCGATCCCCTTTACACAAGTATTATGATACGGTAACCGGATGGAGAAGTAAAGGCTAATCGGTCGACATTATTCGACAGAGGGAAGTGAAAAGGAGCGGATGGAATGGAAAGGCAAAAAAATGAAGAAAAGAAAGAATATCTCAAAGGTTACGAAAGAGCAGTCAGGCAGTTAAATCGTATCCAAATTGAGATACAAGAAATTAGATTAAATAAAATATGTCCATCTATCAAAACTGACGGAATGCCTCATTCCAAAGCAGTGGGCGATTTATCAGGATATGCTGCGCTTTTGGAAGGAGAAGAGAAAAAATATAAAGAAGCACTTTATGATAAAGCTGAAAAAATAAAGGAGATATTGAACAGAATTGAAAAGATGGAAAATGAAGATGAAAAAGATCTCCTTTTGTATAGATACATAAATCTTATGAAATGGGAAGAAATAGGAGAAATGATGAAATACAGTAGACAGCAATTACATAGGATCCATTCTAAAGCTCTAATGAATTTTAAAATATAAGAGGCTGTTCTTAAAACAACACAATTGACCAAACACCAAAAATAATGTACAATGTTTATGAGGAGGTGTTTATATGCTGGTATATAAATTTGATGTATTAAAAGCTTTAATTGAGAGCGGATATAGTACACATAGATTAAGAAAAGAAAAATTGCTGGGAGAAAATAATATACAATATCTTAGGGAAAACAAAATAGTGGGAATGAAAGCACTTAATAGTATATGCAAATTATTGGATATGCAGCCGGGAGATATTATTAAATATATAGAAGAATAAACATTAAAATTAATGTATAAAATATTGACAATACATTAAAATTAATGTATAATATAATTAGTTCAGATGAAGAACTAATTACCGGGCAAGCGGAGAAAGGAGTACATATGAATGAAATGACTGATAAACAGATGGAAGTTATCTTAAACCTTGTAGCTGATAAATTTGCAGGATGCAAGGATATGGAAGAGGTTAAAAAGGCCATAGATGAAGTAAGGAATATGGCAAAAAAAGAAAAGCCTGAAGGATAGGCTTTAGGGAATGAAAAGGGCGGTGGACTTGCCGAAGCCGCCCCAATCAATAACATTATAACAAGCGGATAGTAAAATATCAATATTTATGAAAGTTGTTACAGAATGTTACATTAAATTGTGATAATATGATACAAAGAGAAAGAGGTCAAGGAAATAACCCTGGCTTCTTTTTTGTTTAGAAGAACCGAAAGTTGCACTGGTGCAACTTATAAGGAGCAAGGATGGCCAAAGGATTTGCAAAGATTTTCTACAACAGCGCCAGATGGAAACGCTGTAGGGATTCATATATCCAACAGAGAAGGATGATTGATGGCGGGATGTGTGAGGAATGCCATGAGCAGGCTGGATTCATAGTCCACCACAAGATTACATTGGATGAGTCCAACATAAATGATCCGGATATAACATTAAATCATGAGAATCTTTCTTATGTATGCAAGGATTGCCATGATCGTTTTGAAGGTCATGGAGTCGGGCGTGCAGCAAAAGCACCGATCGTCATATTTAACGAGGAGGGAGAACCGATAGGAAGGCTGGAAGAATCGCAACTCCCCCCTTAAACGGGTCCTCCTGTCTTTTCCAAAAGACCGAGACCCACATATTCAGGGAATACACAGGTCGCGCGTATAGGGGGTGTGGTATAGATGGTCAAACGAGAAAATTATGAGGAAACAGAGAGCGACAAAAAAGAAGATAATGAGCTTGATTATCAGGAGAAAAATGCAAAGATCGAGAAGGAAATAAGAAGACTTAGGAGGCTCTTTGCTAAAATTGATAAAAAGAAGAAAAACCTGGTATTTACTACCATTGACGATGTTGCATTCATGACTGTAACGATGCGGGAACTGCGTGAAAAGATCATAAGGGAAGGGACAAGCATTGAATATAAAAACGGGGAAAATCAGTGGGGGATAAAGCAGTCCCCAGATGCGCAGCTATATCTCCAGATGTCACAAAAACAGACACAGGCAATGAAAATATTAATAGATTGTATGCCAAAAACGGAACAAATAAGCAAAGAAAACAAGGATGGATTTGATGAATTTGTAAACGGAAGGGAAGATGTCTGATGGCGGTAAGATATCCATTAACATATAATCCCGTATTAGAATATTGGAATGAAATTGAAAGCGGGCGGGTCATGGTATGCCGAAAGATCTATCAGTGGTATAAGTATCTTGCCATGATGATAAATTCCCAGGGAGAATATTTCTATTCTGTCAAAAGGGCAAATCATGTAATCGAATTTGCCGAAAACTTCTGCAGGATATCCAAAGGTGCAAACGCAGGAAAAGTGATTCGGCTGGAATTATGGGAAAAGGCGCTGCTGGCAGCAGTCTTTGGATTTATAGATATAAACGGGAATAGGATGTGCAGGGAAGCGGTTCTGATCGTAGGGAAAAAGAACGGAAAATCATTGATTGCTTCCATTGTGGGCCTGTATCTGCTGATCGGGGATGGGGAGCCGGGGCCTGAGATCTATGCAGTGGCAACAAAAAGAGATCAGGCAAAGATCATATGGACAGAAGCAAAAAGAATGGTCAGGAAGTCTCCCGTCCTGTTAAGAAGGATCAAGCCGCTTGTGGCAGAGCTTTCCAGTGAATTTTACAATGACGGCACTTTCAAACCTCTTGCATCGGATTCTGACACTTTGGACGGCCTGAATGTGCATGGTGCCCTGATGGATGAGATCCATCAATGGAAAAACGGAAGGGCACTGTTTGATATTATAGCGGATGGAACCTCTGCAAGAGATCAGCCCCTTGTGCTTATCACGTCGACAGCAGGAACCGTGCGGGAAGATATTTATGACCAGAAATATGATGAGGCGGAAAGGGTTATTAACGGCTTGTTTGATGAAAACGGATACCATGACATACATTTCTTTCCCTTTATCTACGAGTTGGATAAAAGAAAGGAATGGACAGTTGAGCCTTGCTGGATAAAAGCAAATCCCGGCCTTGGAACGATCAAGAAGCTGGAAACTCTCCGGGCAAAAGTAGAAAAGGCCAAGGGGAATCCATCTTCGGTCAAAAATCTTGTATGCAAGGAATTTAATATCAGGGAAACATCTACGGAATCATGGCTTACATTTGAACAGCTTGATAACAGAAGCCTGTTTGATGTTAAGAAGTTGAAGCCTCGGTATGGAATAGGCGGCGCCGACCTGTCCAGCAACGTTGATCTGACAAATGGTACGATTATATTTATGGTGCCGGGAGATTCCAATATTTATGTTCTGCAAATGTACTGGCTCCCGGAAGATCTGCTGGAGAAAAAAATAAAAGAGGACAAAATCCCCTATGATAAATGGATCGAACAGGGATGGGTACGGACATGCCCGGGAAACAAAATCCATTATAGGTATGTGAAAGAATGGTTTGAGGAAGTGCAGAATGAGTCGGACATATATTTGTTCAAGTGTGGTTATGACTCATGGAGCGCTTCTTATTTTGTTGAGGATATGACGAACACTTTTGGAAAGCCGGTCATGGAGCCTGTTATCCAGGGAAAGAAAACTTTATCGGGTCCCATGAAATCACTTGGAGCTGATCTGGCGAAGAAAAGAATTATTTACAACAATAATCCGGTTCTCAAATGGTGCCTGGCAAATACTTCTGTTGATGAAGACAGGAACGGAAACATCCAACCGGCAAAGGGAAATCTTGGGACACGAAGAATAGATGGTACGGCGGGGCTTCTGGATGCCTATGTAACGTTAGAAAGGAATCTGGAAGAATACATGACTTTGATTTAAAAAAGGAGCAGAGAATGAAACTATTCAGAAAAAGGGAACCGACAAAAAATGAGAAAGCCGGGAAAGAGATCATACAAATGGTAAATACCTGGGGAGAACACTATTACTCATGGAATGGAAAACTATATGAAAGTGATATAGTACGTTCCTGCATCCGTCCAAAAGTGAAAGCCGTAGGAAAACTGGCAGGAAAGCATATAAGGCCCGGAAATGGCAGTGAGATAAAGGTCAATCCATACGCCAATATCAGATTTTTGCTGAAAGAGCCAAATCCGTATATGACGGGCCAGCAGTTTCAGGAAAAAATGGCCACACAGCTCTGCCTGAACAATAACGCATTTGCCTTAATCATTCGGGATAATAACGGAAAGCCTTACCAAATATATCCCATACCTTGTGATATGTGCGAAACCCTTTATAAAAATGATGAGCTGTTTATTAAGTTTTATTTCAGAAATGGGAAAATAGCTGTCTTTCCTTATACGGAGATCATCCATTTGAGACAGGACTTCAATGAAAATGATATTTTCGGAACGAGTCCGGCACCTGCTTTGAAGGGAATGATGGAAGTAATAGGAACCATAGATCAGGGAATCATTAAGGCTGTTAAAAACAGCGGGATAATCCGTTGGCTGATCCAGTTGACCTCATCAGTGCGGGATGAAGATATAAAGAAGTACGTAAAAAATTTTGTGCAAAATTATCTCAGCATTGACAGTGGAACCTTTGGAGCAGCAGGTGTGGACGGCAGAGCAACAGTTACAAGGATTGAGCCGAAGGATTTTGTGCCCAATGCGCTGCAGACAAAAGAAACCATAAACCGCATATACTCCTTTTTCAACACAAATGATAATATCGTACAGTCAAAATGGACAGAGGATGAATGGAACGCCTATTATGAAGCGGAGATAGAGCCGTTTGCCATTCAGATAGGTGCGGTTTACACAGTAAGGCTGTTCAGCAGGAAGGAAAGGAGCTGCGGAAACCAGATCATGTTTGAAGCAAGCAACCTGCAGTGTGCCAGCCTGAATACGAAACTGGCACTGGTAGCTATGGTAGACCGCGGGGCGATGACGCCAAATGAATGGCGGGAAACAATGAATATGACGCCTATTCCGGGAGGAGACCAACCGATCAGGCGACTGGATACGCAGGTAGTTGACCTGGTAAAGGATATGCTTGGAAAAATGAATGGAGAAAATTATGCTGTTATGGCAGGGCTGATCGAACAGCTGCTACAGGCAGCAGGAAAGGAGAAAGCGGATGAAACACAGAATAAACATTCGGGGAGTGCTGATTCCCAACGACTACAAATGGTTTTATGACTTCTTTGAAGAGGATTCCACATGTCCGGCGGATGTGCAGAAGGTACTCGACATCATAGAAGAAGGGGATGAAATAGAGGTCTATATCAACAGCCCCGGAGGCGTGATCGATGTGGGAAGCGAAATTTATACACTTTTAAGGACGCATTCGGACCATGTTAAGATCTATGTTACAGGAGAGGCATGCAGCGCCGCATCTATAGTGGCGATGGCGGCTTACTGTGAAATGGCGCCCACGGCGCTGATGATGGTACATTGTGTATCGACAAATGCTTCCGGAAACCATAACGATATGGAACATACGGCCGAGGTTTTAAAAACAGCCGACAGAGCCTTATGTACGGCCTATATGAAAAAAGCCGGAATAACAGAACAAGAAGCGTTAAAACTGATGGAAGCAGAGACCTGGCTTACAGCGGAAAGGGCAAAAGAAAAGGGACTTATTGACGGGATCATGTTTGAAGAAAATAAAAGTACGGATATGGTCATGACGGCAGGCCCTTTGTTTACGCTTCCCGGCGAAGAAAAACTGGAAAAGGCAAGAAGAATGATAAAACAGGCGGATTCGGATAAAGAATCGGCTTTTTTTATGCAGCAAAAGTTAAATCTTTTAAAAATGAAGGGAGAATAGAAATGACAAGAGAACAGTATTTAAACAAGAGAAAAGCGCTGATGGATGCGGCGCAGAAGCTGATCGATGAAGGAAAGGCAGAAGATGCGGAAGCCAAAATGAAAGAGATCGCGGATCTGGATGATGAGTGGGGGGCTATTGCACAGGCCCAGGCAAATTTTAATGCCATGAACAAAGAACCTGTGGCGGTAAACGCATTTACAGTCGAGGATGCTTTTGGAAAAGACAAAAGCGGAAAAGAAGCGGCGGAAGCGTTTGGGACAGAAGATTATAAAAATGCATGGGCAAAAATGTTAATGGGAAAGCCCTTATCCGATGATGAGAGCAGGATCTATAAAATGGTCAATGAGGAATTTACCCATACGACAGGAAACACAAGTGTGGTAATCCCCAAGAGCGTGGCAGCCGGTATCTGGGAAATAGCCGGGGAACTTTATCCTTATTTTTCGGATGTCAGCAAAAGCTACGTGAACGGGGTATTTTCCATGATAATGGACGACACCTCCACGGATTCTGCATGGTATAAAGAGGATGAAGAGACAGAGGACGGAAAAGAGACCTTTAAGGAATTTAGTTTAAGCGGCTGTGAACTTTCCAGATCCATTACGGTATCGTGGAAATTGAAAGAAATGGCAATGGAAGATTTCATTCCCTTTATCCAGCGAAAAATGGCAAAGAAGATGGGAGCAGGAGCAGGATACGGAGCAACTCACGGAGCCGGGGAAAAAGCGAAAACCGGAAAACCGGAACCAATGGGAACCGTGACCGCACTGCTTACCGAGGAGAATACTCCGCAGGTCGTGATCTACACGGGGAAACCTTCTTACACTGACATTACAAAGGCAAGGGCACTGATCAAATCCGGATACGGGGCGGGGATTTCCATTTATGCAAATTCAAGGACCGTATGGAGTCAGCTGGCCAATATAGTGGATGCCAATAAGCGCCCGTTATTTATTCCGGATCCTACAAATCAGGGTGTTTTCAGGATCCTGGGAATGGTAGTGAAAGAAGATGATTCCATGAAGGATGATGAAATCTTACTTTCCAATGCCAGGGACGGATATCACATGAATATCAACAAAGAGATCAGCATGATGACGGAAGAGCATGTGAAAAAAAGAAGGACGGATTACTGTGGTTATGCCATCATGGACGGAAATATCACGACAAGCAAAGCCCATGCACTGTTGACTACAAAAGAGGCAGCAGGATCCGGCACTCCGGAAAGCGATGTTACTCCTCCGGAAAGCGGAACAGAAACAAACTCATGATGATTTCCAGTAGCAGGGACGGGAAACCGTCCCTGCGGATAGGATGGTGGTGTTGGTGGTCAGTAAGATCAAGACGGCTTTAAGAATTTCACATGGCAAGCTGGATGATAACATCAAAGGCAATATAGAGGCTGCTTTGCTGGATATGAAAATGCTTGGAATAGAAACGTTTAAGCGGGATGAAGACGGAAATATAATCTCAAAGGATTCCGGACCGGAGTTAAAGGATTTCCTTGTGGAGAAAGCTGTCGAGCTGTACTGTAAGGCTTCATTTGATTTCCGTGGAAAAGGAGAACAGTACCAGAAAAGCTATAAAGCGTTAAGGGATTCATTAAGTCTTTCGGGAGAATATAAGCTATGAGAAATGATATTGTTCAGGTTGTAACAGAGTATAAAGAAGGGACGGAACTGAAGCGTAAAATTTCAGATGAACTCTTTGCAGAAAAAAAGTCTGCTACCCGTTCTGAATTCTATGCCGCTTATTCTTCCGGCTTATCGGCGAGATATGTTTTTGAAATGGATCCGGAGGATTTTGAAGCTTGTGGAGTGAGCATTCAGGAAGGGGATATAACCCAAAAGTATTATCCGGTGCACATTTTATTTCAGGGCGAAGAATTTGAAATATCCAGGACCTATGTAACGGCTGCAGGCGATATTGAGATAACTGTTAAATAAAAGGAGGCGGCAGCATGAAGGCCAGTGTCAGCTATAAGGAAGTGCTTGAGGGGATGCAGATAAATGTCAGCCGCATTCAGGAACTTACGGAAAAGAGGATGAAAGATGCCTTAAATAAGATCGGAATTGCGGTTAAATCAGCTGTAGCCATGACTGTTCCTGTATCTGATAAAGAATCATATTGGTACAAAGGAAACAAGAGGGAGAATGTCCATATAGTTGATGATATTGAGTATAAGATTAAAAAAGCAAAGAGAACCAAGGAACTGTATGTGACCATTTCCGGCGGGAAAAAGACCTGGGCCAAATGGCATGTGGCAAATGACGGGCATGTAGCTCAGAACGGGAAGTTCATACAGGGAAATTATTTTGCGGATAAAGCCGTTGTAAAGGCGGAAAACGAAATCGATGATATAGTGGACAGTTTTTTACAGGAGGTGGTCAGAGATTAAAGAATTGATAGAACAGATCAAGAGCCTGACAGAGTTTCCGTATATTGAAGAGGATAACATGGTTCTGGACGGTTCCTTTGCACTTGCCCCTTATGCCACAAAGGGATTAAGGGGAGACGGCTGTATTCGGTCGTCTACGGATTATTATGCATGCAACTTGTTTATGAAAGACAAGGGACAGCTGGTAAAAAAAGCAAAGAGGGTCTGGAAGCAGTTACAAAGTCAAAAAGGGTATACATGTGACGATCCGGATTATACTTACGAAAAAGAAGGGAAGATCTGGAGGGCGGCATTACATATTCAGGTATTAAGGGAGGATGAGAAATGAAAAAAAGCACAAGTGCTTATAGGATCAATATCAAAAGACCGGTCTATGCGGAAGTTACATCGGATACGGGAGAGGGGACAAGTTATGGAGAAGTTAAAAGCCTTGGGGAAGCGCAGCAGGCACAAATTACTGCGTCTGTTGCCTCTGGTCAGCTGCATGGGGACGGTGCAATAGTGGATTCCAGTGCAATCATGACCGGATTAAGCCTGGTATTATCAACGACGAAGGTTCCCATTGAAGCGCAGGTTGATATCTATAATTATAAAGTAACTGACGGGGTTGTACAGGTAAAAGCGGGAGTCAAACCTAAATATATAGCAGTAGGTTACGAAGTGGAGCAGACAGACGGGAGCAGCGAACTTGTTTGGCTGTTAAAGGGCAGACCGCAGCCGCTTAATTCAGATGTTAAGCAGTCTGAAGGCAACATAAACTACAGCACAGATTCCATTACGATCGATTTTGTAAGGAGAAAGTCTGATAATATGCTCAAGTTTTTTGCAGACGGATCCAATCCGGAGCTGACAAAGGCTCAGGCAGATGCATGGTTTAATGAAGGACCGTCAAAACCCGTCAGTGCAAACAAGGAGGTAATGAATGAAAACAATCAAAGTGAAACCGATAGACCCGATACGGATACAACTGAATGACAAGACTTATACCTGCACTTTCTCCATGCTGGGAATGGCATATATGCAGGAAGAGCTTGGAAAGCTTCCCTGCAAACTCAATGAAATATCTCCGGCGCGGATGACTGCATTGATCCTTTATTCGGGAATCAGGCCCAATGAGCCGGAATTTACCATAGAAGAGGCAAATGCATTGGCGGTTCAGATGGGACCGTCCCATTACAGCAATATTATCGGGGCATATAATGAAGCTATTTATGGCAGTATGGACAAAACGGGGCAGAATGAATTAAAAAAAGCGGTGGCTCAGTATCTATTGAATGTAAAGAAATAGATTTCGGGATAGATGATGCCTATTATCTCTATGTAGAGAAGCTCCACCATACTGAGCAGGAATTTTGGAGCAGCAGTTACTTAAAAATTGGCTATATTCTGGACTGCTTTGTAAAGGAACTGGAATCCCAGAGAGGGGTACTTGAAGGCGGCGGAGCGGAACAGATAACCAGCATGAAATCATTACCGGGGTGGTAAGAATGGCAAAAAGTTATAAAAAAACAATTGTCCTTGGACTGGATTACAGCGAATTTGAAGGAGGAATTACGGCATGTAACAGGGAAATAAAGACCCTGGATGCAGAATTTGCCTTGATGCAGAGCCAGATGGACGGATGCGCGTCAAAATCAGAAACCATGGCGGCAAAAGAAGAGTATCTGACGCAAAAGATACATTTGCAAAAGCAGAAGGTTGAAGCGGCAAAAGAAAAATACAATGCCTTGATGGATGCCCATGCAAATACGGATAAAATTTCCAGGGCCGATCAGGCATTATTAAAGGAGCGGACCACATTACAGAAACTGGAAAATCAGCTTGAAGACACACAGATCGCACAGAGTAACTTTAAGGAAAATGCCACGGCGCTGATAGGGATCCTGGGAACGATCGCAGGAGGTTTAATGGCGTGTGTAAAATCAGCTTCCGAGTATGCGGACACTATCCTGACCATGTCGGCACAAAGCTCCATTGCCACCGATACCCTGCAGGGATGGATGTATGCATCGGAGCTGGTGGATGTGTCCGTTGAGACTATGACCGGCTCTTTGCAGAAGATGGAGAGAAACATGGAAAGCGCGGCAAAAGGGTCAGGAACGGCATATGAGGCTTTCAAAAAGCTTGGAGTCAGCGTATATGATTCCAGCGGACAGATGAAGGATGCAGAGACCATTTTTTATGAAACAATTGACGCATTAGGAGAAGTTGGAAATGCCACGGAGCAGGACCAGCTTGCCATGGATATATTCGGAAAAAGCGCAGCTTCCCTTACCGGAGTTATCGATGCCGGAAGCGAAGGAATGAAGGCGTACAAGGAAGAGGCGGGAGAGCTGGGAAGGATCATGAGTGAGGAGGACTTAAAGGCCGCAGGCGCTTTTGATGATGCCATGCAGAAATTGGAAAGTGCATTTGAATCATTAAAAAATTCGGCAGGGGCAAAAGTAATACCGGCACTTACAGGGATAATTGAAACAATCGCATCGATTCCAACCCCAGTGCTTGGAGTGATCGTAACACTGGTAACTACAATTACTACACTGGTAATGTTTGCAAAAACAATTAATTCTGCTATGGAAGCAGGAAAAGGATTAAGTAAGATTTTTAAAGGTGTTGGGAGTACTATGGACAGCACTTATGCAAAAGTTCTTCTTATGGTAGTTGCCCTGACAGCTCTGGCAACAGTAATAGCGGTTATTATCGGAAAAACTTCTGATATAGAGCGAACAGCAAGCAGCATAGGAAATCTGACTGGAGGTACGTCTATACCCCAGGGAGGAAAGCCCCAAACCGGTCACAATGCCACTGGTACCCAAAGTTGGAGAGGCGGGGCTACATGGGTAGGGGAAAATGGTCCGGAGATCGTTGAGTTGCCGCCGAGTTCCAGGATCTATAATAACAAAGAATCTACAACTATAGCCGGAGACACTATTTACAATATTCAAATAATGTGCGATCTGGATAAAATGCGTTCAGTCAGCGATGTGGTTGATGCCATAGAAGGGCTTGAAGCATCAGCACAGTGCGGAGGTTGATAGAATGGCATCACATACATGGAAAAGCCCGGCGGGAGTAGTATCATATGTCAATACCGGTATTCCTGATTTTGGATCAGGAAATGCAGGATTGGGATGGTTTGGCGTGGATATGCATGACTATAACCAAGCTAATAGGAATATGGATCTTAATTTCTTTGCCATGCTCTTTTTTGACACATCGACCTTCCCGTCCGCAGAAACCCTAAAATATAAAAACAATGTAAGGCTGAAAATGCATGCTGTAGCGATTGGATATAAAAATGCAGATCCAAGGGGTTACGCTTACTATATCAACCGGGATGAACAAAGATACGTGAGCAGCAGGATGTATTATTCTTCTGTTCCTGCAAGTCGCCTTGTGAATATGAACCTTACACAGCTGAGACGGGAAATAATAAGCGTAAACGGTACCCAAAGAACTGTGGCTGTTCCAAATGAATATTTGGATTTTTTTTATGATAACTTTATAAATCATGTCCGGCACAACTGCACCATTTTTGAGTTTCAGGCATCGATAGCAAGTGGGATATATTATGGCGGGCTGTTAGAAAACATACAAGATTCCTACCTAATGCTGACTTATGACGATGTAATCCCAACCGGGAAAATGACATCCCCGATTGAAGGAGCTGAATTTCATAAGTCCCAGGCGGTCACATTCAGATGGAATTATTCTGAATCAAAAGATGTTGGACAAAAGTCATTTGCTATTAAGTATACAACAGGAGGGCAGACGAAAACAGTAACCAGGGATACGTCTAACCATTATTATACATTTCCGCCGGGAACATTCAGCGAGGGCGAGGTCAGATATTATCTGACGGTCACGAACAATGATAACCAGGCCTCGACAAGCGGGCCGTATACAGCGGTCTGTGTTCCGTCTTCTCCATCGGTTGAAGCTACATATCCGGTAAATACAGGCGTGCCAAAGTCTCAGCCCTTTACTATTACCTGGAAATTCAGCGAAACTGCCAGCACGGGGCAAAAAAGTTATTCTATAAGCATTACCCAGAATGGAAAGACTAAGATATTTAACGGAACAGGAGAAGCTACATCGCATACCATACCGGCATATCAATATATAGACGGTCCTGTAACTTATTCCATTACAGTCACAAATAATGACGGGCAATCGGCAACGAAGGGACCCTATAGTTTTAATATCGTTCCGTCCTATCCGACGGTCAAGGGAGTATATCCTATAGATGTTCTGGTTAAAAAGTCAAAGGAATTTTCTATAGCATGGAATTACAGTGAAACAGTAGCGGTGGGACAGACAAAATACTGGGTATATATTACGCAGGACGGACAGACCACGGAATACACAGGAACATCGGCAGATCATTTTCATACGATTGAAGCAAACGCATTATCTAATGGGACATGCTCCTATACGGTCAAGGTTTTAAATAAAGATGGTCAATATGCTTCGTGCGGCCCATACAGTTTTGTTGTCGTAGGCGATTCAGACGCTCCGGAAATCATTGAAGTGACAAACGACGCAAAACCCGTCATAAACTGGGAGATAGATTCACAGAACGCTTTTGAGATCGTTATTTATGACGACAAGGAAAAGAAAGTCTATGAAAGCGGTGTGATTGCGGATGAATACCTGAGGAACCATCAGGTAGATACTCTGCTGCAGAATGGGAAATACATAGTAAATATAAGAGCCCTAAACATATACGGCTATTACACGCCGTGGGGAACTTACTATCTGACGCTGGATGCGGAGTGCGGATCCAGCGTCGAAAAAATATATGTATTTGCCACCCATGAATATGGAGTTTCTGTGAATTGTGAAACTACGGGAGGAAAAGCCTATGTGATCAGAAAAAAGGAAGGTTCGGAGGACGTGGAGATCATAGGAGAGTACCACGAGGGATTTGTTGATTATACAGCTGCTTTAAACGACACTTACCAATATGCGGTCCGGCTGTATGACGGAGGCATTGTTGATTCGGGATGGAGAGTAACGAAAGTAAAAGCGGATGGAGTAGTTATACGGGATGACCGGAATGAAAAGAACTTTGTGAACCTATGGATGACAGATGAAGATGTATTCAGGATTTATAGGGAGGATTCCAGAGAAAAGAACCTTATTAAGTGTCTGGGAAGGACATATCCGGTAAAGGAGCAGGGGGAGTGGCAGGCAAGCAAAAGAAATTTTAAGGCTTATGCCACTGATCGGGAGTTCGGTATTCTGACAGACATGAAGGTCAATGGAAATATCGTGAAATATCAGGCGGAAGGAGAGTATATGGTATGCGATATGGATCTGACTGACAATGGGCCGTATATGGATGGAAGAAATATAACTGTCAGTTTAACAAGAGTGGATATGTAGGTGGGATATGGATATTTCAACAGAAAAGTACACAAATGATTTCCTGATGGAAAAGCTCTTAGAGGAAAACCGGACAATTAAATATGAATATATGGTGGCCGACAGGAAGGATGTTCCTATCGGCCATATTGCTGTAGCGGATGGAAAAATATCATACGATTCAAAGGCAGAGGTCATGAGGACTTTTTCCGGCACCGTGGAAAAATCCGATCTGATGAATATAGGATGCACGGATTACAGGATCATTCCATATATGTGCCTGACTGTAGGAACGGACGTTGTAAAATGGCCCCTCGGCAAATTTATCATCAATACTTCGCTTAGAGGTATGTCATTCAGAAATATAATCAGCATAAATGGATATGACCTGGCAAAGATAGCGGTCGATGATAAAACAACATCCAGATTCTATGTTCCCGCCGGAGGGGTTTATACCTCTTATATCGCTCAGATACTGGGAGAATGCTATGATCTGTTAGATATTCCCACATCTGTGATTACAAAGAGCTGCGACCAGGAATGGGGCATCGGAACGTCAAAAATAAAGATTGCCAATACCTTATTGGGAGCGATCAATTATACTCCTATACATTTTGATGAATCCGGGATAGGAATATCAAGGAAATATGAATTTCCGCAGCTTAGAAATATTGAGCGGATATATATGACAAATAAGAAGAGCATCATATTGGATGGAGTATCGGTGGAATCGGATGCTTTCAATATACCCAATAAATTTGTCAGATATACGGAAAATGCGGACAGCGCATACATGATAGCTACCTATGTGAATAATGATGAAAACGATCCTTATTCAGTAATAAACCGGGGGAGGGTAATTGTTGATTCGGCAGCAGTTGATGATATAGCCTCCCACGAAGATCTGCAAAATTATGTAAAGATGGTGGCGGTCAATTCAATGCAGTCATCCAGAACGCTGACTTTTAAGACATTGAATATGCCGGGACATGGATATCAGAATTGCCTGTTTATAAACTGTGAGCAGTACGACATTAAGGGACACTTTATTGAGACAGCCTGGGAAATGGATTTAAGGCCAGGCGGAGAAATGACGCATAAATGCGAAAGGGTAATGGTGCTATGAGTCTAAACAGTAACAAGCTATTTAATACAATAACAAATGCAAAAAGCAAGGAGGAAGCGCAGACCAGGATGGCAGTTGTTACCTCTATAAGTGGCAATAACATTTATCTGACTTTTTACGGGGAAGAGGAAATGTCACAGAAACCTTATAAAAGGCTGGATTCTTATATGCCTGCAATAGGAGATACCGTTGTTTTGCAAAAGGTAGGCTCTTCTTATTTGATCACAGGAAAGGTGGTATGAAGATGGAAAGACCAAATTATGTCGTAAAAGTCGATATGGTCGACACGGGAATTGTTGAAAGTGGGATACGCTTAAAGCAGGGAGATTGCGGCGCCGTATTTTATTTAAAAATATATAATGACGGAAATGTGTATTACGATGCGGACCTGTTGCCGGAAGTATATTTTAAAAGAGCTGATGGCAGCACTGTTATAGGGAAAACAGCGGTAGGATATGACGATATGTACGCATATACCATCATTGGAAATGAGTTGAAAGTCGCGGGTACCGTGATCATGGACGTTAAATTCAAGCTTGAAGGAGGGCGGGAGTCTTCAGCGTCCTGTTCCTTTGAATGTGTGGCCGATACCATCGGGGAAACGATAGAACAGTCAAATATATATTGGAACGATGTCGTGAAAGTATTGAGCGAATTAGAAAGAGTATCAAAGGAAGCGGAAACGCTGACAACAAACCTTTCTGAAATCGTATCACAGATAATTTTAAATGCGGAAGACTCAGACAGCCATGCGGTAGAATCAAGGTCGTATGCCATAGGCGGGACAGGCACGAGGGAGGGGGAGGATGCCGATAATGCAAAGTATTACTGTGAACAGTCAGGAAATTACTTTGCCCGTGTTCTGGAAAATGTTTCTTTGGTAGAAGAGGCGACCAGGAATGCTATAGAAGCGGAGCAGAATGCAGTTTATTCAGAGAATGAAGCTGCGCTTTCAAAAGAAGGAGCGGCCGGTTCCGCCATTTTGGCAAGGTCATATGCGGTAGGCGGGACAAGTACGAGAGAGGGGGAGGATACTGATAATGCGAAGTACTATTACGAAAAAACGAGAGAGCATGGGACGGATATTGCCACTGTAGACAGGGTGGGAATCATAAAGCCGGATGGAGATACCATTTCCATACAAGAGGATGGGACCATCAAAGCTGAGAAAGCAGAAAAAGACGGAAATGGCAATATCATATCCGAAACATATGTCATTGCAACGGATCTTGATGCATTGGAAAGTGAGCTTTCTGCCGCTGTGTCAAATGCACAGGCCACAGCCCAGAGCGCCAAAACGGATGCTGCTAATGCAAATACAACGGCATCCGGGGCCAAATCAACAGCAGACTCCGCCCTAAGCAAAGCCAACAGCGCAACGACAAAGGCGAATCAGGCAAGTCAGGCGGCTTCCGGGGCTGTTACGACAGCAAATAACGCTTTTAACTATGCTGAAACTGCTAGTAGTACAGTAGGCCAGCTGAATCAATATATAAGTTTCATTCCCAATATGCAGAATCTTCCGACAATCCTGCAATGGGCAAAGCAATGTAACGGCCTGGCGATCGGGATGATGGTAACCCCATATGCTCCGGCAGACGGTCCGCAGACAGCAGTTTCCGGAGTGGCTGAATGGACCATATTGATACTGGGACAACCGGGAAGTGTAACACGACAGGAAGTAATAGCTTTTGGGTTTGGAAGTGGAGTTTATGCCACGATGAAACGCAGCATTTTTAGTGGAAACTGGATGGGAGGATGGGTAACGGTAAGATAAACAGTTTAGAAATTGCGATGTCGCAACAGAAAGGAGAAGCATGGAAACAATCATATCAAGCGTGATCAGCGGGCTTGTGGCTCTGGCTGTTTGTCTTTTGAACAGCAATTCACAGAGAAGGACAGCTGATGCAAAACACAATGAGACCATAGCCATTATCAATGTAAAAATTGACAATCTGGCGGCAAAGGTAGAAAAGCATAACGGAGTAATAGAACGTACTTATAAGCTGGAGGAACAGACCGCCCTTCAGGAGGAAAAGATCAGGGTCGCAAACCACCGGATAGAAGATCTGGAGAAAGAGAGGAACTAAGATGAAGAATGCAGAATTAAAACAATGGGCAAAGGCAGCAGGCGTAAGGGCCGTCAAAACAATGGCAGAGACGGCGTTATCCATGCTGACAGTAGGACAGGCCTTCATGGATGTAAATTGGGCAAATGTGGCATCAGTATCGGCAACAGCGGGAATAATTTCATTATTTATATCAATAAAAGGATTACCCGAAGTTGCACCGGTGCAACGATAAAAACAAAAGAGGAGGATAGGCAATGAGATTAGGAATTGACGTATCTGACAACCAGGGGTACATAGACTGGAAAAAGGTCAAAGCAGCAGGTGTGGAGTATGCCATCCTGCGGAGCACCAGGGGGAGCGGAAATCCAGATAAGCAGCTGGCATCCAATATCAAAGGATGCCATGATAACGGGATCCCGGTGGAGTTTTATAAATATTCTTATGCCATGAGCAATTCAGAAGCAAAGAAGGAAGCTCTTCGGGTTGTAGAGGTTTTGCAGGGATATGGAATCATGCCCAGCAAAGATACTGTTATCTGGGCAGATATTGAGTATGACAAGCAGCTTGCCCTTGGTAAGAGAGCCGTGGCGGAAATCATTGACAATTTCAAGGAGATCATAGTCAATTCTGGATATGGCTATGGCCTGTATATGGGCAAGTATGCCTATGAAAATCAGATAGACGGCACTCTCATTAATGATGATCTGTGGCTGGCCAGATATTATGCAGGCGATAAGGCAATGCAGTTTGGGACCATTCCGGATGAAGCAAAGAAGCCTGCTGTGGCAGCAGGATCCAGGTCGGTGTTGAATGGCTGGCAGTTTACTTCCCATGGCAGGGTTACCGGAATCAATGGTAATGTGGATATGAATATCAGGTATACGGAGTGTGGAAGCATTACGGTGGAGCCACAGTATTATGATACTCCCGAATTTACACTGATCGATTGCCTGAATAAGATCGGGGTGGATAGTTCTTATAGCAACAGAAAGAAGATTGCTGCTGTGAATGGAATAACAAACTATTCTGGAACGACTGTTCAGAATGTTGGGTTGCTTAGCTTATTAAATGCGGGCGCTTTACTTAAAAAGTAAATTTCCCCTTACATAGTGATAGCAGGATGTGTTAAAATCATTTTCCAGAAGGCAAATGTCTAAAAGTTGTCTTTATAATAGGAATAAACGCTGTTTTTTCAATGCATGAAAGGCATTAGGTAAGTTGACTTTTAATCAAGTTGTCCGGGGTTCGAGTCCCCGGTGGCTCACTGGCGTAAATAAGCGGAAATCCTTGATTTTAAGGGATTTCCGCTGTTTTTATTTATGTTAAAAGCAAATGGAAATGATAGCGCCTGCGCATTAGGATTCTTTACCCCATTTGCCGTGATCCCCATAAACCGTAGTCCGAAAGGGCAGGGCTGCGATTCGTACCCATAAAAGTGCAATCTGTAACATAACACTTATTATTTTATTCTGCGCTGCTATACTGAAATTGATTAACCAATCTGTTAATGATGGTTGGCTATCGTAAAGCTAATCGGTCTGTTAATTATTATGTATTCTATTTGAAAGAAAGCCGGCCGCTGACAGTAAGCGGCTTATGAGGAGAGAAATCATGGATAAACAATGCGCGTGGGAAGGAGCCGGAAGAAAAGGACATCTGCGCATAATGACAGCAATACTCTGTTTTTGCGTGATATTTACGGCATGGCCGAATGCGCCCGTCACGCTTTTTGTCTCTGCACAGGAGGAAACGCCGGATGCCGGCACACCGGAGGAGGAACCTTCGATATCGGGGAATACAGTGGATCATGGCAGTGACGCCGGGGAGACACAAGAGACGACGGAAACCGTTTCAGGAAAAGGGGAGGTCTGTCTGGAGAGGCTGACGGTAGAGGAAACGCCGCAGGCCGTCGCGCGGGAAGGGGAGCCGGAGACTGTGTGGTTTGATGGCAACAACAATTATAGTGGTGAGGGTTCTTTTCAGGAGGCGGTGAAGGATGTGCCCAATGGCGGGACTATTGCACTGCTGAGAGACGTTTCTGTGGAAGGACCGACCAGCATTTCAAAAAATATATGCATTACTTCATATTACTCAGACAGGATCTGCACCATAAAAAATACCGTCCCGGATACGGATGACGGAATAGAGAGAGGGAGAATCTTTACCGTTAAAAATGTCAATTTCCAGTTACAGAATATTATTTTGGATGGTGGGAGAAACGAGAAAGCTGTAGGGTATCATCCGCTTGTTTTGGTGGATAATGCCAGGGTAAATCTGGCATCAGGTGCTATTTTGCAGAATGCGGAAAATGCAAATAAAAGTCTGGGTGGCGGCGCCATTGGTATCAGGCTGGGACAGGTTGTTATGCGTGGTGGCTCTGCCATTACGCATTGTAAGGCGAAAACCGGGGGCGCCATTGAGATTAACAGTAAAGGTAATTTTCAGCAGGCGGTGTTTGGAATGTTAGGCGGCAGCATCAGGGACTGTGAGGCGGAAAAGGGAGGCGGTATCTATATAGGTATCGGGTACGCACAGATGGATGATGGCAGTATTGAGGGATGTGAAGCGGAAAATGGTGGCGGTCTCTATGTGAATATTGGACAGCTTCTGATGCAGAGCGGGAAGATTAGCGGCAACCGCGCCACAGGAGAGGACAGTGAAGACGAAACCTTACGTTACGGGGGAGGCGGCGTTTATATCAAGGGAGGAGGCAGTCCGCAGCAGCAGGCGTCTGTCGTAATGAACGGGAGTGGTAAAATCGCTGGGAATGAGGCGTATAATGGAGGCGGCGTATTACTGCAGGGTGAATATGCGGCTCTTCTCATGATGGACAAAGCGATGATAGGCGGCACTGCTCCGGGAGACGGCAATGAAGCTCGTTGCGGCGGAGGTGTCTCTGTGATTTATGGCAACCTGCAACTCTTTGGCGGTACGGTCACAGGCAATACTGCCGACATGTATGGCGGCGGCATTTTAGGTTGTCCGTATGGTCTGATTAAACTGCAGGGCGCTCCCAAAGTATACGGCAATACGGCGGGAGATGCTTCCGACCGATTTGATAACCTGTATCTGGACGGCAATGAGGATGAGGGAACGGATGTAACGCTTCCGATCATGCTTACCGGGGCACTTACGGACGGCGTGCGGATTGGCCTGTCCCGGTGGGTGCGCCCGGATGCGGGGCGGCATCCTTATAGGGATATGATCGTATCAGGCGGGGCATATACGATGACGAAAGCTGACTCTGACAGGCTTGCGCAGACGTTGGAGGAGGAAAATAAACAGCTCTATGCGGATAACATGGAGCGGTATGCATTTATTCCGTACGAGGGGAAGATTGTGATGATACTGCCGGTAGATGTTGAGTTGGACAAAGAGACGCTGGTGTTTGCCGAGCCGGGCGGGACGGATACGCTTGTGGCAGCAGTGGCACCTGAGAATGCGCTGATCAAAGATGTGAGATGGAGTTCTTCCGATGAAACGGTGGCGAGGGTAGACGAGCATGGCGTTGTGACAGCCGTGGGAAAGGGGGAGGCGGTGATCACGGCGGCGGCAGTGTTACCGTATCGGGCGGTCGACACCTGTACCGTGAAAGTGGCTGTATATCATGAGGTAGCAGTGCGGCAGGAGTATGGAAAGATCTTATATAAGCCGGATGGCCCCCTTTTGGAAGGGCAGGAGGTCCGGCTGGAGGTTGTGCCGGATAAAGGATATCAGCTGCAGGAGGGGTCCGTCAGAGCCTTTCAATCCGGCGATGAATCGGCAGAGGTGGCGATCAGCGGAGAGGGGTTCGTCATGCCGGGTCATGATGTGACGGTTACGGCAGTGTTTGAACCGATCATATACCCGATTACGTATCATCTGGATGGCGGAAATCTGCCAAGCGGTAACAGCAACCCGGCAGAATATACAATAGAAAGCGCCGACATTACCCTGAAAAATCCCGAGCGGAAAGGATATCGTTTTAAGGGATGGACAGGAACAGATCTGTCAGAAGCATCGGAAACCGTGACGATACCGGCTGGCGCGACGGGAGCGCGTGAATATACGGCGGTATGGGAGAAAATACAGAGTGGAAAACCGAAACCGGAAGAAAACGAGGACAAAGACAAGGGCAAAGAGAATGGAAACGGGGATGAAGCGGCTGACGATACGCTGTCCGGGATACCGGCGAAACAGGCAGGGAACAATATGATGTATGGGGCAGTGGGAGCGCGGCGTGCGGAAACGGTCAGTGGCACGGGTACGGCGGGGAGAGACAGTCTGAATCCTCAGACCGGGAATGATATGGCAGTGTGGTATATGCTGGCTGCAGCGTCCGTCATAGGTCTTCTGCTGATTGGCGTTTTGGTCTGCTCCTGCATGAAAATCCATGCTTATAACAGGAGTCTGAAAGAAAATGAACAGGAGCTGGCACAGATATGCGCCGTGGCAGGTACAGCAGACGCGGTGGAAGACGGTTTTACTGCGCCGGGGGAAGAAAGAGGCGGCTGCGGCAGAGACGGAAAAGGCGGCATGAACGAGGAGGAAGGTCTGCAAGTTGATTTTGCGGCTTTACAGGAACGCAATGAGGATATCAGAGGGTGGCTGGTCTGCAGCGGCCTTGCTGTGAATAACCCCGTCGTGCAGGCGCAGGACAATTCCTACTATCTGAGGCATTCTTTTATGGAAAGGGAAAACCGCGCAGGCTGTATTTTTATGGATTACAGGAACGTTTCGTTCGAGGATCAGAATGTGGTGATCTACGGACATAACACCACCGACGGTTCGATGTTCGGGTCTTTGAAAGAGGTATTGGAGGACAGTTTCTGGGAGGAAAAGGAGTCCGGACTGATTTATCTGGCGGACACGGACAACCGCCTGCGAGTGTATCAGATATTCAGCTTTTATGTGGTGGAAAACGAAACGTATTACATCACCACGGCCTTTGAGAGCGGGGAAGCATATGAAAGCTTTTTGAAAACAATCAAAGGAAGAAGCCGGAGGGAATGCGGCGTGGCAGTTACAAAGGAGGATCATATCCTTACCCTTTCCACCTGTTACGGAAGAGCGGGGTCGAAGAAAAGGCTTGCCATACATGCGAGGGAAGTAGAATACGGGGAACAATGAGCAACATGGAGGACATTGTGAGAAGTGACAGAAGGGTTGGAGAAGATTGAAAAATAAAAAGGCCGGAAACCGCTTGTAGCGTCCGGCATTTTTGATAATATATTCACATGGGGTACTGCCATAACGGGATAGGCGGTCAGTTTTCCGATGCAAACGC
>DEUB01000054.1:0-25350 GCA_002362385.1 Lachnospiraceae bacterium UBA3273
TGTGGGGCACAGTCCGAAGGGGTCTGTCAGGCTCACGGGATTTCCCTGTACATAACAATAGCGGTTCAGGCTCTGGCTGTTCCCTATATTACCGCTCAAGATATCACGGTTGATAAAACGCTTGATATCCTGGTCATAATATCTGGCCCTCATATAATACAGGCCGTTTCCGCCTGTGGATACGCCATACTGCCCGTTATAAAGATATTCCAGTCCCAGGGCATCCGCTACTTCCGCTGCCGTACATCCTTTCGCTGTCTCAGCCGTCAGAAGGCTTACGTCCCCAGCATTCCTGATATCATAAAGTTCCCCGTAGGTGCCGTAGACAATGCGGAATACGACTTCCCCATCCCTGTCCGTTACCGCTGCAGCAGAACCCAGATGATTATAATGATATATATACTCTTCCCCGCCATCTCTCCTTTCACTGATCAGGCCTGCGCCGTAGGTGTAGGTTGTCCGTCCTCTTTCCTCACTGTAAACGCCAAATACATTCTTTTCATAAGAAGTCAAAATGTTAAGTTATTTTACTCAGTTCTAAAGAACCAATAACAAATACTCTATCTCCTATTATGTAGTTTACTGCATTTTCAAACTCTATTAAAATAATATCATCTGATAAAGATAAAAATGCATATAGAAAATACTCGTCAATAATTTGGTCCACTTTTATAATTGCCTCGATATGCGAAAATTTATATATATCTTGATAATGGAGCAATATCCTCGTCTACTTTTTGACTAAAAGTTACCTGTTCAATTGATATATTACCTTCTAATATATCTCCCCTTTTCTTCTTTCTTGACTCTTTATCATTCTCTAAATATTCATCATACTCAAGAACATACACATTTGATCTTACATTTTTCTCAATCTCTTAAACCATCACAAATCTGTCATATCCGTTAGAATATATTTCATTAATAGCATATTTTTCTTTTCAATCGCAATCCTCATATTGACTTAATACATATGCCTTATAATATGCATCCAAATATTTATCAGGTAATCTCATCCTGCAATAGTCATCAATAATCTGCAAGCTTTCCTTTATTGACTGCTCATCACTATTTAAAGAACATCTCTTCCCCAAAAAATCTGTAAGAACACCTTTTCCATTTCCTAAAATAATTCCTGCACCAAATCTTCCATACTGATCATCAAGACTACATTCCAGCCAAAAAGAGTCATACAAAATACATGCAACTTCTTTCGTCTTGGAATTAAGGTATCGCATATTTACTTTATATCCGAAATGATCTTTTATTATGTTATATAATTTATCTACATTCATTTTTGGCCTCCTAAATATTGTGGAATCATTGTCATAGTTTCATCATACCATTTGTAATTATTATCAAGTAAATATCGATATTCTTTTCCCAATGCTCCTTTATCTACAGTTGGATCATGTGAGAACTGAAATATCTTTCCTTCATTAATACCATCATCTAAAAAGGATTCATTAAACAATTTAAACATATCATCATCCGTAAAACCATATTCATTTTTAATGTCATCCCAATTATCTATACTGAAATATGTATAATCGTTACCTGCTCTTGTTATATAACTTGTAGGTCCACCACCGTCATATTTTCCAAGCATTACTTTATCAGCATTCGGATTATGAATACTATTTCCATAAATATAATCATAATCAGTATACGAAATAATTTTACTACTAGCCTTATCTAAAACTTGATCCCATTTTCCATCAAATCAGACAGATATTTCTTCCCAAACCTCACAGGGACTTCCCATACACTGCTGGCCAGTTCTACCATAAGCTTATCCATTTTCTTATGTTATTATAAAATATATATCAATTAGGAAGCCGCATAATAAAAGCTTTTAGTGCTTTAGTACCATCCGATGTCTTCAACAACTCCATCGCACTTTTTCCATTAAATTTATGAAGTGGCTTATGTAACCAGTTATACCCATCCTCACTGCCTAAAATAGTTAATACAGAATTCACGATATCATGCGGAATTCCTTCGATGCATATATCCAGCTCATCAAAACAATTTGTAAATGCATCCCACTCATCTTCTTTATACTCATTTACAAAGAAGTCAATCATATCCAAAATTATCTTATCTCCTTCGTTTTAAAAAGAATAATATTTACTCCTCCATCTGCTCTTCCATCCTTGCCCACTGGGCAACAGCGTCATGCATCTGTACTTGTGTAGGTATAGAAGAACTACCACTCTTGACAGAGGCTCTTTACTTTGATAATTATCCAAGCCAATGCTCAACTTCTAAAAATGAATGCACTTCTCAAAGCCGACTCTCGCATCTGCTTAAAATTCATCAGCCTTACATAGTATAGGGTTTAATATATCTGTAATTGTTGCATAACCCACTATATTACTACCTTCATACATTTCCAATTTTTTTCCTATCCACAAACTATGTGGATAGGATTCTGGCGAAATAAAAGTAATTGTCCCCTTAAGTTCTTCGCTAGAAATATCTTGTAGATTATAATAACAGTGCATTCCTGTAGTTAAGTAGTTTTCACATATCAAATGAGATGGTCGGTAGCCTTCATAAATATTTTCTTTTCTATATCCTACAAACTCAAATACCGCTTCCACATCTGGTTTTGGTTGCATCTGCATTTACTCCTTTCCTAGAAAACATGCTCTATATTTATTATATTTTTATTGAATATATCCAACATTTCTGGTTCAACTACAGGCGTCCCAGATTTAAATATTGCACTATCCAAATTCATATGATTTAACTGATTATATATCTCTTCTGGAATTGTCACTTTAATAATTGCAGCCTTATCACTATTAATAGATTGATTTGCAAATTCAAGAGTTTCCTCAAAATTATTTCCAAACTCTTTTGCTTGGAATGACCTTCCATCTTGTCTTGCTCTAAAACCATTTATAGAAAAAATATCATCATATTCTTCTGGACTAACTGCTCTATATATATCTTTGGTCTTACTACCACCTTCTACCCCAGCTCTCCCCAGCTTCTTCTCTATCCACCTCCAGACATCATCAACCTTCCCGCCTGCCCAGTCTAAGAACCTGCTCCCCTTCTCCATCAGATCCGGCAAATACTTCTTCCCAAGCTTTATCAGCGCTTCTCCTGCATTGTCTCCCAGCTTCAGCGTAAGCCGCACAGGCAGCGCCAGGAAATTTCCCATCCCCGGGATCAGGCATATAAGGGTTATGGCCGCTTCCGTGTCGCGTCCTTCGAAATGATAGAGCAGGACATTTGCGAAATCGAATCCGTCAAAGAAAATGCCCCCGCAATCCAGTGCCGTATGCAGCCATTTCAGCGCACGGTTCTTGTAAACCTCCGCCCGTGTGGGGCACAGTCCGAAGGGGTCTGTCAGGCTCACGGGATTTCCCTGTACATAACAATAGCGGTTTAAGCTCTGGCTGTTCCCTATATTACCGCTCAAGATATCACGGTTGATAAAACGCTTGATATCCTGGTCATAATATCTGGCCCTCATGTAATACAGGCCGTTTCCGCCCGTGGATACGCCGTACTGCCCGTTATAAAGATATTCCAGTCCCAGGGCATCCGCTACTTCCGCCGCCGTACAGTCTTCCGCCGTTTCCGCCGTCAGAAGACTTATGCCTCCGGCATTCCTGATATCATAAAGTTCCCCGTAGGTGCCGTAGACAATGCGGAATACGACTTCCCCATCCCTGTCCGTTACCGCTGCAGCAGAACCCAGATGGTTATAATGATATATATACTCTTCCCCGCCATCTCTCCTTTCGCTGATTAAGCCTATGCCATAAGTATAAGTTGTTCTTCCTCTTTCCTCACTGTAAGCGCCAAATATATTCTTTTCATAAGAAGTCCTTACCAGCACCTGGCTGTATTCCGCTTCCCTGTCCGTAATATATTCTGTCCTGACGCCTCCCGTGACCTGTGCCGTCCTGATATCCTCTGCATCATATTCATAGACGGTGGTCTTTCCGCCTTCTTCCGCCACTTTTACAAGGCGGTTGCGGCAGTCATAGGTAAACTCCGCCATGCCGCCGTTCAAGGGTCCTTTGGTCATGTTCCCGCAGGCGTCGTATTCCACGTTCCGGCCGTTATAGGTCACAAGTCGGTTGTCCGCATCATAGGTCATGGCGATGGAAACGGGCAGTACCGATACGGCTTCCCCTGCTCCTGTGGTTACTGTTTCCCCGCCGGACATAGAACCTTCCGCACCAGGCATAGAGCCTGCTTCCATCCCGCTGATTTTTACAATATTCCCCCGGCCGTCATATTCATAGGCAAAGTCACTGATGACCTCCCCGGCCTTCGTCTCATCTTTCAGTGTCTTTAACTGCCCTGCCCCGTCATAGGTCCGCATTTCACGGCCGCCGTCCGCACGCTCCGTCAGGAGCAGCCTGCCGTTTTTATCATAAGTATAGCGGGTTATGCCACCCTGTGCATCCGTGACCGCCAGAAGATTTCCCGCCTTATCATAGCTGTAACGCACCTTCTCCCCGCCGGGATAGGTTATGCTGATCCTGTTGCCCAGCTCGTCATAGCCGTAGGAAACGGTGTTTCCCTTATAGTCGGTTACATCCGTCACACGGTTCAAGCAGTCATAGGTACGGCTGATGGTCCCCTTTTTGTCCGTGACCGTCAGCACATTTCCGTTTTCATCATAAGCATAACGAACGGTCCCTTCTTTGTCCTTCCGACTGATGATCCTGCCCGCCGCGTCATAGGTATAAGTTGTTTTCTCCCCTTTCCCGTTCCTGCTTTCCGAAAGAAGTCCTTCTGCATTGTAGGCATAGGTGTTCTTGACCCCGATGGCGTTGACGATCTCCGTTACCCGGTTCATGGAATCATAACTGTAGGTACTTATCCCTCCCACAGGGTCGGTAACCGAGGTTACGTTTCCCTTTGCATCATAGGTCTGCGCCGTCCTGCCTCCCTCTTCATCCACGCAGGCAAGAAGTCTTCCGTCCGCATCATAGGTATAGCTTTTTTCTGCCTGCAGTCCGCTGTTTAAACACTCCACGATTTCCGTCATATTCCCTGCGCGGTCATAGCCGCAGGCTGTGATATTTCCAAGGGCGTCCACAGACGAAACCAGTTCTCCCCGGGCATCATAGGTGTTGTTTTCCAGCTGATTCCCCTCTGCGTCCGTAAGGGCCGTAAGGTTTCCGAAGCTGTCGTAGGCAGCATGGACTGCATTGCCTTCCCCGTCAGTAACGGAAATGACCCTCCCGGCTTTATCATAAGTAAAGGAAGTAATATTTTCCCCTCCCGAAGTCTTGACGCTTATTTTTGTCAGGCGGTTTAAGGCGTCATAAGTCATTGCCGTAACCGTTCCCGCCGCGTCGGTCTGCCTGATGCAGTTGCCGTTGCCGTCATAAGCATAAGCCGTACCGTTCCCTTTAGGGTCCGTTACTTTTACGCATCTGCCATAGATATCATAGGCATAGCTCGTTTTATTTCCTAAAGGGTCCGTGGAGGAAGTCAGGTTTGAAGCGGCGTCATAGGTATAAACACAGCTGTTTCCCCTTCCGTCCGTCTCCGTCAGGCAGTTGCCCCTCTTATCATAAGTATATACTATTTCTTCTCCCGTGGGTTGTATTATTTTACGGATCCTCCCCTCCCCGTCATATTCGTAGGCTGTCAAAGAGTCTCCCGTCTTTTCCGTTATTTTATTTCCGAGGGAATCATAGGTATATTCCGTGGTCATTCCCGACGCTGTTACCGCCTTTATCAGGTTGGAAGTTTTGTCATAAACAAAGGTATCCCTGGTTCCGTCCGGATATGTGACGGATGTGGTGTTTCCTTCCCCGTCATAGGTATAGGCGGTGGTTCCGGCTTCATTTGTCATTTCCGCAACCCTTCCCATTCCGTCATAGACATAGCGGACGGTTCTGGTACTGCCGTCTTCTCCCCTAACCGTTTCCTCTGTTTTCTGTCCCTTTGCATCATAAGTACAGGCAGTGACCGTCCCGTCAAAGCCTTTCTCCAAAAGTACCTTTCCCGTCTCATCATAAACCGTTTCCATTCTGTTTCCCATGGCGTCAGTCTGGAGACACCTGTTGCCCCACTCATCATAGCCGAAGGTCGTCAGGTTTCCGTTATGATCGGTCATGCCGGTCAGCAGGCCGTCTTCATAGGTCATAGCCACAGTGCCCAGTCCGTCATCCACCTGTCTGACCGCATTGCCGTATTCATCATAAGCATAACGGGTTACCGCGCCTAAAGGACTTATCTTCCGCAAAAGGGTGCCTGTCTCATCATAGGTAAACCGGGTACCGGTTCCGTCTTCCTCCATAACGGAAGCCACATAGCCCTTTGCATCATAAGAAAGGCTGGTAGTCTCCCCTGCCTTATTGGCATAAGCTATGAGCTTTCCTTCCTCATCATAAGCATAATGGGCAATATTGCCTTCGTTATCCTTCTCAGTCAGAAGATTTCCCGCATCATCGTAAGTATACTCGGTTACTGATCCCGCCTCGTCGGTTTCCCTGATCTTTTCGCCTTTACTATTTGTGGTAACCGACATGGTTTCCCCGTTGTGATTCCGAACATGGACAGTCATTTCTCCATCGGGCGTTTCTTCATAAGAAAGCACGGCTTCCGTCCCGTTTCCGCCTTCCTTCTGGGTCAGAATGCGCCCCTTATCATCATAGGTATTTTCCACATAAGGAATACCCAATGCATCCGTTCCGTAGATCAAATGATGGCTTCCGTCATAAACAAACGTCTCCTTCTGTCCGTCCGCATTGGTAAAAGAAACCAGATCTTCCCCGTTATAAGTTATGACCGCTTCCCTACCGCTGTTATCGGCGATCCTTTCCATAAGCCCGTCTTCATTATAAAAAATATACAGCTGCTTACCCGAAACGTCGTCCTTTAAAATCATCTGTCCTTCTGCGTAACTGATGCTGATGCTTTTTCCGCCCTGGGATCTGATGCCCGAAAGCCTGCCTTCCCGGTCAAAGAAATAAATATCATTCCCTTTCGAGGTCACTTCATAGCCCTCTTCGGTCCTGAAAAGGCTCCATCCGTTAAGGGCTTTGGAAGAAGGATAAAATGTATCCTCATATACCGCCTCCTTGTCAATATAGACCGTATCGTTTAATATTTTTCCGTAAACCACATGTTCCTCCGCTTCCCTGCTGACAAATGTGGCCCATGCATAGGGACCGAAATACAGGTTCATAAAGGAACCGTGGTCTTCAATGTGCTGTTCATAATCATGGCTCCAGCCGTATCCGCATTCTCCTTTATAGGACGCCATGGTGGAGTTATAATGCATTCCCAGCAAAAGGCTGGTGCTCCCTTCTACCGAAAAGCCGGAAATATCCTGCAAAAACGCCCCTGTGGTAATATCAATGGGATCTCCGTAAAGGGTTTTTGTCTTCTGGTCCATATACAAAATATATTTTTCAACATGGCTTTCAATACTGCTGATGGAAACCCGCACGCCCAGATTTTTCCCGGTAAGTCCCTTAACAAACCCATCCACATAACGGTAGTACTTTTCCTCATCCCCGCCTGCCCTGACGCAATAAGTGCCGTATAACCGTCCGCCGGGCGGCAGAAGCCCGCATTCCAGCCTCTCGCCGCCGTATAGGACAGGGACGCTTTTCTGGTTGATATCCGTAATGTGGTAATCCATTCCTTCATATCTTTCGTACTCAATGATCTCCTTTGTATTCCAATCCTTGACGATCCACTCGAATACGGGCGCTTCCTGCTGGAACTGCCCAAAGGATGTTTTCACATTGTAAAAGGGTTTTCCCGATTTATTAATGACCTCAAACTGAATATAGTAATTCTCCCCCGGATAAAAGGCATCCTCGGGATGGACAATGATCTCAAGCCCCTCTCCCGTCTGTACGTCGCACTCCAGGGAGGATGTGAATCTGGCGGATACATTTGCTCCAAAAGGGCTCATGACTCCATGGAAACGTGCCGCCAGCTGATAAGTACCCGATGCGTCTCCACGCACGATCCAGGACGCCCTTTCGCTTTCCTTCCCGGCAATGCTGTCCATTTTACATACCAGACCTTCCCCCGAATCGGTCCTTGCCAGGGAAAGCCCCGCCGGAAGCTCCAACGCCGCAGACGCATCGTGAATGGTAAATTCGCCGCCTGCATTATTCATGACGCCCAGGCTAACTTCATACATGTCTTTCATCCAGCTGATACTCTGGGTGGTTTCCAGATAAACCAGGGCCGTCCCAATTTCTTCTCCCGAACCCACCAATTCCGTTTCTTTAAGCGCTTTTTCGTAGGGAAAAATTCCCGCCTGTATATGCTTAGGACCATCTCCGTAATGCCCCAGATATTTTACCTTTCCGTCCATAACCGCCGTTGTGGTAATAGGAACCGCATAAGGACTTTCCGCAAACCGCAGCGTGATCTGAAATTCATAGGTATGATAGTTGCCCGGATCGGAAAGATCGACGCCCCTTGCAAGCATCTCTCCTATAGACAAGCGTTTGGAGGTCATTGTGCCGGTTACCAGTTCGCCCCTTTCAAGAGTTATGTTGCAGGGCATTTTTTCATTTGCATACAGCTGAAAGCGGCTTTCTCCCGGAAGATAACCGCACGCAAAGGCGGAGATCTCATAGTATCCCGCTTCCCCCACAATATTCACGAAGCCTCTGGAATCGCAGTTTAATTTCTTAAAATCGCCGGCCCCGTCCCCGGTCTTTACATAAACGTATGCCCCAGGGATCCCCACGCCGCTTCCGTTTGTGACCTGCAGCCTGATCGTACCGTCTTTCGTCTTATTTCCAACGGAAACCGTAGTAGTGGCGGTATCCTTGTTGCCCGCCGCATCGCTGACCGTCAGGGAAACCGTATAATTTCCCTCCGCCTCATAAACGTGCTCCGGTCTTACGCCTACGGCGGTAGTCCCGTCCCCGAAATTCCATTCATAGCGTCCTATCCTGATATTGTCGGTAGACAACACCCCGTCGAAGGTAATGCCCTCTCCTTCCATTGCGTCAACGGTTTCCGGCAGCATGGCCACGGGAGCTATATCATCTGCAAAGTCTGCATGATCTGCTTCAATATTGGATTCGCTGTAATTTCCATAGATATCGTAAGCGCATATTTTGTAATAATAAACGCTCTCCGTATCCTCCAATTCGTCCACGAACGAAGTTTCCCCCAATTCCTGTATACAGGTATAATTTTCCTCTCCGTATTTTTTCCGATATATCCGGTAATTTGAAAAGTCCTCCTCCACATTTTGCGTATAGTTCAGTTCAATGCGGAAGCTGCCGCTTTGGGTTTGCAGAACGGGAGGGGCGGGAGCCGTCAGGTCAAAGGTATATCTCTGGTACTTGTAATCGCTTGTATTTCCCCATCTGTCTTCTGCCCTTGCACGGACCTCATAGACGCAGCCTTCCTCCAGGCCTTTTGTATCCCATGATATTTTTTTGTAATATTCCCGCTCTGCTGCCTGAAAGCTTTCTATTTCCTGCCATGCATCGAGCGTATCGGCTTTGCGGTATTCCACTTCCACCAATGAAAGACCTGCGTTATCCAAAGCCAGTATTTCTAACAGGGCATGGGAGCCCAGCATACCGCCCTGGGGTCCGATTCCCGTAATCTCCGGCGCTATATCATCCGGCCTGACCGTTCCGTAAGCCCTGTCGGATCTTTCCGAAACATTGCCCGCCTTATCCACCGCTTCTATCTGATAAATATAGGTAACCCTTTCCTTTACATTTGTATCGCAATAATCGGCGGTCTTTACATTTCCGTCAACACAGGTAAAGAGGTTCTGTCCTTCCACCGCCCTGTAAATGCGGTAGGAAGCAATATCATTGGCGCTTACCTGGTCCCAGTTTAAGCCAATCGCACCCTCCTCGCCCGTTACGGAAAGCCCCGTTACCTTTTCCGGCGGGGTATGGTCGATCCTATAAGTATTTTCAATCTGCTTTTCCTCATATAGCGCATTGTGGTTTCCCGCCGTATCATAGGCTTCAAAGCGGACGACTGCCTCTCCTTCCGGAAGCTCTGAAGTATCCCATAAATAATAAATATTTTCCTCATTCTCTCCTTTTGCCGAAACCCTTGCAAGCTCCGTAAAGTTTTCCCCGTCCATACTATAAGAAAACACTCCCAAAGCCACGCTTCCGTTATCCCTGACTGTCATGGAAAGGTCGATCTTATCCCCATGATCGGAAGAAACGGGATTAATCCCGGTAATGGAAGGCGCCGTTATGTCATCAGAGGTGGTCAGCGTAATCTCCTTCGACGGTTCTCCGCAGTTTCCCAGGTCATCCACACCGCATACCCGGTAGGTATGGGTGGATAAGGGTTCCAGATTTTCAATCTGCGCAAAAAGAGCATCCGATACCCGCTTAATTTCCACAAAGCTTCCGTTTTTTAACTCCTCCACCTTAAAATAGTCAAAGTCCTCTTCCGTTACATCCTCCCATGTCAGTAAAACCCCCGTACTTCCCGCAGTACAATCTGATAACCTGATCTTGGAAATCCCCGTATTATCGACTTCATAACGGCGCATCACAAGGTCGCTGCTTTCGTTTCCCGAAAAATCTACCGCCGTTACTTTTACATAATAAGTGCCTTCCTCATACTGTTTTGTATCCCATTGACAGACGGCGGCATTATGGTCGGCTCTGACCGTTGCCAGATCTTCCCAGTCCTCCTCCCCGTCTTTTCGGATGTGCAGAAGGAAACGGCTGACTCCCCTGTTATCCTTCCCTTCCAAAGACAGAGAAGCAACGCCGCCTATTCTTCCAGGGTCAGGCGTCACAGCTGTCACTCTGGGCGCTTTCGTGTCCTCCGCCACGGTTATGACTGCGGACTCCGAAGGCTCGCTTAACTGATGAAAAGCATCATAAGCCCTCACATAATACCGGTACTCCACACCCTCTGCCATGGAAGCATCCTCGTACCATGTGCTGTTCTTGCCTGAAATATCCGCCACCAGATGATCCTCCAAGCCCTCCTGCTTCCTGTAAAGCTCATAGCCTGCGCAATCCGGACTGCCGCCTTTATCCCAGCTTATGACAACCGTTCCGCCGATATCTAAAGCCTCTACATTCTCCGGCGCATAAGGGGGCTCTCTGTCGATGGTATAGGTTACGATTTTTTCAGTGCAGTTCCCCGCTCTGTCCTTTAAAGTAAAACGCACATCCACATCCCGGTCCTGATTCAGGGCGGAAAGATTCCATACAAAGCTTACCCTGTGAGCCGCCGTCCCCGTCTCCTTCTGTCCCAGAGCTGTTTTTGTCACAGGTTTCCACGTAAGATGATCCGTATCATAATATTCAATCTTTACGGAGTTTCCTCTGCTTTTTCCCTCTCCCGAGAATATTACCTCTAATGAAATCTGTTCCCCGCCGATAACCGCATAATCTTCCGGCGTTACGGAAATAATTTCAGGCGCAAAAACAACGCCGTCCGTTTCATCGCTTTTTTCGGACCGGTTCTCGCTTCCGTCTTCCGCTATGACATAATAGGTATAAACGGTCTTTTCCTCTAATCCCGTATCCTCATAGCTCTCGGCCGTTCCCTCATAAACCGGTTCGCCGTTTCTGTAAAGATAATATTTTACTACCCCCACATTATCCTTTCCCTTATCCCATGAAAGGGTTACGGTAGAACCGGTTCTTTCCATGACACGGAGATTTTTTACCTTTTCCGGCGGCTCTATATCGCTATTGGTGGTTACCTGTAAAGACGGGGATTCCTTTGCACATACTCTGTCCCCATTATAGGGATAGACGGTATAGGTATAGGTCTGCCCTCCGTTCAGTCCGGTATCGCGGTAGCTCCTCATTCCCGTACTACCCACCTTAACTCCATCCCGGTAGATTTCAAACCCTGCCGCCTCTCCATCGGTCCATATTCCGTCAAACTCCAGGGTGACCCCGTATGCGGTAACCTCCGCTGCAGTAATTTCCGTTACCGGACGGGGATAAACCACCGCAGTGGACAGATAAATGACTTCGTCCGCAATATCCTCCGGCACGGTGTCAAACTCATAATTTGTGTACAGATCATTTGTAAGGACCAGTATATGGAACCGGTTAAGGGAAGGCGCGTCAAAACGGATCCTCTGCTTTTCCTTTGCTCCATTCCCTTCCGGGCCGCCCTTCAGTATGGTCTTATGGTTTCCTAACGCCGTAAAGTTTCCATAAGAGGACTGCTGGGTAAAATCTCCCGCAAGCTCCATAACGCCTTCAGACAGATATGAAGCATTTCTTCCGCAGAATAAAGCGTTTCCGTTTACGGACAGATACCCTTCCTCTTTATCCATGTTCAGAACGCCGCCCCATTGCACCAGAAGGTCTCCCTCAATATATACTTTTGCCTCTTCCACGAACAGATTGGAGTTCAATATTAAATTTCCGACACTGATAGTATGGTTTCCGCATCTGATTGTATTGGAAGCGCTTCCGTAATGATCCAGAAACAGCGTTCCCCTGATGTCTAAATCATTTTGAATCACTGCGCTTTTAAGAGGATCGGCATATGCGGAAAATGTCACATTACCGCCAAAAGCTCCCTCTTTTAACTGCATAAGGTCGTTTATGCGGATGCCTTCCGTTCCCCCTGCCTTCCATGCCGTATCATCCACAGTGCCGTTGACCCTTACCCAGGTGTCAAATTCCACACCGTCAGGGGACTCGTTGCCGATCGTCAGATTATTTGTAGTGATCCATTTTCCTCCCGCAATTTTTTGTTTCTCTTTTCCGCCAAATACTAAATTGCCTTCTATGGAAAGAGCCGTCTTACCGTCAGTCTCCAGATTGCCAAGAAGTTCTATGGTTCCCTTTATGTTTCCCGCTCCGTCAGCGGGCGGCATAAAATAACCATCCTTTTTCACACACAGATAATCGTCGGTCTCCTCCATACGTAAATGCCCGAAGCTTTCCGAATATTCGTATCCGCTTTCCGTTTTATCCCTGGTCTGCTGCCTGAAATTCCCTTCTACGATCAAACTGCCATGGTTGAATACGATCTCTCCCTCCTGCAGGATCAGATCCCCCTGGACCGTCAGCGTATGCCCGTTTAAATCCAGCGTTCCGTCCACCAGATAAAGGTCCCCGGCCGCTACATAATCCTCCGTCAAGGTAAATCCGCTGACGCTTTCCTCATCGCCGATGGTCAGCTTACAACCGTTTAGGATCAGCCGGTCGCAGTCCAGCCTTCTTTTTGAGAATACGCCTTCGCTGCTGTGATTGTCTAACTCGACCACATGGAAATGACCGTTATTCTGAATGCGCTGAAGCCCTTCCCCGCTTAACAAAAGCCTGTGCCCGTCTCCATAGGAGCCGTCATACTTTTCCGTATAATCTCCCTTTACTTCAAGAGTTCCCTGATTCATAAGGCTTGTGGTATCGCTTATCTTTAAATAATTGCCTCCTATGAACACATAGTCGTCCTCATAAGACATTTTCAAGCCTTTTCCGCTATCCTTTACAGTCAGGTTTCCTAAAACCTGCAAATTGCCATGGGCAATATCCAGCGTACCCGACAAATCCAGGTTGCCGTCGATTACCAGTTCATGCCCTATGGAGATCGTAGGATTCCCGGAAATAACCACATCGCCCCCGATCCGGGCATCTTTTGAAACCGTCAGTTTTTCCACATCCAGTCCGCCGCCAAAATACCCTTCCGAAAGCTGGGCTGTGGAAACGATCCTGATATTTCCCTCCACATGATTTTCCGGCTTGTCCGTAATTTCCCCCGCGATCCGGGGAGTATTCACAAATACAACGCCTCCCTCACTCTGGTTTTCAATTACAACATTTTTCAGACACATACTCTTCGTATATTCATAATAATGATAAGTAACCGTCTGCCTTCCTTCTCCGTTTAAAAGCAGGGTCAAATGGTACAGACCATCCACATAATCTGTTGCACCGGCATTTCCTAAAAAACCGTTATTAAAATCCACATTCCCGTGAACCTCTATGACTCCCCTGTTCCAGATTCCAAAGGACTGTCCGGTTATATTAACGGAAAAATCCTTTTCCACCACAATACGGTCATCATCCGTATAAAGCTCCAAGGTTCCGTTTGAAGTAAAATCCCCGTCAGGAACCCCTTCCTTAAATTCTCCCATGGAATAACTGCCTCCTACGGATAAGGTTCCTCCGCCGACGATCATTCTGCCGGACATCTGAATCAGGTCTCCTGTAATCTCCAGCTTATGACCGTTTAATGCCATAACTCCCCCGATGAGAACCACATCCCCGTCAACCTTTGCATCTTCCGTTAAAGTATAACCCTGTATACAGGACCTTCCCTGATAAGTCAGCTTGCAGCCGTTTAATATCCACTGGGAGACGCCAAAAATATTTTCAAGACATACCCCTTCTTCACTGTGGTTATTAAGCTCGACTACCAGATTCTTAGAGTCGTCCCCTATATAAACATTTTGCTTTCTATCTCCCCCAAGCACCAGTTTAAATCCGCTGTTTCCGTAAACGCCTCCGGAAAACTGCCTGCGTATATCCACATCTCCCCTTATTTCCAGGACACCTTTCTGCTGCGACGTACCGTACTTAGCGTCAAGGACCCTGTAATCCCCTTCTACAAGGGCATAAGCGCCGCTGCCCATCAGACAGATACCGGTAGAGCTTAATTTACTTTCCCCTTCCAGATTTCCCTTTATGTGCAGATTTCCCTGATATACATACAGCTGGCCGTATAAAGAGCCGCCCTGCTTATAGCCGCCTTCCACA
This sequence comes from Lachnospiraceae bacterium UBA3273, assembly GCA_002362385.1. Taxonomy (GTDB): domain Bacteria; phylum Bacillota; class Clostridia; order Lachnospirales; family Lachnospiraceae; genus UBA2882. The sequence continues at coordinate 14,700 of DEUB01000054.1, forward strand.
TCCCTGATATAAACATTCCCGTCAACCGTCAGATCGCCGTATACCTTCAAATAATCTTCCACATACAGGTTTCCTCCGATTTCAAAATCATTTTCCCATTTCACTTCTCTACAGATCAATACATCCCCGCCATAATATCCGCCGGAAGTCTTTGGCGGATATGCCAGCTGAATGCAGCCATGGATCCTGCTTTCCTTCTCAGAGGAAATATTTCCTTCCACCCGGGGTGCGCCTTCAAATACGACCCCTTCTTCAGAAGTATTATTAATGACCAGATCCTGAATCCTCGTATCCATGTACGATGCCCCGCTAAAATGCAGTATCTGTTTTTTATCCCCGCTGATCAGAAGCATACCGGTCCCACAGGCATTAAATGTATAATCCCCTCTGTTCTCCAGCTGATAATAATCCCCTTTTAATTCCATACAGCCCCTGCTAAGATGCACGCCGTCGTTTTGTGTGGAACCGTCGTAAAAATCTCCCTCCACCAGAACATAACTGTTTTCCTCGCTCATATTAAGGACCGACTTTGTGCTTCCGTACAAATAACTGCCGTCTTCACATACCGTTCTTTCCTGCTTCCTGTAATCTCCCTTAACGATCAGACTGCCGCCATTTATCAGGAGCGTTCCCCCGCTGTGTATAAAATTTCCGCTGACCGTCAGAGCATGTCCGTTTAAATCCCATCTGCCTCCCGCCATCACAAGATCCCCGGGAATCTCTTCATCCCCGGAAAGCACATGACTCTCTTCTGCAATAATCTCCCCCACCGACAATCTGCATCCGTTTCTGATCAGGGAATGCCACGCTCCCGCCGTATTGAACACCACCCCCTCCGGACTGTGGTTATTTAACTCCAGAATACGGAAAGTAGCTCCGTCTCTTAGCGAAACCTGCTGTTTCCCATCTCCTGATAAGATAAACCTGTGGTTCTCCTCTGCACCCGATCCGCCTTCTATAGCCACATCCTTCCTGCACTCCAGGATCCCCTGGGCTAATACCTGGGAGCCGCCGTTTTTCTGATAGTAATCCCCGTTGACCAGAACATGCCCTTTATCCGAATACATGGAAAAACCGCAGTTATTACCCGAAACCGTCACATCTCCTTCTATTTCCAGCGTGCTGTATATATGAAAAATCCCGCCATCTTTTTCCATCAGAAGATTTTCCCCTATCTTAAGAGGCGAATTTAACCCCGACCCGCTTAAAACCTCTATTCCGCCGTCAAAATAATCTTCCGTAAATACGGTTCCGTTTCCGATTCCCAGAAACCCCGAGACCCGATTCCCGTATGAGGTTACCTGACCCGACACATAAGGACTCCCTTCAAAAATAACGCCCTCTTCACTCTCATTTTCTATGACCAGATTAGCAATCCTGGAACCCCTGTTACCTCCCTTCTCCCCCATAGTCAGTCTCTGGGCTTTTTCTCCCGTCAAATACAGCGTAAAAGAATTACTTGTATAAAAATTCCCCTCCTCTATTCCTGCTTTCTGGACAAAATCCCCAAAAACCTCCATCCTGCCGCAATAAAGCTCTTCATTCCGCACATCGGAGCCCATAAAGAAACTGCCTCCCACCGAAAGAACGTCCCCGTCATCCTTCATGGATAAGATCCCGTTTCCCGAAATCCCGCAATCCCCGTCCACATTCAGAGAACCGCCGCCGATTTCCAGCCTTCCACCCCTTTGCATCAGATCCCCTTCAACATAAAGCGCATGATGATTTAAATTGAGCGTCCCCTCTTCCAGCACCAGATCATTAACCCTTAAATCCTCCGTCAACACATAATCTTCCCTTACCGTAACATTATCCGCCTTTGCCTCTGCAAATATCTCCTCGATCCCTACCCCCGCAAAGTCCGAAAAAGGCAGCATCAGGAAAGCCAACAACGCCGCCAGCCCTCTCTTCAACCGCCTTTTCATCCCTCTCTTTGATTCCCTCTTTAAAACTCCTATCCCCCTATCGCTAAAATTCCCCATAAAGCTTTCATCATGCATATTTTTTCTCTCCCGCCCTCAAAATCATATCCGACAAATACAATTAATTATACCAAAAAAATATACATTCTCACTTTCAGGGAACGAATTAAGCGATTTTGGGCCTGAAATGCATTTTTTTACCCAATTCCCTTCATTCATTCCATTCGGTTACCATTATGCCATCCCGCTTCCAAAATACCTGCAACCTTTTACAAAAACATACAGAAGAGCAGACAAAAGTGCCGGCATTGGCAGAAACCGGCTTGGGGCTGTACCGGGAAAACCTTTCTGTTTTCATAAGCATTACTGCAAAACGGGAGTTTTCTTACAGACCGTCCAAAACCCAAGGGAGAATTGCCATGGATGGCAATTCAGCCGTTTGCGGCATGGATGCCGCATAAAACGGCGGCCCGCACCACTCCAGACATTTCCCACGGTCTGTTAGAAAACTCCCGTTTTACAGTAGCTTATAAAAACAGAAAGGCTTTTTCCCGGTACAGCCCCAAGCCGGTTTCTGCCAATGCCGTACCCTACTTCAAAAATCCGTTAATAATCTGCTCCTCCGCCTCCGCTTCCGTCAGCCCCAGAGTCATCAGCTTAATCAGCTGCTCCCCCGCGATCTTCCCGATAGCCGCCTCATGGATCAGTGCTGCATCAACATCATTGGCCGTCAGCTCCGGAATAGCGCTGACGCTTGCCTCATCCATAATAATGGCGTCGCACTCCGTATGACCGCTGCAGCGGTTGTTCCCGTTGATCCTGCTCTTAAATACCTGACGGGATTCCTCCTTTGCCACCGAACGGGAAACCACATTTGCGCTGGAATCCTCCCCGTCCATATCCACCGTAAACTCCGTCTCCGCATACTGGCTTCCGTGGGTCATAAGCTTCTCATGGATCGTCAGAGAGGCACCCTTTAAAAGCACGGCGCTCGTCGCCCTTTTGGTGGAATCGATTCCCCGGATCTGGACCGTCTCCATATCCATGGAAGCCCCTTCCTCCAAAGTCATTTCCGTCACGGGGTTCATGATGCGCTCCCCTCTGCCGTCCCCCTGTCCGTAATGCTTCTCCACATAGCGCACCCTGGAATTTTTGCCGATAAAGAAACGGTGAATCCCGCTGTGTTCGCTTGCCGCATCGCCTCCGTTGTGGATCCCGCACCCCGCCACAATGGTAACGTCGCAGTCCTCTCCGATATGAAAATCGTTATACACGCTTTCCTTGAGCCCCGACTGGCTGAGCACCACCGGAATATGCACACTCTCATTTTTAGTCCCGGGTTTTATGATGATATCGATTCCCGGCACATCCGTTTTTGTCACAATATCTATATTTTCCGTCACATTTCTGCCCGCCATTGCGCCGTTTGCCCTGATGTTATAGGCGCCCTGGGGAACTTCATGAAGTCCGGCGATTTCCTCTAATAAAGTCTGCTGTATCTGATCCATTATCCCTTCCTCCAATCTACATCTTATCCTTTAATATATTACAGGGACCGCTTCCGCCCTCTCCAAGTATCAGGGGCATGATCTCTTCTTTGCCGCCCTCCGCCTTGATCCGGCCGTCCGCAATTAGAACGATCCTGTCAGCAATATCCAGGATTCTCTCCTGATGGGAGATGATCACGATAGAGCCGTTGATCTTTTCATACATATTTTCAAATACTTTGATAAGGCTGTTAAAGCTCCACAGATCGATTCCCGCTTCCGGTTCATCAAAAACGGAAAGCTTTGTTCCCCGGGCCAAGATCATGGCGATTTCGATCCGCTTTAGTTCTCCCCCCGATAAAGAATCGTTAACCTCTCTTCCGATATAATCCCTTGCGCACAGCCCTACCTCCGACAAGATTTCACAGGCTTCGCTCATGGAAAGCTTTTTACCCGATGCTAACATGATCAGGTCTTTTACCGTGATTCCCTTAAAACGTACCGGCTGCTGAAAAGCAAAGCTGATGCCCGCATTGGCTCTTTCCGTAATACTCATATCCGTAATATCCCGGCCGTCAAAGAGGATCGTACCGGACGTAGGGGTAATGATCCCGGCAATGATCTTTGCCAACGTTGATTTTCCCCCGCCGTTAGGTCCCGTTATCGCTACAAAACGTTCCTTTACAGTCAAATTAATATCCTTTATGATCTCTTTATTTCCGTCCTCTACCAGATACGAAATATTTTTTAATTCAAGCATTTCTTTCTCCTCCATGCATCAATCGGTCCGCCCCGACGGCTTTGCGGGGACCAATTCCTACTATACACAACTTGCGGGAAAAGTCAATAACCCTGCTGGAGGCCCCGGATCAGAAGCTTCAGGATCTCCCCTGTCCGTAATACAGATTTTTACGGACAAAAAAAGAGCGCCCTGCCTTCTTAGGGGTTACAGCGCTCTTTTTTTACCTGCCGATCAACTTACGATCGTTTTTTCATTTCTTATCTTTTGGATGCGTGCCGATAAAAGGGATAAAATAACGAATAGGTGAACCAGCATAATGGTAATGCTGGTTTTTTCTCTTCCTGCCATATACAGGATCGCCATAATTATGAGTTCAACCGCATAAAATATTTTGGCATACCTGGCATAAACATGACTTTCTTGGTCGCTTAGGGGTTTTTCGCGGGAATCCACCGGCACATGGCGGACATAGTAACAAAGAAAGAGCAGTTCACACAAAAAGAAAACCCATACAGGCAGATGAAGGAAAAACAACCATTCAGAAAGCCCGATCACAAGAACAAGCGCCGCATTAGAGATTACCGCACACTTTAGAGGCGTTGAAGCATGATATCCACCGGCAAAGCTTCGAAGCGGAATTACTGATATTAAAAATATAAGGGTAGTCTGCAATGCTTTCGTCAGTATCCCGATAAGCCCTGCAATTATCAGGTTAAATCCCCATTCGAACAGTATCATATATCCGTACCGGTATAATTCCTCCTCATCTTTTGCAATGATCCCCTTTTCGATCTGTTTTGCCATCAGGCTGTCTAAAAGTTGTTTCATGGTTTTTATTTTACCTTTTTAAATTTGTTGGCAGCTTCCGGGAACTTCGGCTGATGACACAGCCATAAGCATGCGGAGTTTGCCGTTGATGCAGCAAATTTTAATGCCAGCGCATTACACATTTTCAGCGATTTTTCACTGATATCTTTTTTAAGTTCCATTTTTAAACCTCCTTTTAGTTGATGCTAAAAGCATACACGAAAAATGGAAAAAAATGTTATTTTAGGCAATTTTTGCAGGATTTTGGGCAATTTTTGCAAAATCTTAAGTTGACAGGACCAAAACAGCCTGAAAAATACCTTCTTTATAAATAGTTCTTAGACTCCCGCCATATTTTTTTGCGATCTCTCTGACCCGCTCTATTCCGACCCCATGAATGAACTTGTTTTCTTTTGTCGTCAAAAATCTTGCTCCATCCCTTAATATGGCCCCTTCATAGGATTTTTCCATTTTAATGACCAGAAATTTACCCTCATTCCCCATAAACATGGTTATTTTAATAAACCCGTTCCTGGATTTTGCCGCCGCTTCCAGGGCATTTTTATACAAATTCCCCAAAGCGGAAATCATATCCGTTTCGCGGATCCCTCCTATGGAAAATCCGGGTTCCACATATATCCTGCAGTCAACTCTGTGCTTTCTGGCTTCATTTATCTCTTCATTTAGAATGTTATTCAAAACGGCATTGTTACAAAAATCCTGCTTGTCCACTTTAAAAAACTCCATATGAAGTTCATTTAAAAGCGACAATATCTGCTCATTCTGATTCTCCTCCGCCAGATTTCCAATGGCTTTTAAATAGTGGCACATATCATGATGGAATGCCGCATTCTTTTTATTGACATCCTCTACCTGCCTGTAATATCCCAGCTGCACCTTATAATCTTCTACCCGCTTTTCCTGCAGATGCAGATTTTTATTGATAGCGCCATAACGCCGGAAGGCATAAGCAACCAGCACATTTCCCAACACCATCAACAAGTAGAATACAAGCAGTACCGCCCTTTTGAGCGGTGCGTCAGAAAAGTCAATATTTAAATAAGTAACGGAAAACATTAATCCGATACTGGAAACCGGAATCGTCATAAAAATAAAAAAGGCTTTTTTATCTATGCTGTCGTTTCGTTTGGGGACGAGCTGCTTGATAAGCAGATACAGAACAAAATTCAGCATTTTCATGATCAGGACAGTATGGGCTTTTACATTTTCGACGGATAATACAACTTCTCCCATTCTATTTACAAGAGCTATGGCTGTCAAAAATTCAGTTCCGTACTGAAAGGCTATGATGATCAGATAATGAACGAATTTTTGAAAAAGATTCCCGTTCATGACCAGATAAATAAACAGAAAATTTATAAACAATGATGCAAAAAGATTCAGCGCGGTATTATGAAACAGATTGATAAAATAGATGACACAGGACGTAAACAGGATAACGGTAATCCTGCTTTTTTTCGTTAAAAGACGGGGGGTAATCCCTTCATAGTATCCCACAAAATCATAGATCAGATAAGTGTCAAAAACGCATACCAGAAAATTAATTATACTATATTCCCAAAACATGGTTTTCTCCTTTATTCCTTCCGTTATCTGAGATATTTGCTGGACAGATATCTGGAAAAAGCAGCGTCAAACTCCTTTCCCTTTGATCTGGATATAGTCAGCACACATCCGTTGACTAACTCTAACTCCGTAGCGTTTCTTTTCCTGACATATTTCATATTTACCACATAACTGTTGTGAGCATATGCAAACCCAAAATCCTTAATATCCTCATAAAGCTCCGAAAGCTTATTGACATTAAACATTTCATGCGAAATGCCGGCCAAAGCGGAATTTTCCAGTAAATGCAGGGTACAGCCCCGTTTGGCTATGGAAATATATAAAATATCATCCAGCCCCAGCTTATACCTTGTTTTGTCATAGCAGCCCCAGACAATAGGGCTTTCTTTCTTTTTGGATAAGTGTTCGAATACCTCCTTAAGTTCCTCTTCAAACCGACTGTCAGAATATTGCTTCATTAAATACCTGTAGGGCCTTACCTTAAAAGTTTCCGGCGTGGGCAGGCAGGCGCCGGAGCAAAAAACCAGCATGGTAGAATAATATCTTTCACGAAATTCCCTTGCCACCGCATTTCCATCCATTTCCGGCATCTGGACATCCAGAAACAGCACATCGAACTCAGGTCTGCCATACAGATCAAACAATAACTCCCTTCCACTGTGATATTCAAAAAACTCAGCCTCGCCGTATTCCCCTAAAACTGCAGTAATCCGTTTTTCCAGATAGAAAATGAATTCCCCATCATCATCGCATATTGCAATTCTAAACATGACAGCTTCTCCTCCTTTGAATATAAGCACATTTTACACAAAATTCTCCCTTTTGGCACATTTTGGAACCGAATGCTGTTATTTTTGAATCGAATAGAATGATTTAAACTTTTTCCCTGCATTTATACATAAACCGCACAAAAAACAGCGGCATACGTTTACCGCTGTTTTCTTATCTTTATCGTATATATTCGAAAAATGAGGCAGGAATCGGAACCACCCTCTCCTGCATCCGGCTGTCAAAAACTGCACAATTCACTCATGACCTTCTTTAGATATGTAACGCCGATATCTACCTGTTTTCCGCAGTCGCGCAATACAATGTAACGGTTGACCCGGTCCACGGACCAGATATAGTTTTTATTCACAATGACCGAACGGTTGCACTGCAGAAGGGAAGAATTCCCTGCTTCCTGTAATATCTGCCTGCAGGTCATATAAGGCATCTTATCCGTTTTCCCGTCTTTTCTGTAAATAAGAATACTCCTGTTAAAGCTTTCTATATAGACGATATCGTCTACCTGTATGGGGAATAAGATTCCGCCCTTCCTCAAACAAAACGTGCTCAGTTCCTTCTTGGGAGTAGAATATTCCATGGCATCCCGGATAACGGACCTTGCCTCTTCCTGGGAAAAGGGCTTTTCCAGATAACAGAAGCAATGGAGGTTGCTGTATGCAAACAGCTTGGGATCTATCAAAGAAGTTACAAAGATAATCGGTGTAAAAGCATAATAAGGAATATCCCTGACCACATTGGCCAGCTTGACCCCTGAAATGTCATTCTTTTTGTTTCGGTCCAGTACAATATCAATAATGAACAGATCAATGGTGTTCTCCAACAGGATCTGATAAGCCTCCTGCAGATTGTCCACGTCATAAACCAAGACCTCTTCGGACAATTCCTGCACGAGCCTCTTCATAAATTCCCTCTGAACATAATTATCTTCAATAATCAGACAGTTTTTCTCCATAACTATTACCGTTTCTCTGAATCCTTTTCATTGTGTATCATACAAATGAAATCACTTCATTCTTTGGTTTTTTAGCCGGTTCAACCTTTATGGCGTGCAGGACGGGGCCCTCTTTTCCATAATCTTCAAAATATTCGACCGCTACCTTTGCAGTTACCTTTACCCAGGACTTCTGTTCCAGGCTGTCCGCATCATCATATTTGCAGGCATATCCTAAAAAAGCCATGTCGTCGGCACAGCAGGTCATGGCCATTCTACCCGGCACAAAATATCCTGCCGGAAAATTCTGGGGATGAAGGACCATTGCCGTATATTCTACGGTCCGCCCTTTATAACGTTCCATATTGTCCAGTGCATCCAGATACCAGAAGCCGTATCCCATATCATTCAGCACAATAGGGTCTTCATTCAGGTCATAAGGCAGATCTTCCTCCAGGGTCACATTCATTTCTCCCGAAGCATTTTCAAAAATGATCTCCGCACTTTGATTTAAGGCCATAATGTTCCGTTTATAACCCGCCAGCTTATCCTCCATGCCGTCGCAGCGATTCATGATGATCAGCTCGGACTGCCTGATATGCTCCGCAACCAGAGACTTCATATTGGTAAAGTAAGAGGCAAAGGTAGCGCCGTTTATCATGGTAATCTGCTGCTCCATCTTCCAGTGCCAGGGAAATTTCATGTTCTTTACATTCCACATGCCGTTATACTCAATGATGATCCTTGAGGGTTTATGCTTTTTTTCAAGGCTGATTAAATTCTGGGAAGTAAACTCCTCTTCATCTTCCATCACTTCCATGACCGTCCGGCTCTTTTTCAAAAGCCTTTCATCATACTCGTTCTCCCCTTCTTCACAGACGACCAGCAAAGTGGTGCTTCTCGTCTGAAAATATGGCTGTCCCAAAGTATAGGTAATAAATTCCGTTTTACCGCTGTCCAAAAATCCGTTGATGACATAAACAGGAATCATGTCTTTTCCCTCCTAGACCTCAAATAATGCCCTGATATTTTCTTCCTTTAATCCCGAGCCGATGACACAGATCTTGCCCGTATATTCCGCACTTCCGTCCCTGATCTCGCTTTCTCCGGGCACATGGTCAAAATGAATGAACAGATCTCCCTCTGTGGGCAGCATTCCCTTTGCCCGTAAAACCATTCCGTATTTTTCTGTATCCTCCAGGGCATCCAGACATGCCTGTACCTGCTCCTTTGTAAATTTGGAAGAGGTCTCGATCCCCACACTGGTAAATATCTCATCGGCATGATGATGGTGGTGGTCATGTCCGTCGTGGTCGTGATGATGGTGGTCATGGTCATGATCGTCATGGTCGTGATGATGGTGGTCGTGGTCATGTCCGTCGTGGCCCTCATGATGGTGGTCATGATCATGTCCGTCGTGACCCTCATGATGGTGGTCGTGGTCGTGCTCGTCGTGACCCTCATGATGGTGGTCATGATCATGCTCGTCGTGATCGTGATGATGGCCATGGTCGTGGTCGTGGCATCCGCAGGTGCAGTCCTCTCCGTGCTCATGGTCATGCTCATGGGCTTTTAATACTTCCTGCATCAATTCCGCTTCTAAATCCTTGGCGTCTTCTATCGTCTCTAAAATTTTGCCGCCGTCCAGCTTATTCCAATCCGTAGTAATAACCGCAGCCTTGGCATTATGCTCCCTGATCAGGGCAACCGCCGCGTTGATCTTTTCATCGCTCATTTCCCCTGTGCGGCTTAAGATCACGGTTCCCGCATGTTCGATCTGGTTGGCAAAAAACTCGCCGAAATTTTTCAGGTAGGTCTTGCATTTCTTGGCGTCCACAACAGCCACCGCGCTGTTTAAATGCACGCCTTCGGAAGCAGTCGCCCCTTCCACTGCACGCATGACGTCAGAAAGCTTCCCCACCCCTGAGGGCTCGATCAGGATACGGTCGGGATGGTATTTATCCAGCACTTCCTTTAAAGCAGTCCCAAAATCTCCCACAAGGGAACAGCAGATACAGCCGGAATTCATCTCCGTTATCTCAATGCCCGCTTCCTTTAAAAAACCGCCGTCTATGCCGATTTCCCCAAATTCGTTTTCAATCAGCACTACCTGTTCCGTAGAAAGCGCCTCTTTTAATAATTTTTTAATCAATGTTGTCTTGCCGGCTCCTAAAAAACCGGATACAATATCAATTTTTGTCATGTTTATCACCTTTCTTTTATTATGCATTGTTTTTTGATTAATATGAAACGGCCTTTGGGCCGGTGGGGGTGTAAGATTGTGTTGTGTTTCGTATTTTGTTTTGCCTGTGTTTTGTATTTTGTTTTGCCGGCTGCGGATAGGACCGGGCTACGGGCAGAACTCCGAAAAACCTTCGGTTTTCCG
>DEUB01000054.1:25620-87031 GCA_002362385.1 Lachnospiraceae bacterium UBA3273
AAGCAACTGCTCAAGCCAGCTTGGCAGTTGTTTCTCTGAATACTTGACTCTGCCCTTTACGCACATTATAGCACAAATTTACGGAAAAGTAGAAAGATTTGGGAATTTAATTGATTTTTTATAAATCAGTCAAATAGTTCTAACTCTACGGGACAATGGTCGGAGCCTGTGATCTCTGTGTGGATCGCAGCATCCTTTAACCGCTCTTTCAGACATTCCGATACGATAAAATAGTCGATCCGCCACCCTGCATTTTTCTCCCTGGCACGGAATCTGTAGGACCACCAGGAATAGATATCCGTTTTATCCGGATAGAAATAGCGGAAGGTGTCAATGAACCCGTTTTCCAACAGTCTGCCAAAAGCATTTCTTTCCTCGTCGGTAAATCCCGCGTTGCGCCTGTTTGTCTTAGGATTTTTCAGGTCGATCTCTTTGTGGGCCACATTTAGATCCCCTGCAAATATAACCGGCTTTTTCTGCTCAAGTCCTTTTAGATAACATAAAAAAGCCTCTTCCCACTCCATGCGGTAGGAAAGCCTTTTCAATTCATTCTGGGAATTGGGCGTGTATACCGTTACGAAATAGAAATCCTCAAATTCCAGGGTCAGGACCCTGCCTTCTTTGTCATGTTCTTCTATGCCGATCCCCTTTAAGACCTCTAAAGGTTCTTTTTTGCAAAAAACCGCCGTCCCCGAATATCCTTTCTTCTCTGCATAATTAAAATACTGGTAATATCCGGGTAACTCAAGCGCAAGCTGCCCCTCCTGCATCTTTGTTTCCTGTACGCAGAATATATCCGCATCCAGTTCTTTAAAAACCTCCGTAAATCCCTTTTCCACACAGGCGCGCAGCCCGTTTACATTCCATGATACCAGTTTCATCCTGCTTTTTCCTTTCTTTTCAGCCTGTATCGGCCATCTTCCTGAATCCGCCGGGCCATCCTGCCGCCCGTATCGGATATAAAATTCCCATTATGGTTCGTTTTGCACATATTTTTTGTATCTGCCTGCCATTTTCTCGTCCAATGCCGCCCTTACATAAATACCGGCTTCCCTGTATTCATAAGCCTTGATATACGCCTTTCCCGATAAATCGGAAAACACGCCGCCTGCGGTATAGGGGATCATAAGTTCGTATTCCTTCCTCTTTCCAAAGAGATTTTTTTCAATGTGGGAAACCAGCTCTTCTATCCCGAGACCCTTTCCCGCCGCCATAAAGATATTATTTCCGGCAATCCTGGGATAATCTTCCTCTCCTGCCTTTAAATCCAGTTTATTAAATACGCATATGACAGGAATCTTTCCCGCCCCCAGCTCTTCTAAGGTCTTTTCCGTCACTTTCATATGCTCTCTGTAGGACTCGTCGGAATAATCAATGACATGTAAGAGAAGATCCGCATTTCTTACCTCTTCAAGAGTAGACCGGAAAGCCTTTATCAAGTTGTGGGGAAGCTCGTCGATAAAGCCTACCGTATCGGACAAAAGAAAGCTTTTGCCGCCTTCTCCCTCCATTTTCCGCACCGTCGTGTCCAAAGTGGCAAACAGCATGTCCTTTTCCAGCACTTTCTTTTCTTCTCCGCAGGTATACCGATCAATAAGGGCATTCATCACGGTGGATTTCCCCGCATTGGTATACCCGACCAGACTGACGGATGGAACGGCGCTTTTTAAGCGCTGCTTGCGCTGGGTCTCCCTGTCCTTTTCCACCCGGGCAAGCTCCCTTCTCAAAGCAGCCAGCCTTGCCTCTATATGCCGCCTGTCCAACTCCAGCTTTTTCTCGCCTGCCCCCTTGCTGCTCATGGAGCCGCTGGCGCCGCCCTGCCTGCTCAAAGCGTCGTGAAGCCCCACAAGCCTCGGCAGCATGTACTGCAGGGATGCAGTCTCTACCTGAAGCTTTGCTTCCCTGGTCCGCGCCCGCTTTGAAAATATTTCCAGAATAAGAGTGGTCCGGTCCATTACCGCCAGCTCCAGTTCCTTTTGCAGATTCCGAAGCTGCATGGGCGATAAGGCATTATCAAAAATAACAAGATCGGCACCTGACTCTGCCGCCAGCTGCCGTACCTGCTCTACTTTTCCTGTTCCGATATAAAACGCTTTATTGACTGCAGATGCCCTCTGGCTCATGGCGCCGACCACTTCCATATCTGCCGCTTTGGCCAGTTCCTCTAGTTCTTCCATGGAACATGCAAAATTTCTGCCGTCATCCAGATCCAGTCCCGCTAAAATAACTCTTTCCATTTTGTAATAACCTGTTCCTCTTTATCCGCACAGATGCCTTTCATTTTTGCATCCGCTTCTCTATTCTACAACGGCCTGAATCTGCATGCAATCCCTTTTTCAATTATCTTTACCCTGTTCTCCTTCTCTGCCGTTTTATCTGCTATCCGCTTTTGGGACTACCCTTTATTATCCTCTGACTGCCTGTTTTCTTATGATCAGCCAGGAAACCGCTGAAAGCAAAATGACAAGTGCGGCTCCCATGACCGCCCAGCCCGTCATGGATACGCCGACGATCCCGGCCATTACCTTTCTTATCATTTCCCCTATGACGCCGTTTTTATTCCCCGGCAAAAGACAGATGAGCATCCAGAGCGCCCACATTACCCAAAATGCTTTTTTTCCGAAGCGCATGAGTATGCTGCCTGTAAATTCCCTGACAACCGCCAGCACGACGGCGAAAACCGGAATGATCCAGAGAAGCCATGGCCCCCACAGGATTTTCCCCTCTTCCGTATAAGATGCGTAAAAGGCTTTTAAAATACCGCCTTCTACAAGGCTGAGCACCCCGATGACCACAAGACTTACCAGATTGAAACAGCATTCCGTTATGAGGTCGCATACAAAGAAGCTCTTTCTCGTCCTGCCAAGTCCCACATGCCAGTCAAAATAGTTTCCCATGCCAAACATTCCCATCATAACGGACACAAAACAGAATACGATCCACGCCATAACCGTTCCAAAGCGGAATACGGTATAATCCCCATCGCTGCCGCCTAAATAGGTCATAAGGGCAAGCAGAAGGCTTCCCAGCAAAAAGCTCCCCAGATTAAATGTGACGTAAAGAGCCAGCTCATCCAGTCTCAGCTTCATGGTTTTTATCAACATACTATTTCCTCCTTACCGGTCAATACACCATATATTTTCCCATATGTTTCCTTGCAAAACAGATACTTCCCGCCAGTACTGCCACTGCCAAAGCTCCCATCACAAACACTGCCGTTAGCGGAATCTCTCTAAGCAGGACCATCCAGAAATCCGCCTGACCTTCCGAAAAAAAGCTGAACGAGCAGGGGATCATGGTCAGAATATAACCGATTACCGTCAGGAACATCCCCAGCTTTTTCCTCTGATATACCATCACACCTGCCGTCTCTCCAAATCCCCACACAAACAGCATGTAAATTCCTGATACGGCCAGAAATTTGATCCCGAGCTCCGGATAAAATGCAAAGACCATGACGGCTTCTATAAGCAGCCCCGTCAAAAGAAGCGCCGTATTCCTTATGAGGAGAACCTGAAAGATCCCCTTTCTGCTTATACCTGCACTCACATACATCCTGATCTGTGCCTGCCAGTCTTTTACACTGGTGCTCAAAAGACATACTCCTACTACAAAACTTATGAGAAGGGCTGCATTCGCCACTGTATTGTAGAATAAATAAAACCATATCTGAAGGCCGGCCACAACAAGGAACCAAACCCAGATATCTTTAAAAACAAACATCAGATCGCACTTTAACAGACGCTTTGTTCCTTCTCTCATAGCTTTTCCTCCTTACCGCAAAGGGCTACAAATATATCCTGCAGATTCAAAGGACTTACCTCCACATCTTTTCCTTCCTTGTCAAAAGCCTCGCCCTTATCGAGCATCAGGGTAATTCCCTTGCTCCTGCCTATTTTTTCCGGATGGAAAGCCTTTTTCCCTTTTGCGATCTCATCCACGTCTTCAGCCCTGCCGCTGACATGGATACAGCGTGAGAGAAGTTCCTCGGTATTTTCCTTCAGCATGATCTTCCCTTTATTTAAGAAAAGAACCTCTTCAAACACATCCGACGCCTCTTCGATGATATGGGTGGAGATCACAAAGGTCCTTCCGCTTTCACTGTACTCATCTAACAGGATCCTGTAGAAATTCTCCCGCGCTACCACATCAAGCCCTGCCGCCGGTTCATCCAAAAATGTATATTTTGCTTTGCTTGCCAGCGCCACGATAATGGTCACCATGGACTGCATACCCTTAGACAGCTTTATGAGCTTCTGCTTTTCATCCAGTTCAAACTCTTCCACCAGCCTGTCAGCCATTTCCTTATCCCAGTAAGGGAAAAGCATTCCCGCCATCCTCAGATATTCTTTTACCTTCAGGGCGCTGGTGGTATTATTTGCCTCATTGATGATCTCCCTTGAAAAACAGATCTGATCCAGGGCCTTCTGGTTTTCCCATATCGTCTCCCCCGAAAGCAGCACTTCTCCCTTTGTAGCCGGATTCTGCGCACTGGCAATGGAAAGCATAGTTGTTTTTCCTGCGCCGTTTCTTCCTACCAGACCGTAAATCTTTCCCTCCTCAAGAGTCAGCTCCAAATCATCCAACACTGTTTTCTTTCCGTAACATTTTGTAATATTCTTCAATTCCAGACTCATTTATCTTTCCTCCTCTATCATATGAATCAGTTCCGCCTTGCCGATCCCTAAGCTTTTTGCCTCCTTAAGCAGGCTTTTGACAAATCTCTCATAAAACTCCGCTTTTCTTCCCTCTTTGATCCGTTCCTTCGCTCCGCTCTCCACAAACATACCTACGCCTCTTTTCTTATACAAAATACCCTTATCAACCAACAGATTGATGCCCTTGGCCGCCGTTGCCGGATTGATCACATACAGCTTTGCCAGCTCATTGGTGCTCGGCGCCCGCTCCTCTTCCAGGATCACATCCCTTAAAATATCATTCTCTATCATCTCTGCGATCTGAATATAAATCGACTTCTCCTGGGTCAAAATCTCCTTCACGTATTTCTTCCTCCTTCCTTACCTTCTTTACAAGTTTTCCTAAACCGGTTCCCGTTCTCTTATTTAAATCCTCCCCATCCGTCAGCTGCCCCACCTCATTCGTTCTATACTTAATTACTTATGTAACTAACCATACCACCAACAAACTATTCTGTCAATCCCCCACAAGACATTTTTTAACCCGTTTTTTTAATATATCCCCAAAAATACTAACCGATCCTTTTAATCCCACCTACATACATCCCCCGGCTCCTCCCTGCCGCACCGCCGGGAAAGCGGTCTTTTCTAAAGCACGGTAAACGGGCATAAAACCCCGCAGACCGGTAGTATAAAAGCTTTCTGTTTTTGCAGGCACCCACTGTAAATTGTGATTTTTCTTACAGTCTGCCCACACCAAAGGGGGAATTGCCACGGATGGCAATTCAGCCGTCCTGCGGCATGGATGCCGCATTGACGGCGCACCCGGGCGCTGCCGCCGCCCCTTGGCAGACTGTTAGAAAAACCACAATTTACAGTCTGCCTGCGAAAAACAGAAAACTTTTATACCACCGGTCTGCGGGGTTTTATGCCCGTTTACCGTGCTTGCGTAAATACCGCTCTCCCGTCACACACCAATCTACTTAAGCCCTACGCTGCTATAAGGCACTTCCGCCTCAATATATCCGAAAACATACGCCGCCAGCACATAAGGTTCAAAATAAAATACCGTACCGCTTTCCGTCAGATAGAAATCCTCATTATCAAAGGAAGCACCTTCTTTCACGTAATCCATGGCGTCCGCCCAGTAATCATCCGGCGACTCCGCCATACGTGCCTCAAAAGCCGAGGTAAAAGCAGCCCCAAACTCATCCTCGCTTACGTCAAACAAATCCTCAGCCTCCAGCTCTTCCCCGCTTTTCAGATCATAGATCAGCGCTTTTCTAAAAGGCATTCCGTGAGCTCCGCCGCTGTATTCATAGCCTGAAAGCAGCAGACAGATCCTATTCTCATCCAGATAAGTCATTTCATAACCGATTTCCAAAGTATACGGCTCGGTCATATCCTCTCCGCCAGAAAGACCTTCTGCCGTCTCATCCATTTCATCAAGCCGCTCTTCAAAATACTCAAGGATATCCTCATTGATCTTCCCTGCTCCCGCGCTCCTCATGGTAAGCTGCGGGATCGTAAACTCAAGGCTTCCCAAAACCTCTGCCCCATCAGCGGGATAGTCCTTTTTAAATTCATAATATACAACTGCCGTGGTATTTTCATCCGCTATTCCCTTTTCAAGAGGAATGCGGGAAGTATTTTCAACCTTTGGAGCTTCCTGCTCCACAGGGGCTTCTTCCTTCTCATCCGATATTTCCGGCTCCATTACAGGCGCTTCCGGCTCGGGTTCCTGAATATCCTCCGGCGCGCTCACATCCGTTTCCGGCACGTCCTCCATTACCGGCGTCTCTTTTTCAGGCTCTGTTTTGGCATTTGAACAGCCAGCTGCCAGTGACAAAATGGAAAACGATAACAAAAGTGCCAAAATTTTCTTTTTCATAAACAATTCCTCCTCAAAATGCGGCCAGACACAAAAGAATCTTTCAAAACCGACTTTTCTTTCGTATTTGGCCGCACTATTTGCCTTATTTCTTTTGTCCGTCCTTATTCTACCACATATTTTACGGCAGTTCCATAGGCAATGATTTCCGCCGCGCCCTGCATAACGGATGAAGAAGCATAGCGTATATTGATAACGGCGTCCGCTCCCAGCTTTTCCGCTTCATCCACCATACGCTTTACAGCGATCTGCCGGGCCTGGTTCAGCATCTCCGTATAGCCCACGATCTCTCCGCCTACCAGGGTCTTCAGCCCTGCCATAATATCCTTTCCCATGTTTTTTGACATGACCACGTTTCCCTTTACGATTTCCAAAACCTCTAATTCCCTCCCGGGAATATAATCAATATTTAGCAGCTTCATTTTCCTCTCCTCCTTCAATTTCCTTCAATCTTTCCCTCATTACCGCGACAGTCCCTAAGATAAATGCAAACGGAATCAGCCACAAGAATATCATGAGGAAGATGGGCGGGGCTCCATCAGGTTCCGTCAGATATGCCCATGTCGTCAGAATTTCAATAAATACCATAAGGCCGATAAAGAGCATCCCCGCCACGATGGAATACCGTTTCTTTTTTTTATCCTGTTCGCTTACATTCATAAACCTCACTCCTTCCTGCTCCATTTCTCCTATCCTCTCCAGACAGGCTGATGCGTCCAGGGTATCATATGAAACATCTTCTTTGGAGATCATCCGGCACAGTTCGCCGATCCTTTGCAGATTCTTTTCCTCCCGCTCCAATGTGATCAGATGTCTTTTTAAAGCATCCTCTAAGGTCAGCCTTTTGCTTTGGATCATCTTGATCTCTTCAATAGGCAGGGAAAGCTTCCGCAGGAATTTTATTTTTAATAATATTTCCACATCCCTCTCGGAGTAATCCCGGTATCCGTTTTCCTTATTTCTTTCCGGATGCAGCAGCCCTTCCTGCTCATAAAAACGGATGCTCTTTTTGGTGATCTGCACCCTTTTCTCCACCTCGTTGATCTTCATAAAATTACCTCCGGCTCTTTTCTCTTCAAAAATACACCTTCCACCTGGTGGAAGGTCAATACTTTCGCTGGATATCGGAAATGTTTATCCCACCTTAGAGCGGCAGGGACTTAACAGAAGAAAAACCCGCCGCCGCAAAGGTTGCACAGCATATTTGCAATACACAGCCTGAAACAAAATCCTCCGTCATCCCTGACGGGATTCCCGTATCCCATTCCCCTGGCGGTATACCACTGGCCTCCGCTCTGGAGATACCTAAGAAGCTGCCGGTACTCTTCGTTGCCCGGCTCCATGCTCACGGCGATCCTGATATGCTCCAAGGCCGCAGTCTGGTCATGAAGCCCCGCATTGGCAAGAGCGCTGACATAATAGTACCTTGCATTTTTTATTTTTACCTGTCCCAGCACATTCATTGCTTCCCGATAAAGCCCGTTTGCCGCATAACGGTAAGCCGCATTGATATACAGGGAATCCTCGTCTTCATTTCCCGCGCTTCTTTGATCATATCCGCGGAATCCGCCATAGCTTCCAAAACCGCCATAGTTTCCGAAACCTTCAAAGCCGCTATAGCTTTCACGGCCTCCAAATCCGCCGTAGCCGCTGTCTCTCCTGCCTCCCGGGCCTTTATTCATGATATCCTGATATGCCGCCTGTACCTCTTTAAATTTTTCTTCCGCCTGTTCTTTGTGGGGATTATCCACATTAGCGTCAGGATGATATTTCCGGCTCAGCTTCCGGTATGCCTTTTTGATCTCCTCGTCCGACGCATCTAAAGGAATTCCAAGAACCTCATATGGATTTCTCATAACCTTACCTCTTCCCGTTCTTTGATGACAGGACCCTTTCGTATCTGGTCCAGATTCCCGAATAAAGAATATTTCTTAAGATCTCCACATTCTCTATGACCGGCAGCTTTTCAAACTCCTCTGCGCAGGAGGAAGCCGCCACCGTAAGAATATCCCTGATCCATTCATCAAATCCGGGATTATCCGCCTTCTTCTTAAAGGGATTGAAGTTCCCTTTCTTCCTGTCCTTTTCTAAATCCTCATAGGCATCCATAATGTAGATAAAACGTCCCAGCATAAATCCCATTCTTCTGACCGGTTCCTCCCACTCGTCCTTTCTATAAGCAAAAATCTCCGAAAGGATCTTGCCGAAGCATCCCGATAAAAAATCAATATCGTCTATTCCTGCCTCTTCCGCCCGGGCCAGGGTGTTGAAATTTTCCTCCACCGCCTGGATTTTTACGGCATATCTCTTCTTTATATTCCGGTACTGCCTGCTCAGGCTTTTGGCATAAACCGCTTCTGCCGCCTTTTTTTCATCCGTCCAGTCATCAAGACACTTATAATAAGTCAGAAGAATGTTCATGTCGGCGGTATAATACAAAAACTGGCTTTCCTTCCGGCGCATCTTATCAAACGGATGAAATATGCATTTACAGGGCACATCCTCCGTCCTTCCGTCATAAAGCCCCGTTAAAAGCATGGCCAAAAACGTCAGGTCATAGCTTAGGGAAAGCTGTCCTTTCAGTCCGCAGCGTTTTCTCAATGCACCGCACAGTCCGCAGTAGTATGCCCTGTATTCCTCAAACTCTTTTATCTTCAGTTCCGGTTTGTTGACGGTAATATACCCGAACATTGTTAACTCCTTTTTGGAAATTCATTCCTGCACTTGGGACAGATAACCATGATCCTGCCCTTCCCCTTTGGAATCCTGATCTTCTGCCCGCATTTTTTACAGGTATAGATGTGGTGGGTCTTCCTGATCCTCATTCTGCCCCTTTCCTTCTGCACAAATTCCCTGACCGCCTTTGTATGGTTATAAAACCATAGGTTCTGGGCAATGCATCTGCCCCGGTTTTTTGAAAAGATCCTGCTGTAGGCAAAAATGACAAAGGCCCATGACAAAACCGTCAGTATCCGGCTTCCGAAAAAGGCGTTCAAGACTGCCGTTAAAAGCCCTGCGCCTATGAGGAAACCGGAAAAAGCGTCCATTCCGTATCTTCCCTGCATAAAACGATATACTTTTTCTCTCATATCCATCAACTCCTGCCGTTGCTTCATCTGATATAAAATGCATTATATACTGAAAATTGCGGAATAGAAACTGATTTTAAAAAGATTTAAGGAAGAATTCATAAAAAATACACTCTCCCCCTAAAGAGAAAGTGTATTTTCACTTTTAATATGACCGTTACTCAACTTTAAAGAATTTCATGTCATTCTCCAGCGCCACCGCCAGATTCTGCAGACTCTTTGCTGATTCTGCCAACAGATTAATCGTGGCATTTAACTCCTCCATGGAAGCTGTTGTCTGTTCCGTGGACGCCGCATTTTCCTCTGACAATGCAGAAAGATCCTGAATGATGTCGATAACCGAATTCCTGGATTCATTGCAGTCCGTTGCCTGCTTATGTATCTGTTCCGTACTTTCGTTCGAGGAAACAATTCCTCCGCTCACATCATGGAAGCGGTTCAAGGTATCGACCAGCTTTTCCTGCTGGACTTCCAGGTTCCTGCTAAGCTCGTCCATAACGGAAATGGTATTTGCCGAATCCGCCGACAGGGTGGTAATGATCCTGGAAATCTGTGATGCGCTGCTGTTGGACTCTTCCGCAAGCTTCTGGATCTGTGCCGCAACAACCGCAAACCCTCTGCCCGCATCTCCTGCCCTTGCCGCCTCAATGGAAGCGTTTAAAGAAAGAAGATTGGTTTCATCCGCAATATCCGTAATCAGGGACAGGGCATCGGCAATGGTATTTACGGATTCATCCGTCTTTTTCACATTTTCCGCCACCTTGCCGATGGCCGTATTGGTCTGTTCATTGGAAACGGTAAACTCCTTCATATTGTCTTCCGCATATTTGCCTGCGCTCTGCATCTGTTCGGAAGTCTGGTACAACAGCTGGATGTTTCCTGCGATCCGCTCGATCTGCTCTCCCATATCCGAAACCAGGCCGGTGGCGCGCTCTATTCCTTCCGCCTGGACGATAGCCCCTTTGGCTATCTCCTCTACCGCACGGCTTACCTCATCGGACGTATTGCTTGTCTGGCTTGCCATATTCTCCAGATCGTGCCCGTCTTTCATAAGGACCGTAGCGGATCTGGTAATCTCCCGTATGATCTCGCTCAGCTTGTCAATGGTATCCCGCAGGGCCCTTGCCATAACGCCGATCTCGTCAGAACGTTTTAAGGATTTAGGGTCTATGACAGTAGTCAGGTCTCCCTGGGAGATCCGGACAACCGCCTTTTCCATATCCTTAATGGAATTGCTGATCTTTAATGCCGCCCGGACCACAACAACGGCTACCAGGGCTAAAATGAGCAGGCACAGGATAATGATGTTCCTGACCTTTTCCGTAATAAAGGTATTGATATCCTCACTGGGTGCGCCGACAAAGACCATGCCGATCACTTCGCTGCCGTTTTTAAGGGGAATATAGCAGGCATAGTAATTGCTGCCGTTAATGACGATATCCGTAGCCGTATACTCTTCTCCCCTTTTTAACACCGCATCCGTCACTTCCTGTGCTGCCTGTGTACCGACGATCCGCTTTCCGCTTTCTTTGTCGATCAATGAAGTTGCCATGCGGGTGTCTCCGTAAAAAAAGGTAACCGCCATATCCGTATCCTTTATAAAGGAATCCAACAGCTCTTCCTGTGCCGTAACATTCAATCCGCCCTTTACCAGATCGCCGTTTTCGTCCAAGGCATACGCTCCTTCATCCAGCGCATCATATGCAGACCTGATAAAAAGAGAGCTGTTCCTCAGCCCGCTTAAGAATTCATCCTGCATTCCGTCAACAATGCTCGCCGCCGCATATATGGCGATCACGACCCCCAATGCCACCGTAGGGATGATCGACAGGCACAATAATTTCTGAACAAGGGAAAACCCCTTCTTTCCTTCCTTTTCCCCCGTTGTCCTTTCCTTTTCCACTTTTATCTCCCCCTCTTTCACTCTTTAATACAATATCTGTATTTTATTATTACCCATTATTATAGCACAGTTATTTTCGGGAAAAAAGGAGACTTATTACCTAGTTTTTTCAAGTTCCTGACCGGGCAAAAAAATCTTCTTTTTCAAAATATGCCTTTACCTCATACAGGGAAGGCAGGATCACATGGGAAATTTTTTCTATTTCCTCTACGGGCGCCGCCAGATCGGGCACCATAACAGGCTTCATCCCCGCCCTGTAAGCGGCCCGGATCCCGTTATGGGAATCCTCTACGGCAAAAGCGTTCCCGGGAGCCACGCCCAGATTTTCACAGGCTTTTAAAAAAATATCCGGTTCCGGTTTACTGCGGCTTACCATATCTCCGCCCACGATCTCGTCAAAATAGGACAAAAGCCCTCCTTCCTCCAGCTCCTTTACTACCACGGCCTTTCTTGTGGAGGACGCCAGTGCGGTCTTTACGCCTTTTTCCTTTAAATAACCGAGCAATTCCTCTACTCCCGGCTTTTTCGCAAGCTTCCCGCCTTCCGCCCGCTTATGAAACAGTGCCGAGACCTCCTTTGCATATTCATCATAGGGAAAACCGCTGCCGAAATGCTCAAGCATGGTCTGCCTTGTCAAAGCCGCATTAATGCCAAGACACTTATAGCATGCCTCTTCAATTCCCGTAATCCCGTATTTCTCCGCAACCGTCTGCCAGCATTGCATATAAAGCCTCTCGGAGTCGAAAATTACCCCGTCCATATCAAAAACTACTGCTTCCATTTTGCTCTCCTTTGTCATTTTCATATACCAAAAGCAGGCATCCTTCTCCGCCTATGGAAATCCGACCCTCTTTCCCTATAAAAGCATTGCTTACCCCCAGGGCGCGGTCGTTTAAAAGATTTCCCTTAAATCCGTATTGAAGCCCTTCTATTTCCACACGTTCCGACACGTCCGTCAGGGAAAATACGGAAACCAGCCCTTTCATTTCTTTTGAAAAAACCTTAATCCCCCTACTAAGCACTTCCATCCGGCAGTTTTCAGAGATCATCACGATATGGCAGCCTTTTTTTGCATAAGCGTGCATCAGCTGGATATTGGCAACGGTATGGGAAATCCTCTCCCCTCCCGTTCCTCCAAATATGAGGATCTCCTCACAGCCTGCCTTCCATGCCGTTTCTGCCGCTAACGCCATGTCCGTATCATCCTTCATGACCGGCGCCCGGTAAAAACGTTCTTTGGGAAGCCCCATGGAAGACAGTATCTTTCTTTCGTCTCCTTGCAGGGAGTCCATATCTCCCACAAAGCACCATGGCTTTAAACCATATTCGGCAAAAAAGCCGATCCCGCCGTCCACCGCCACACTGTATACGTCTTCCTCCGCTTCTAAAAGCTTTTTTAACAGCCGGCTTTCTTTTCCAAGCGGCGCTGAACCCACCAGAATGCCCTGCCTTTTACCGCCTTTTCCCATTGCTTTCTTCCTTTCTCCAAAAGGGCCTTTACCCCCAAAGATATGCCGATGGCTCCCAAAACATACAGCAGTGCAAATTCCTTTATACCGCCCGGCCTGTACAAATACCAGATATCTCCCGAGAATGCGGCAGGGTCAAAATCCCGAAAGATCCCGAAGATCCTGCCTGTTACGGCAAAAACAGCCTTGACCGCCATTATGCCCGCAAACTGATGGAACATAATGTCCCATGTGCTCCTTCCCAGGACCAGAAGCGGGATGCACTTTTTCCCAAAATCCGCAAGCACCGTGGAAACCCTTAGCCAGAACAAAATTCCCACAGCTCCTGCCAGATAGGTTGCCCACATACCAAAAGGATAATCACAGGAGGAGGGAATAACATAAACCGGTTTTCCGAAACGGGCGTTCAACATGAGGGAGATCAGCAGACAGGTTCCGAAATAAAGCGCTGCCGGCACCTTAGAAAGGACTTTCTCCAAAAAGTCCCTGTATAACATGCCGAAAGCATAAAAGGGCATAAAGTACAGGATCCTGAAAACCGGATATAAAGCATATTCATGATAGCCGTGTCCCGCAAAATAGACGCCTGCAAAACCCGCCGCAACAAACAGCGCCTGAAGGATCCTGTCCGTTACCTTTGGCCTTCCCAATAAATTAAGAAGGAGCTTCCCCGCGCCATAGAGGATCTGAACGCAGAAGAAGGGAAAAATAAACCAGCTTCCCATATTTAACACATAGAGGTTTTCGCTGTTTATGGGAAAAAGCAGAATGCCCCGGAGGGTAAGCGGCTCTCCGAAGGTAAAGCCGAAACCGTGGAGCAGAGTTAAAAAAAGGCCGTAAAAGAGGTTCCAGCACCATAAGGGAATCAACAGCCTCTTTACCTTATTCCACAAATACAACCGGGGGTTCAAAAGCTTTTCCTCCCTGAAAAAGTACCCCGAGCCAAAAACGAAGATCCCCAGATGGAAGGCGCCGAAATGCATCCAGTTAGACAGCATTTCCACGCCCCCTCCGTCACAGTGACTGAGCAGGACAAACAAGATGGCAAAACCGTATAAATAGCGGAATGCAAGGTTTTCTGAACCCGTTCCCTCTTTTTGTATTTCTTCTCCTTTGTTCATGAATATGGCTCCTTTGTAAAAAGCGTGTGGAATATTGTCAAAATTTCCCGTCTGTATTATACTTTACTTAACTTTTTATCTGTTTGCAACACAATCTTAACAGAAAGCAGGTTCTTATGACGGGGGAAGAAAACGGCAAAACGCTAAAAAATACGAAGGCAGGAAACAGCAAGGTTCTGAAAAATACGGAGGCAGAACCTGCAGATCATACAATGGACGACGCAGGAAGTACGCTGCCCGCGCCTTCCCGTTTTGGACGGGATTCCAATTTTGAACTGCTGCGCATCCTTGCCATTCTTTTTATCATTTCCTTCCACTGCGCATGGGAGGGCGGCTTTGAATATCCCGCATTCTGTTTCAACAAATTCCTGGTGGAATCCTTTCACATGTTAGGAGAGATCGGCGTCAATCTTTTCATTCTGATCTCCGGCTACCACATGATCCGCGGACGTTTCAAAATAAAAAAACTGATCGCTCTCCTTCTGCAGGTACAGTTCTATAACTGGATCTGTGTTTTCCTCTGCGTGCATTTCGGCACGCTGACCCTTGACAGGCGCACGGTCTTTATCAATTTCTTTCCTGTTACGGAATATAAATACTGGTTCGCTACCGTTTACATTCTTTTATATTTATTCTCTCCCTATATAAACAAGCTTCTGCTCTGTCTGGCCCGGAAGGAGTTTCAGAAAATGCTTTTGCTCTGTCTGGCCGTTTTCTGCATTTTCCCTACCGTTTACGGCGCCTTAAAAAACGACACCGAGACGCTGTTTTACTACAACCGCTTTATCTGGCTCCTCATCGTTTATATGATCGGGGCCTATATCAGGCTGTATCCTCCCGTAAAATATGTAAGTTCTGCAAAATGGCTGGGGATTTCAGCCCTTATCTTCTTTTTTATGGAATGCGCCATTTATGTTATGGAGCGTTTTCAGCTGTTCTTTAACAAAGTGGGCATCGTGGGCGGAAACTATTTCTGGCGTCCCAACACGATCCCCGTAGCCGCTGTAAGCTTAAGCCTCTTTTTATGCTTCCGCTTTATAAAGGTAAAGCCTATAAAAGCAGTCAATCTGTTAGCCTCTACTACCTTTGGAATCTATCTGCTCCATGACGGACAGTTGAATTTCTACATGTGGCAGGTACTTTTAAAATCCACGGAATATACCTTCTCCCCCAGGCTCATTCTTTTCATTCCCATGTGCGCCCTTTTGATCTTCATAACCGGCGCCTGTGTGGATTTTTTACGGCAGCTTCTTTTCCGTCTTATTTCCCGTCCTATTTTCCGTTTTGCTGCAACTCTCCCCTCTTTTCCTTTCCATACTTCCGACTCTACTTAACTCTTTTATTCAAAAGTAAGGGTAGAAAGCTCCGTATAGGCCGCCAGGTCGTCGGCAAAAGACCTCTCCGCCAGTTCAAAAATGACCACATCAGGCCCGATCAGGTCAATATAATCCTTCATATAGGTATAATTGACCCTGGAGGTAAAATAAACCTCTTTATACCGGTAGGTATACCATGTCTCCCTGTTATCCAGAAAACTGTCATGAAGGATCAGGACACATTTATCCGAAAGCGCATTCTCATTGTAAAAGTACGCCATATTATTGCCCACCATAACGGGTACATCCGCGCGGTCCCGGCTGTCTGTCTCCACCCCGTAAGAAGATGGCAGAATGCAGGAAAGCCGCGGCACGTTATCGGTAATTTCCCTGCTGGCGGCAAAAAACTCCAGTCCCTGTACCGTCTCCAGACTCTCTTCAAAATCTCCTCTTTCCATAACCGGAATATCCGGATATGCTTCATGGATCACTTCATCCACCATGGACAATCCGTAAAAGGCGCCCAGATCATTCCAGTGGGCACAGTCATACTTTTGGTTATAGATCTGTTCCTTTTCTTTTATTTCCCGGAATTCCTCATGGGGGACCACATGAGGAATCAAAAGCGCCTCAAGCTTTCTTTCCGCCATATCCAGGGTGCTTTCCCTTGTTTCATCCACGTAAATGCCCTCCGGCATATACTCCCCGTAAACGGAAGACTTATTGGGAGCGATCATAAAGACGAACAGGCCGCCCTTTTCCTTTATATAAGCATTGCTTCGCGACAGATAAGTCATAAGGTCATCCATCAGCTGCTCATCCACATTTAACCGCTGGTAATTCTGTACATATCCTTCATCCGCCGGAAAAATATAGCCTTCCTTCCCCGGCATATGGAGCTTTTCGGAAAATTCTCCAAAAAGACAATAGGAAATGTCCGCATTCAGCCTGATGGCCGCGTCCCGGAAAGCCACTCTGTCCTCCACATAGTGCCCGTACCATTCCGTATGCATTTTATCAAATTTAAGTCCCGGCCATTCCGTCAAAGCCCTGTTTTCCAGAGAAGAATCTACATGCTCCCTGATATCTAACATAAGAAAGGGAATAAAGATCATTGCCACAAAGCAGATCCCGAATAGAATGTCTGCCGTTTTCTTTTTCCTGTTCATGGCTCCTCCTAAAATCTGAAATAAATAAAAGGATTATAGGTGCTTGTGATGATAAAAACGAAGCACAGGGCTAAAAGGATCAGAAGTATCAGTCTTTTTACGATCAGTAAGCCCGTGCTTTCCTTCAAACGCAGGATCGCCTTCCAGGGCAGGCACGCAAGAACCGAAACGGCCATCAGGACCGTAGTCCTGCCATCCATATAGTAGAAAGGATTGTAGGCGGTAAAGGAATTCCTTGTGATGCCGAACATGACCTTTACATAAGAAAGGGTGCCCCTTACGCTTACCAGATTGAACAGCACCCAGCCTGTGATCACTACCAGGAGGGTATATACATGGGAAAAGACGTTTCTCACATAATAAATTGCGTTCTTTCCTCCGTGCTCTCTATCTTTATGAAGGTTTCCCGCCACTCTTTCCAGAATACAGAACATCCCGTGCCATAAGCCCCAGAGCACAAATCCCCAGGCAGCCCCGTGCCAGAGCCCCGTGGCAAGAAATACTATGAAAAGATGCAGATAGACATTCCCTTTTCTGCTTCCGCCCATGGGGATATAAAGATAGTCCTTAAACCAGGTGGACAAAGAGATGTGCCATCTGCGCCAGAATTCCCTGACGGATCCGGAAATATAGGGATAGTTAAAGTTCTCGGGAAAGTGGAAGCCGAATATTTTGCCAAGGCCGATGGCCATATCCGAATATCCCGAAAAATCAAAGTAGATCTGCAGCGTATAGGCAACGGCTCCCAGCCATGCCACGGAAGCCCCCATATATCCCGTATCGCTTCCCATGATCTGCTGTGCCAGGGCTCCCATAGGATTTGCCAGGATCGCTTTCTTGGACAAGCCTATGATAAAGCGCTCCCCCCCTCCCGCAAACAGCTCAGGAGAATGCTCTCTCTTTGCCAAAGCATCCTTTACATCTCCGTAGCGCACAATGGGCCCTGCGATCAGCTGCGGAAACATGGAAATATAAAGGGCCAGGTTGAAAGGATTTTTCTGCACGATCTCTTCATTCCTGTATACGTCGATAGAGTAGGAAAGCCCTTGAAAGGTATAAAAGGAAATGCCGATAGGAAGGGCTATTTCCGGTATTTTCAAAAGTCCCGGAAGAATTCTTCCGGCATTCTCCACAATAAATCCCGTATATTTAAAAACGCACAATATTCCCAGATTGACCGCTACGGCAGCCATAAGCCACAGCTTCCTCCTGTTCCGGAATCTATAGAGCGCCATGCCGAAGGCATAGTTGCAGATAATGGAAGCGAGCATGACAAATACATATACCGGTTCTCCCCAGGCATAAAAAAAGAGACTGCAAAGAAGCAGGAAAATATTTTTTCCCCGCCCGGGCATCAGGTAATATCCTATAATGGTTATGGGCAAAAACGCGCATAAAAAAATGATCGTACTGAATACCATAGCCTGTCCGTTCTACTCCTTTTGTTCTACTCCTTTTGCTCTACTTCTTTTGCACTTCTCTTTGCTTTCTCCCGCCGCTTTCTCCGTTTTCCGTCATTTTGCTTACCGGATCAAGTCCTTCCCGTCGATCAGAACCTGGCTTAAGCTTTCTCCCACATAGTGAAGCTTCATGGAAAAAAAGGGGGCGTCCTCCAAAAGCATCTTCAAAAAGATCCTGTCTCCTTCCCAAAGGTTCAGATCCCATATTTTATCCTTGGGAATCCATTTTAAAAGGCCCTCCGTACACTCCGTCAGCTCCCCTTCGAAGCCGTCCGCCGTATAAAGGCACATATACTCCGCGGGAAAGGTATCTGTGGAAAAAGTAATGATCCCCCGGAACTGGAAAGAGGTAAGGGTCAGCCCCGTTTCCTCCTTGACCTCCCTGAGCAGGCATTCCTCCGGACTTTCGCCTGTTTCGAAATGCCCTCCCACGCCGATCCACTTATTTCTATTCACATCGTTTTCCTTGCTGATGCGGTGCATCATCAGATAACAGCCGTCTTTTTCTATATAACAAAGTGTTGTCAATTTTTCCTTCATTATTTCATCCTCTGCTATTTTATCACTTTTCCATATCACATCTTTGCACTATGACATTTCCCGTTTCTGCATTCCCTTTCCCTGCCGTCCGAATATCCTTAATGGAAAATGTCCGGATAACGCTCCTTCATAAAGTTACAGTAAGCCTGCGCTCCCACAGGATTTAAATGATCCGCATCCCCGAAGTAATCATTGGGATACATATAGAAATCCCCGAAAATCCTTACATTTGGATTAGCAACTGCTAATTCATACATGTAATCCCGGTAATGTTCCTTAAAGTCCTCTGTCAGGATGGAGCGGGAGGTCTCATTCATGGGAAGCTGCTCCACCACAACCTGTATGTTGCTTTCACTGCAAAGGTCAAAAATCCTCTGCATATAAAAGGTAACAACATCCGAAGATGAAAAATCGCTTTCCTTCGCCTCTCCGTTTATATCCCC
Source organism: Lachnospiraceae bacterium UBA3273 (assembly GCA_002362385.1). Lineage (GTDB taxonomy): Bacteria > Bacillota > Clostridia > Lachnospirales > Lachnospiraceae > UBA2882. The sequence continues at coordinate 44,659 of DEUB01000054.1, forward strand.
GCTGCCGTCAGCCAGACCGAAATAGCATTGTCCCCGCCCGTTTCTTACCTGACTGTACTTTTCCTCATTGAAAGCATGTCTGCCGATGAATCCTGCATTTTTTAACGCCGTACAATATTTATTCGGCATATAAAGCCGATACATGGCATATTCCAGACGATAATGCTCCCTTAAGATCTTTTCCTTATCCTCAAACCCGGCCGCGATCCCGAACAGTTCTTCCGCATCCTCCGGATTCATGACGTGAAAATAAATATTTCTGGTCCAGAGGGCGTCCACATCCATATAGTGCATTGGCGCATACGCCAAAACCACATATTCGGGAGCCGGATGATTTTTAAGATACTCCTTTAAGGTATAATAGCCCTCTATGGGAGTCGTCCCGCCCAGCGCCAGATTGTAGCAGTCCCCTGAGAGCCCGTCAGGAATGAACCCCGCCTTGGTGCGGGAATCCCCTATGATCAATACCCTGTTATAATCCTGATTTTCCGTCACATAATCCTTCTGCTGACGGTACATGGCATATTCCCCGTCCATATACCACATGGGGAACAGTGCGCAGTAAAGCGAGAGCGCCCCAAATACAGGCAGCACGATCCCTATGAACTTTATAAACAGCCTGCCTATCTGACGCCACATTTTTTCTCTGCTCCTTTCCATTTATTCCTTTCTTCCAAAGACATGCGCTTAAGCCGATATCCTTTCCTTTAAAACCGAAGCCTGAAACCGGGATTTAAAACTGAAAATACACGAACTCCTGGGAATTAAAGCTTGCCAGCAATAACACCATCAGCAAAAATGCATAATATAACGCCTTCCTTACCGGGGACGGGAGTTTCCCTATGGTAACTAAAGGATCCCTGTCAAGGGCCGCATAATCATAGACCGCCAAAAGCGCCACCGGCACGATCATCTGCTTTAACGCCTTTGTATCAAAAGCCCTGATCCCGCTTAAGATATATGAAACCGGATGCCCCAGGCCGTCCTTCATATGGGCGAAAATATATAAGGCCTGGCTTACCGATGATGCCCGGAAAAAGCACCACGCCCCCGCTACAAGGCAGAACACAAAGGCTGCCTTCAGCCACCAGACGGGCCCCCTCTTTTCGATTTCTGCCCTTACTATCCCTTTCTTCTTCGGGAACAGCAGGTTCTCCACACACTGCAGGGCCCCGTGAAGGCCTCCCCATATCACATAGGTAAAAGCCGCTCCGTGCCACAAGCCGCTTAAGGTAAAGGTAGCCAGCACATTAAATACGTTCCGAAACTTTGAGACCCTGTTGCCGCCTAAGGGAATATAGACATAATCCTTAAACCACGAGGATAAGGAAATATGCCACCTTCTCCAGAACTCTTTTACGGACGTTGAAAAATAAGGGCTCTTAAAGTTCGTCATCAGGTCGATGTCAAAAAGCTTTGCCGTCCCGATGGCGATATCCGAATATCCCGAGAAATCACAATAGATCTGCAGCGTAAAAAAGAAGACCGCCAGCACAAGGGCAAAACCATGGTATGCCCCCGCATCCTCGAACACCTTGTCCACAAACACCGCCAGGTTATCGGCAATGACCAGCTTCTTAAAAAAGCCCCATGCCATCAGCTTCATGCCGTAAGAACCCTTTTCATAAGTAAACCGGTGCTCACAGTCGATCTGGGGCAGGAGGTTCTTCGTCCTCTCAATAGGCCCCGCCACTAACTGGGGGAAAAAGGAGATAAAAGCGGCGTACTTAAAGAAGTTATGCTCTGCCTCCACTTCCCCTTTATATACGTCTATGACATAGCTCAAGGTCTGAAAGGTATAAAAAGAAATGCCTACCGGGAGCATCAGAGACAATGTGACCGGATGCAGCTTTATGGCAAAGGAAGAGAGAAGGCGTATAAAAATGTTCTGGGCAAAATCAAAATACTTAAAAAAGAAAAGGACTAACAGGCTGGCAGCAACCGCCCCGGCCATTAACATCCTTTTTGCGTTCCTTTTCTGAAATTTTTCCATCCATACCGCACACAGATAAGATATTCCCGTGGTAAACAGGATCAATACCACGTATTTTGCATTCCAGCTCATATAAAAATAATAACTGGATATCAAGAGCACGATGTAACGGTATTTTTGCGGCGCCGCCCAGTATATGAGGAACACAAGGGGCAGAAACACCGCAAACGCCAATGAGTTAAATAACATGGTCCTTACTCCGATAAAAAGTGAGCGAAACGGTAAGCCGGGTTATGTCGTTGGATGATCATCTATCTGGAACTGCTGTTGCCAGCAGTCTCTAGCAACCCACCTGAAAGCACAGCGGGCAGCTGTATCGCTTTCTGTTCGGTCTTGCTTCGGATGGGGTTTACATGTGCCCCTCCCGTTACCGGGAGGGCGGTAGTCTCTTAAGCTGCCCTTCCACCCTTACCGGGAATTCCCGGCGGTATATTTCTGTTGCACCTGCCTTGGAGTCGCCTCCACCGGACGTTATCCGGCATCCTGCCCTGTGAAGCCCGGACTTTCCTCGCCTGCCCCCTTTCGTACGGACAGGCGCGATCATCTGTTTCACTCACTATATAATTGTAAAATCTTATACCGGGAAGCAGCTGCCGCCTACAAATTCACGGACAATGGAATTATTAGGCAGAGCTTCCGTGCTGACCCCCAGAAAATATTCCAAAAACTTCAAGAGACGTTTCGCCTCATAGTATTCCGGCTCATCTTCACTGATCTCATAAAGCAGAGGCTCCGCATACTGCTTTAACGCCGCCAGCTCATAAATGGATGCCGAGTTGAAAAAAGCATCCGCTCCTTCCTGGAAGGGAAAGATATTTTCCTCCTCGCCCCTGCGCACGGAACCCCACATCTGAATGGTCCTCTTAGCGCTTGACCCTCTTGTACGGGCGTCCCTTACCATACGGCGCAAAAGTCTGCCGTCCGTGGTGGGGATCCTGTTATGATCGTCAATATTCAAAGTGGTAAGAGCGCTGATATAGATCTTATACTTGCTCTCAACCGGAAGCGCATAGGACATTTTGTCATTCAGGCCGTGAATGCCTTCCAGCACCAGGATGTCGTCCGGTCCCAGCTTTTTCACATTTCCCCTGTATTCTCTCTGGCCCGTCTTAAAGTTAAAGGTAGGCAGTTCCACTTCCTTTCCTTCCAGAAGGGCTGACATATCTTTATTGAACTGCTCTACGTCTAATGCTTCCAGGCATTCGAAATTGTAATCTCCGTTTGGAAGCCTCGGCGTATCTTCCCTGTTTACAAAATAATCGTCAAGGGCGATGGTATGGGGAATGATGCCGTAGGTGCGCAGCTGGACTGCCAGCCTGTGGGAAAATGTGGTCTTCCCGCTGGACGAGGGCCCTGCGATCATGACAAATTTAACTCCTGACCTTTCCGAGATCTCCCTGGCGATCTCTCCGATCCTCCGCTCCTGAAGGGCTTCCTGCACTAAAACAAGATCGTTTAAATTTCCTTTACAGATCTCGTTGTTTAAATCTCCTACCGTATCGACCCCCAGCTTTTCTCCCCATTCGTCAGCCTGCTTTAAGGTCTTAAAGAGTTTTGTACGGGGCACGAATTTCTGCAGCTCCTTTGGCCTGTGCTTCTCCGGAAGATTTAAGATCAATCCGTTTTCGTAAGGCAGTACTTCAAAATATTTGATATAATCCGTGCGCGGGAGCATATAGCCGTAATAATAATCATAATATCCGTCTAACTCATAAACATTAATGGTAGAACCTTTTCTGTATTTAAACAGCTTTACCTTTGCCTCCATTCCCTGTGAAGCAAAGATCCTGACTGCCTCCGCCGTAGGATATGCGCGCTTTTTGATCTCAAGCTTCTTTTCCACGATACGGCGCATATTTTCTTCGATCTTTTCCGCTATGGCCTTATCAATGGTCACATCTCCCTGTACGTCCATATAATAACCGCAGCCGATGGCAAAATCCACTTTTATCTTTTTGATTTCTCTTAATTCCTCTATTTCGCTGACCGCCTTCATGAAAAGCAGGGTTGCGGTACGCACATAAGCCTTATGACCTGCGTCGTCGCAATAGGTCAGAAACTGGATCTCACAATCCCTTTCCAAGCTTTTGTACAATTCCTGTATTTTGCCGTCCACGATGGCAAGGGCGATCATATCGTCATATTCAGGCTGGTACTGTTTTGCGATCTCCTCGTAGGTGGTTCCGGTTTCAAATTCTTTTTTTTCATTCCCGATAGTTACTGTTGCCATGTTTCCCTCTCTTTCCCTCAGTCAAAAATCCTGCTGTTTATCTTCCCGTTCTGTCTGTGCTTGGGGACTATACGTAGAAGAAGGGTTCTTTTGCATCATTGACATAGACCGAAAGCTCCGGCAGTTCTCTTTTTACATAATCTCTCATATAGGGCACAAAAATCTTTTCAATCCCGAAATGCCCGGCATCAATAATGTAAATTCCCTTGGCCACGGCGTCGATTCCTTCATGATGGTCAATATCCCCTGTAATGTATACATCCGCATTCAGGGAAACCGCCGCATCGATCATGCTGCCCCCCGAACCGGGACAGACTGCCGCCGTTTCCACTTCCCCATCCTCGCTTCCAAAGACCCTGACCCTGGAAATGCCAAAGCTTTCCTTAACAAAAGCAGCGCATTCCCTGAGCGTCATAATACGGGGAAGTTTTCCGAAACGCCCGAATCCCTCCGTGGAAATCTCATCCTCATAAGTAGTCTCTAAAACCTCTCTGTTGCGCAGCTTCAGTTCATCTGCTGCCGCATCGGCCATTCCCATAATGTCAAAGTTGGTATGCATGGCAAAATAACACATATCGTTTTGTGCCAGCCTGATGATCCTTCTGCCGATGAAATTATCGCCCCTGACCTGCTTGATACCCTTAAAGATCATGGGATGATGGCTGATGACCATGTCCGCTCCGAGCTTTACGGCTTCTTCGATTGCTTCATCCGTGGCATCCAGTGTGATATAGACCGATTTCACTTCCTTCTCCGGCCTTCCCACAAGCAGTCCCACATTGTCCCAATCCTCTGCAAAATGCGCCGGCGAAAGCTCCTCCAGCTTTGCCATGATTTCCTGACACTTCATCCGTTTCCCTCCATACAGCTTTTGTTCCCCTTCATGCAGCTTTCGTTCCCTTTCACTCAGGTATTCATTGCCGTTTCCACATACAACAGATATTCCTGCAGTTCCTTCCTGCGTTTCTCTTTCGTTACCCGGGAAAGCAGGCTGTCCGTTTTCTCTTTTTCCTTCTTCAGAAAATCCAGAAATACCCCCGGTCTCTTATTAAGCAATACCGGACCAAAATGATTCTCAACGATCTGCGGATAATTTTGCCTTCCTTCACGATCTTCTTTATTTCCGGCTGCCGGGCCTTCTCTCCCGCCCTCCGGCTGCGCCTTGATGACAGAATAGTATTTACCCTGGTCAAAAACCATAGTCTCATCTACTATTTTTATGCCCTCATCCCGCAAAAATGCCCGTACCAGAAAGATTTCCGACTGCGGCTGCAGAACCAGTTCAAAGGATTTTCCAAGCCTCTTAAAAGCCCTTTTTAAGATGTCTATGGTCAGCCTCCCTCCCATGCCTGACATAAGAAGGGTATCCGCCTCATTCTCTTTCAAAGCCTCTGCCCCGTCCGAAAGCCTTACTTCTATGTAATCCGACAAATTGTACTTATTGATGTTGGCTTTTGCCCTTTCCAGCGGACCTGTTTTCACGTCCATGGCAATGATGCGCCTACACTTTTTTTCCTTCCAGAGATAAATGGATGTATAGCCGTGGTCACAGCCGATATCCGCAACCCGGCCGCCTTCCGTTACCATATCCGCAACAGCCTGTAATCTGCCCGATAACTCCATATCAATCCAGATAATCCTTTAATTTACGGCTTCTGCTGGGGTGTCGGAGTTTACGCAGCGCCTTTGCCTCGATCTGGCGGATACGCTCACGGGTAACGTTAAACTCCTTGCCCACTTCTTCCAGAGTCCGGGCTCTTCCGTCATCCAGACCGAAACGGAGCTTCAATACCTTCTGCTCCCTTTCCGTTAAAGTATCCAACACCTCTCCAAGCTGCTCTCTTAAAAGAGTAAAAGCAGCCGCATCCGCAGGCACGGGAACGTTGTCATCCTGAATGAAATCTCCCAGATGGGAATCCTCTTCTTCGCCGATAGGGGTCTCCAAAGAAACCGGCTCCTGGGAAATCTTCAAAATCTCCCGTACACGGTCTACAGGCATATTCATTTCCTTTGCGATCTCCTCCGGGGTAGGTTCGCGTCCCAGCTCCTGCAATAACTGTCTGCTGACACGGATCAGCTTATTAATCGTCTCCACCATATGGACGGGAATACGGATGGTCCTCGCCTGATCCGCAATAGCCCTTGTAATGGCCTGCCTGATCCACCATGTGGCATAAGTGGAGAATTTATATCCTTTTCTGTAATCAAATTTTTCCACAGCCTTAATAAGGCCCAGATTTCCTTCCTGGATCAGGTCGAGGAAAAGCATCCCTCTTCCCACATATCTTTTGGCAATAGAAACAACCAGTCGAAGATTAGCCTCTGCTAATCTTTTCTTGGCGTCTTCATCCCCTTCTTCCATCCTTTTGGCCAGTTCTATCTCTTCCTCTGCCGTTAGGAGGGGCACCTTTCCTATTTCCTTTAAATACATGCGGACCGGGTCCTCTATGCTGACGCCGTCGGGCACGGAAAGATCGATATTCTCAACATCGACTTCTTCCGCCTCCGCCAGAATGATCTCTTCATCCGGCTCGTCGTCATCGGTAATTCTCAGTACATCAACACCGCTTTGCTCCAGCGTCTCCAGGATTTTGTCATACTGCTCCTCTTCCAGTCCCAGTTCGGCAAAATGGTCGATAATCTCCTGATAATCCAGAACGTTCTTTTTCTTTTTCGCAATCGCCGTCAGAGCTTTCATTTTCTCGTCAAACTTTGCCTGTGTGTTTTCATCCATCTTAATGGTCCATCCTTCCACTTCTGATTACATATTTTAACCTTAATTCAGAGAAATATGCGTTTTCTGCAGTTCCTGCAAGGCTTTCTTGGCCTCCAGTATACGGTCGAAGGCGACTTTACCGCCGCTCCCCTTATCGCCGCTTCCATTTTCCATAGCTCTCTTAAGGCTTGCACTCTTAATGCTCACGATAATATCGTGCAGCGCCTTTTCCTTTTCTCCCCTTGTGTCGAATTCCGCCGCCTTATCCTCGATATCCACATCCCTGATTCCCATTACCTGTCTTAAATGGTCGGATATCTTGGTACAAAACAGTGCGGAAATCTCCTTCTGCTCATCCTCTCCGGTCTCCGAATCCGCCTGGAGGGCAGCCATGATCGCCGAGGGGGAGGGGGGCGCTCCCGCTTCCAGTGCATCAAAAAGCTTAACTGCCGCTTTCCTGTATATGCCTTCGGAAAAATCGCCGGGCGCTATATATTTCTTTATCTTCCCATAAACAGAAGGTTCGTCAGCCAGCCAGGTCAGAAGGATCTTCTGGTTTTTCAAAAGAGGCTCGTCCTTCTTTTCCTGCTTGGGAGCGCTTTCCGGTTCCCGCCTTCTTATAAGTCCCGCATTCAGCTCCTGCCTGCCTGCAAAAGCCGTTACGCTCTTGCACATTTCCTCATAACCGAAATGATACTTTTCACATGCCATTTCAATAAAGGGTTTGGCGTCCTCAAACTGATCCGACACCCTGTAAAGCTTTTCTATAAGGGCGCTCCGGAATTTCATTTTGCTTTCGGGGGACTTTAAATCATAGCCTTCGGCCAACATCCGCAGTTCAAAAGAAAAACTGTCCTCCGCATCCCTGATTCTTTCCTCGAAGGCCTCTTTTCCCAGATTCTTCATAAATTCATCCGGGTCCTTATAGGGCTCTAAATGCAGTATCTTTCCCGTCAGCCCCGCGTCGCGCAATATGCCGATGGCCCGGAGGGCCGCCTTCACGCCTGCGCCGTCGCTGTCATAAGCTAAAATGACATTTTCCGCATATCTGCGTAAGAGGCTTGCCTGTCCGCTGGTAAACGCCGTTCCCAGGGAAGCCACCGCTTCCGTAAAGCCTGCCTGATGCATGGCGATCACATCCATATATCCTTCGCACAAAATCATATAATTCTTCCGGGAAGTCCTTGCAAAATTCAATCCGTACAGATTGCGGCTTTTATCAAAAACCTCCGTTTCCGGGGAATTCAGATACTTGGGCTCTCCTTCTCCTATGACCCTGCCGCCGAATCCGATGACCCTGTGGTTCATATCCTGAATGGGAAACATGACCCTGTTCCAGAACTTATCGCTCATGCCGTATTTTTCGTGATAGGTTGCCAGTCCTGCATCCCTGATCTCCCCGTCGCTGTAGCCTTTGCTCTTTAAATACAGGGTCAGGTCGTTGCTCTTTACGTTGGCAAAACCCAGCCCGAATTTCTTCATGGTCTCTTCCGACAACTGCCTGTCCTTAAAATATTTCAGTCCCGTCTCCCCCTGGGGAGCCCTCAGCTGATAAAAGAAATAAGTGGCGGCATCTTTATTTAAGGCAAGCATCTTTGCCCTCCTGCTTACCTGCCGTCTCGTATTTTCATCATATTCCGCTTCGGGAAGCTTTACTCCCGCCCGCTCGGCAAGCTGTTTCAATGCTTCAGGAAACGTAAAATTCTCATATTCCATGACAAAGGTAAAGACATTGCCCCCGGCTCCGCAGCCAAAGCATTTGTAAATCTGTTTGCTACGGCTGACCATAAAGGACCCTGTCTTTTCATTATGAAAGGGACATAATCCTACGTAATTGCTGCCTTTTTGCTTGATTCGGACATATCCCGAAATCACATCCACTATATCGTTTTTCTGTCTGACTTCTTCTATTAACTCTTCCGGATAATACATTCTTTCTCCATTAACCGTGCCAGGTCTTGGGGATAAACAACTCCTCATACTTGGCAATGGCAAATCTGTCTGTCATGGCGCCCACATAATCGCACACGATCTGCTCCTTGGGCGTACCGTCCCGCTCCATCAGCTCCAAGGTCTCTTTTGGTATCTTGTCTAAATGGGTCAGATAATAATCATAAAGAGATTCCATCAGCATTTCCGCCTTGCCCTCTTCGCTTTTGGCAATGGGATTCTGATACACGTTTTCAAACATGAAGCTTCTCATCTCCTGCATGGCCTTTGCCACAGGCCCTGACATGGAAATATCATTTTTCCCTTTGCTGTTCGTAACGATATCATGGATAAAGCTGTCCAGCCGTTCCGACAAAGTATAACCGATAACGGCGCCTATACTCTTTGGAACATCCTCATCCTTTAAAATATTCCCTCTGATGGCATCGTCCATATCATGATGGATATAGGCGATCTTATCGGAAAGCCTTACGATCTTTCCCTCTAAAGTAGACGGCATGCTTGAGGTCTGATGGTTTCTGATGCCGTCTCTGACCTCATAGGTAAGATTCAGCCCGTGTCCCCGCTTTTCCAGTACCTCTACGGTACGCACGCTCTGTGCGCTGTGCTCAAAGCCCAGAGGACAGACCCGGTTCAAGGCCCGTTCTCCCGCATGTCCGAAAGGTGTATGCCCCAGATCATGCCCCAGAGCGATGGCTTCTACCAGATCTTCATTTAACTGAAGCGCCTTGGCTATGGTCCTTGCATTCTGGGAAACCTCCAGAGTATGGGTCAGCCTTGTCCTGTAATGATCCCCGTCCGGCGTCAGGAAAACCTGGGTTTTATCCTTTAACCGCCTGAAAGACTTGCTGTGAAGGATCCTGTCCCTGTCCCTCTGGAATACGGGACGGATATCGCACTGTTCCTCATCCCTTGTGCGTCCCCTGCTGTTTTTGCTCAGACAGGCATAGGGACTTAGGTATTCACTTTCCCATTTTTCAAGATTTTCTCTGATCGTCATGTTTCATTCTTCCTTTTTAGACCCTGTAGGACAAAAAATTCCGATTCCATACGCCTACTTTACATATTCTGCACATTCCTTTTATTTCCTTTTTTTATTTTTATGGCTTTTTCACAATTTCCGGACTTACAGAATATCGGTTTTAATATTGGTTTACATAATTTTGTATTGCTGAAGCAAATTCAAAAGCAATGTCTTTATGCGCATATGTTCCGCCATATTTTCCACGTTTTACAGTCAATCCTATGGCTGCCGTCTTTTCAATCCATTCCGAAACACTTAATACAAATGTATGTAATCCGGCTTCCCTTTTAAAGTGGTCGAATTCGACCACTTTAAAATCAGGATTATAAATCTGCTCCCATGTACCTAAAAATTCCAAAGTTGTCCTGCTTCTCATCCAGTTTTTTACCACATCTGCACTTCTTGAATTTCCTATCCTGGCTTTTGCAATATCAGTTATGCAAATATAGTCATCAAAATCCCTCTGTCTTTCATCCGCCCATTATTTAATTATAGTTTTGTGAAATATGGCAGAATCGCCGGAACCGGACAAGCCGGTACATCATCCCCGAACGGGATTTAAGAATCTCACACAAAAGCAAGGCTCATGCCCTGCTTTTGTGTGTATTATAAATAGAACATTTCCAATTGTCAACAGAGAGACGTCCGGTAATAGCTCTCTGTTTACTATTCCTCCGCCCTGGTACTCAAAAGCTTTAACGGCTCCTCCTTCAAATTCCCTATGGTGGAAATACCGGAAAGAACCAAGGCAAAGATAAACAGCGATGTTCCTGCGGCCAAAGTGACCGTCAGATTCCCTTCCGTAATCGTCTCCACGTCTTCTTCCGAATCCGCATAAACCGTACCCGCACTGAACATCGTATTGAAAATATGCTCTTCATTCATGGCATCCGCAAACCTGCCGGTCAGCACCCAGCCCGCTATACTGCCCGCTATACAGCCCAAGGCTGCAATCAGCAGGATGCCGGACATGATGGACTTGGCGCATTCCGCCTTTGAAGCCCCTAAGGAGCGCTCAATAGCCGTCCTCCTTTTCTGCTTTGTGATCATCAGGTGGTTAAAAAATACCATGACCAGTATTGCCATAATGATGCCTGCCGCCACCATGATAAACGCCATGCGCTCGGTCTGTGCGAGTCCCGCCTCCAGCTTGGTATAGCCTTTATCATAAAAATGAAGCTCCAGATTATCGACTCCCTGTTTTTCCCATTCTTTCATAAACTCATCAATAGAACCGTTGGGAATGCGGAAGGCCGTATTGTAAGGGGAAAGCCTGCCGAAACCTCCAATATTGTTTTCATCGCTGTTTTTAATGGAGTTTTTCGGAATGAAAATTTCATTATAGGCAAGGTCATATCCCCAATCCTGGGTATCGGATGGCAGGGTAGCATAAATTCCCACTACCGTATAGTCCGACTCATAAAAGGGCTGAAACACTTCTCCCTCCGCAGTCAGGGAAAGATACCCCCATGAGTAGGATGCGGAAGAAGCATAGTTGGCATAGCGGAGCCCCAGATTTATGGTGTCTCCCACCTTGATGTTGTTTCTTCTGGCAAAGGCATAGGACAACAGACATACCTGATTGCCGTTTTCATAGTCCTCTTCCTCAAAGGCTCTTCCCACTTCTATGTAGGCATTTCCCTTATAAAAGGGCATGACCAGATTCAGATCGTCTGTGGCCGTAACGGGCGCACTGCCATAGTACATGTGAACTTCTTCCCCGTATGCTTCCCATATTTTATCATGGCCCTTTTCATAAAATTCATCGTCTATGGCCTCCACGGAAATATTCGGCATCCTGTTCTCTATGGGCGTCCCGTCGGCATAGGTCTGCCCCGAGGAAGGTCCGCCGTTGGGGATCCATTCAAAAGGTTTTTCAAAAGGCTTCTCCGGGTCCCAGTTATGGGGAGAGGTATTTAATACACTCATAATGTAATTTGTACCCGCATACATCATCTCGGGATTCTTATTATAATGATCGCAGAAATACAGGTTCGGAGTATTATAAGTATAAGCGCCGTCGATTACCTCTACAACTTTCATTTCCACGGCATGATCGGGGATACAGTCCTCTACGGGAGTTGCGATAACGACGATGCTATTGGACATGCCTTCATCATCATCCAGCATCTTGTATTCCGGCAGGTATGCCATGTAATAGGGCCTTTTTTCCGGACCGCTTATGTATTCCACATTCTCCATGTCGAGTACCGACAGGGAAGTAGTCTCCCCGTACTCGGGAACATTGCGGTACCGATAATCCTGAAGCTCCGCATCCCATATTCCCTGGGGCGTTACCGATAAAGGCTTCTGTTCTACCGTTGCCATGGTAACAAAAGCCGCTTCAAAACGCTTTAGATTTTCCCTGCACAGGTAATTTAAGTTGCAGCCTATACAAAGAAGCAGGGCGCAGAGCGTCACAAGCACAAGAAAAAGCAGGGTCTTTACTTTTGTCCTGAAAAGCTGTCTGATACTGTTTTTAATCATCTGCCCCACCTGCCTTTGCCGCCGGTCCTATGTTTCCGCCGTTTTTCGCCTGTGCTGGTGCATCTTCTCCCCTCTCCGTACTGAGCCTGCCATCCCGCATTCTGTAAATGCCGTCCGCTTCCTTTGCCACTTCCGGATTGTGGGTAATGACAATGACCGTATATTCTTCCTCATGGGCCAGCTTCTTTAAAATCTCTACGATATGCTGTTCGTTTTCCGTATCCAGATTTCCCGTAGGCTCATCTGCAAGAAGAATTTTTCCGCCTGCTGCCAGTGCCCTGGCAATAGCCACCCTCTGCTGTTCGCCGCCGCTCATCATTAAAGGAAACTGCCTGTAGATTTTCTCCGGAAGCCCCACGGAAAGCAGTAATTCTTCCGCCCGCTTTGCGGCTTCCTTTTTCTTAATCTTTTTCATTTCCATGGGATACATCACATTTTCCCTTGCCGTCAACAGGGGAAAGAGCTGGAAAGACTGGTATACCACCGACGCTATGTCCCTGCGGTAACGGTCCCTGTTCATTTTAGAAAGGTCCTCCCCCTCTACCAGGATAGAGCCTTCATCCGCCACATCCAGTCCCGCCAGAAGAGAAAGCAGGGTGGTCTTTCCGCTGCCGGACTCCCCTACGATAGCGTAGAACAGCCCTTTTTCAAAGGAGCAGCTCACATCCTTTACCGCATGTACCGCCTGGTATTTTGTTTTATAAGAATAATTGACATTCTCCACTTTGATGACTTCCATTTTCTTCCCCTCCTTTTAATCATTCTGACTTAATACCGTCATGACGCTCAACCGTTTTAAAGGCCATAAAGCGGCCGCTTCTCCCAGGAAATAGCAGACCAGAAATGCGCCCGTTACAAAGAGCAGCATTTCTGCTTTACCCTTTAAAAATACGGCGCCCAAAATGCTTCCCAGAATACATCCCGCCAAAGCCGTCAATGCATATTCTAAACAGATGGTCATAAAACTGCTTCCATGCCCCTGACCTAACGACCTCATAATGGCATATTCCGGTTTTCTTCCCTTTATCAAAAGACTTGCCGTCACATAACCGATGCACAAAACCGCCACTCCCAAAAAGGGCAGCATACCCATAAGCAGGTTTTTATTCCTGATAAGCTGTTCCGCCGCCTGGATAAAGGTCTCGTCCCTTATGGAAAGCCCGTATCCGTCATACCAGTATTCCGCCCCGGGCAGGATCTCCAAAAACTGCAATTCCTCCATCTCTGCCTTGAACCCATTGATCTCATAAGGGTCCTTTAACAGAAAGGATGCGGAACTGGCATAAAACTCAATGCCGTTTTCATAAAAAATATCCCTGGCGTTTTCAAAAGGTATGATAATATCCGGCTGCACCTCGACTCCCGCATAGTTTTCCATATTCATAAGCCCTGCCACCGTATATTCGCCCACATCCAAAGACTCCAATACGATAGCGTGGTCCTGTCTAAAATTCGTATAATATGTACTTAGGGTAATGGTATCTCCCGGTACGATCCCCTGCCTGCCGGCGGTCTCCTCATCCATGATGCAGATTCTTTCCCTTGAGGAAAAAAACGTCTGTGCGTCCATATCGGTCGACAGCCCCTGCTCTTTGCCGGCAAATGTGATCTCACTTTCCAAAAATCCCGGAATTGCCGCCGCATCGTTAATTCCCGCCGCATAATAGGAAAGCCGGTCCAGATAATCATCGCCCTCGATTTTTCCGTTCCCCATCCGTAGCTGTATGGACAATAGAGGATCGTCGATATATTCCGACTCCAAAATACCGTCCACATATCTTTCCTTGATCTTTAACCCCGATGAAAGCGTTCCCTTTAAATTACAGACGGTCCCTTTTACAGGAAGCACTTCGGGCAGTTCTTCCATCTGCTTATCCAGTCCTGCAATATTTCCCATATAGGCATTTAAAAGGATCACGGTTATCATGCAGATAAAAAGATTTAAGATCGTTTTCTTTTTGTACCGGATGCCGTTTTCCACAGCTCTTCGTATCATAAGCCAAACCCCCTGTTTTCTGTTGCGATTCTATGGCCGACAGGCCGGCCTGTTTACCGGCTCTTCATCTTCTATTTCATAGGATTCATTAACCAGTTCTACAAAGCATGCATCTTCTTCCTTACTCAGTATCAACCGGTACCGGCCTGTTTTGTTTCCTTCATCATCGGTAAGATAGATGACCAGTTCCGATTCCATATGATCCGGGAAATCATATCCGCTGTCATCATGCACAACCCACCAGATCTCATTTCCGGTAATATAAACCCAGTCGACGCCTATACTGACTCCTGACTGGGTATAAAACCAATTTACTCCTTCGGGTATTTCCAACATGAACGTATAGCCCCATCCCGTTTCGTTGGATCCGGACAGCTGCCGTTTTTCTCCTTCAGGCAGTACCAGCCAATCCTCCCCATCCAATTCGGAGGCATATACGTTCAATCCGTTCTGATTCTCCGCCTCCTTATAGAGTCCGCTGTTTATGACTGCTGCACAGATAAGAACCGCTGCCACGGCTGCTGCCGCATATTTTACATACCTATAGACTTTCTTTCTTTTTCTGTATGTGACATTTTCCAAAATACGTCCTTTTGCGTCCTCTGCCGGCTCTATTTCATTGACCAGCTCCCTGATGCGCTCAAATCTGTTTTCATCCATTTTCATGCCCTCCCAGCAATTCATTTAACTTCTCACGCCCTCTTTCCAGACGTTTTTTAACAGCCGACTCCGATAATTTCAAAATTTCAGATATCTCCCGTATTTTATATCCCTCTACATAATACAGCAGAAAAATTTCTTTGTATTTTGCAGGGAGCTCCATCAGCGCTTCCATCAAAACGCAGTCCTCTTCATCCCTATATACCATACCCAGCTGTTCCAATGGGATAGACGGATGCCTTTGATAAAACCTGAGCTTATTTTTACAGATATTGATGTTGACCCGTAAAAGCCATGCTTTCAGGTGCTCTTTGCTTTCGAATTCCGATTTATGCTCCATATATTTGATCAGGGTATCCTGTACTGCATCTTCCGCATCATGCCTGCTCCGCAGCATGACCACGCCCACGCGGTATAACATGTTGCCGAATTCCTGAAATACCTCTTCTATTTCCAATAAGTTCACCGCCTTTATAGTAATACACCCGGGAAGGTCAAAAAGTGACATTTTAGAAAAAAAAGAGAGGTCCGCCCTCGCTTACCTCTCATCCTTATTCTAAACCTATGCGTCCACATGACGTTCCTGTCATAATGCATCAGCCGGATACCAACAGCGCCAGCACTGCAAATTTCATTACTTTTCCTTCCCGGGAAAGCACCCTGACCGCCACATGGTGTTTCTCTTTTTTGTCTGAAGCATAAACCTCATCGCTTCGTCCGAAATCCCCCCAGCCGTCAGGAAAGCTTCCGTCAAGGACTTTTTCACATTTGCCGTCAATATAGATTTCCGCCTTTCCAAAGCTGCCGTCCACAGCCTTCCAGTAAGTCATTCCAAGGTTGGCAAATTCTAACTCAAATTCCAGGTCTCCTCCTTCGCTGTCCCCCAGCCAGCCGTAATGAAGATGGGGATGCAGGTCCGCTTTTTCCCAGCCGCTCTGATTTATAGGAGAAATGCTTTTGCCGTCTAAGATATTCCCGATCCCTTCCTTAGGCGGCGGACAGAGCTTTGTCCTGCACCTGTTATATATTTTGTCCAGATAAGTGCATACTAATTCTCCGGCAATTTCATGTCCCCTGTCGTTGGGATGAATGTCATCCGGGGAAATATCCGCCCACCGGTATCGTCCCGCCTCGATCTGTGCCAAAACCACATTGCCGTAGCTGATCATGGGAAGCCCGTACTTTTCTCCGACCCTCGCATGAAAAGCCTGGGCATTGGTCCCGTCCTCCATGGTCATAAACAAAAGAACTACTGCCGGTCTGCTCTTTGAGGAAAGCAGGGTCTGTATCAGCCGCTCATAGCTTTTTTCATAAAAGGGCTCCGCCGTATCGTTGACGGTAAAATCTACAATCATAAAATCCGGCTCATAAGAAAGGATATCCCGCTCCGCCCTGTGGAGCCCGAGATAAGAATCGGTAGCGCCTATACCTGCATTGATATAGCGGACCTGGATCCTGGGAAATTTTTCCTTCCACCACTTTGCCATAATGCCCGCATAGGATTTTTCCGGTTCGGAAGAAAAGAATCCTTCCGTGATGGACCCGCCCAAAGCCGCAACCGTAACGGGCTGTCCTGACATTGCCTTCTTCATAACCGCTTCAACCGCGCTGTCATCCGAATTTTCCCATGCAAACGCTTTTTTTCTCAAATCTTCCAATTCGTATTCTCCCTATTCCTTTTCACTCTGCTTCTCTTCCGCATCTTCAAGGGACTGATAGCCGTAAAATCTCACTTCATTTTCAATGATCTTTTCCAAAAGGTTTTCCCCGGCGTCCACTGCCTGCTTTACCTGTTTATAGATCAACTCCACGGTTTCCCTGGAATAGGTCTTATACTCTCCCTTCAGATAGCTCTCGGAAGAGGAACCGTTCTGCACGCTGTCCTCACTGCTTCTGAAAACTCTGCCGTTCTCGCGGATATGGGGATATTTTTCATACACTTCTTTATCCCACTTCACATGAATATCCGCCATCTCATCGATCATTTTTTCCATTTCAGGGGAAACCTTCGGCAAATGCTCCTTAATCCCTTCAAACTCCTCGGGATACGTGGTCTCCATCATGAAACCGTATTTTTCAAAGATCAGATTCCTCCCCTGCTCTATGGAACTCCTCAAATCCTCCATATAGCTTTCCAGCGTTTCCTTAGAATAGACCATCCACTGGCTCATACGCATTTTAAAGAAGGTATCCGAATCGTTTTGACAGGATGCTCTCCCTCCCGTATTCTGCACATTTTGAAACAATTCCCATTCCATCTGCGCAATATCAAAAATCAGCTGTTCTGTTTCGCTAACCTGCTCCATTTTAAACTACGCGCTCCTTCCTATCTGACTTTTATACCCGTATCGATTTCCACCGTAGCCCTCACACCTGCGTGATCGCCAATTACTGCTCCCGGAATATACATAACAAGTACCAGCATATCATCCTTTACATAGCTGAAACCGTAAGGCTCTTCTTCCAGGTTCTCCAAATCAAAATCATACAGGTTGAATTGTTCTTTATAATCATCCGCATCAGGCTCCATTCTTTTCATAAATTCATCAAAGGCTTCCCTGTCCATGTCCTTGCTGATAATTTTGTAATAGCCTCCCGTTGCCAGATTATGGGCCGCTTCATCCAGCGCATCCTCCCAGTCTCTTAAACGGACGCATTTCCTGTTTACCATATCAAAGTTGATGGCAAACACATCCTTTCCGTAATCGCCCCTATCCCTTCTGAACACAAAGGATACAAATTCCGTACTGCAGGCAACAATCTCATAATCTACCGTATAAGTATCATACTCCACATCCTCCTCCGTTTCGGGTTTAAGGCCCGTGGCAATTTCCCTGATCGCTGTATTCCACTGATCCTGGATATTTCCGTCAGACATATCCACAAACTGGGGATAATAAACGCTTCTTCCGTTTTCGGTATCCGATGCGTCGGTCAGCCGGTACTTCAAAGGTTCTGCGCTTTCCGTCCCCGGTGTTTCCGTCTCCTGCTCTTTTTCCGGTTCAAAAAATACCAGGGGAGCTTCATAGGAGGTATGCCCCGTTTCAAGGGTTTCCCCTTCTACGGTAATCAGAATATTCTCTCCGTCATAAGCGGTCAGGAATGTATTGACCAGACCGCCCATTACAATATATTCGCCGCTGGTGCCCATCATATTGAGATACCCGGAAAACCCTTTGGACAAGTCCAGCTTAAGGTTCTTTCCGTCCTGCTCAAATGACTTTACTTCGGTGTCGATGGATACCACGCTCAGCTTTCTCAGCTCGCCGATGAGATTTTCGGGCGTCAGCCCTTTTATCATAACTTCCTTTTGTTCAAAACCGTCCGCATCCGCATTTCCGTAATATATGAGAACCTTCGTCTCCTCGGCCTCTTCTCCGTTTTCAGGCTGTTGCTCCGTATCCGGCGTCTCTACATCAGCTGTTTCATTGGCACAGCCCGTTACCGAGAACAGCATCAGCAATGCCAGCCATAAAACAAGTCTTTTCTTCATAATAATCTCTCCTTTTTCCACGAATGTATCATTCTATAAAATATGGAATCTGAGCTAACTATACCATGTTTGGGAGATTTTGAGAAGAGCCGAAATCCCGAAACGCTTTCAATGCCGCTAAAAGCCATGCTCCCTGTTTTAGGAAACATGGCTTTCTGTTTATCCAATGTCTTTACGATATTATTTAGCAGTTCTCTTCAAAGCAATCAGCAGCAGTACGATTCCCACGCCGGTCAATATATGCCCTATGCCCGCCACTCCCGAAATGGCGGCATCCGCTCCTTTTGACAATTCCAGTTCCATTACCTGGGCAATACCGCGGACCGTCATCATGACCGCCGTGAGAGGCACCCCGATATTGTAAACACAATAAAAAACGGAAAACAGCTTATCCTTTGCAAGTTCCCCCTTTTCTGAAAACAGGGCGACCAGTAAAAATACTACCATTCCCAAAAGAAACAGATGGGTATGTACCGTCCCTAAGGCTGTCCTTTCCCTAAATCCGTTGAATTTTGTGAATTCCCGGTAAAACACACCGCCGGCCATAGCGGCAGCGGCATAAATAATGGCTGTATTGATATACTTCTTCATGCTTTTGCAACTCCTTTGGAATATAATAATAATTACTTCTATTTTCCTCAAAATATACGAAGTTGTCAATCCCGGCCAAAAGCTTTACCGGCATATCCGGGCCGCAGATATTGCTTATAATCCTCCTGTAAAAATATCTCTTCCCTTCCAAAAAGGGTGTCCCATCCTTCTTTTTCTTCCCGGAAATAGCTGCCCCACCAAGACAGATCGGAAACTTTATCGGGCATCCGATAGGAAGTTATGGAAAGTACAAAGACGATCCCTAAGGCCGCACAGAAAACCGCTCCCAAAACCACTCCCTTTTTTATGGCCTTGTTTTCCTTAAATTTCCGGCATATAAGCAGTCCTGCCAGTCCGTACAAAAAAGCGGCGGTTACAACAATTTCCGCTCTTACGATCGTGCCATAAAATCTAAAGGGGATTTCTGTCAGGAAAATCCCGGAAAGATTTTGCAATTCCATAATTCTTTCATCCTTCTGCAACTGGGTATCCCCCAAAATCCCCGCATAGGAAAAGCAAGCGTCTTCGCCGCCCTCTATGACCAGAATATCCCTCTTTTGTAAAATTCCCCTGATCACATAGGTCTTTCCCGCATAAACAATTTCTTCCCCTATTACTTCCGTTCCTCCGAACAGTTCCCTGGCGCTGTCTTCTCCTAAAAGGCAGCCTTTTAGGTCCCCCGCTTCCAGAGGATAGCCGAAGGGAAACAACAGTGTGCTGTCTCCCATGATTTCAACCACCGTGGATTTTGTCCGACGATACCACAGGGGATTTTCCACCGTCTGCTTCTTTTTTTCAGAAAAGAAAAGGACGTCGTGAGGATATTCCATAAGTCCTTCTCCATTTCCGCTTTTTTCTCTGTTTTCGTCTTTATCCCGTTCTTCCCAGGAACCGGAACTTTCCTTACCCGTTATGGAAGCGGCTTGTTCCAAAATGTTTCCGGCACTCCTACCGTCAATGGAAGTCCCCAGCTCATAAACGCCAAGCCGTCCAAGCTCCTGTATTTTTGAAAGAGAAGAGGCCTCACTCCACAACAGAAAAAGCAAAAGTATGACGGCTGCTGCCTTTCCCATCAGGAACAGATACCGCCTCATGGCTGCATAAGGCGTATGGTATCGCCTTCCTCCACAGGCTTTGTAGCGCTTATGATGACAGGCTCCGATTCCGACAAAAATCCATCGGCAATGGATGCGTAATTCTCGTTGCTGTCCGTCACATCCACGATCCTTTCCACAGCCACCAGCTCGCTTCCCAAAATGGTCTGCCTCTCTTCATAAACCAGCACGTATTTCACGCTTTCTCTTTGATGCAGAGCCGCTAAAGGCACACAGACGCTTCTTTCCCCTTCCTGTTTGCTGATGGTAACCGTTCCCGTGTCTCCCAGATTTCCCGCGTTTTCATCTACTTTAACCAAAAGCGTATAGGTCTCTCCTTCGGAATCCTCTTCCAGGGATAAGATCTTTCCCGATACCCTTTCCTTATCCGTTCCTATGCTCAGATCGGCCTGATCCCCTACCGTAACATATTTCCTGTCTTCTTTTCCGATCCGGGCCTGAAATTTCCATCCTTCGCTGCTGTCTGCAACAAAGAGCAGCGCTCCGTCGCTTACGCGCCCGCTTTCTTCTATAACGATCTTTGTCACGGCTCCCTGATACCCGGAGGTCAATATTCCTCCGGCTTCCTCCACACTTTTATAAAGAGCGATTTCCTTCTCCATAACTTCTTTTTCCAGCTTTAGAAGCTCCGGCGAGCTGTCCTTTAACTGCCTTGCAGCCGCATCCTCCAAAGAACGCTTTGCCGCATTCAGGGCATCTTCATTCTGCCGCAGTGTTCCGTCCGCTGCCCGCTGGCTGCTTTCCACCGCCTGCTCCAAAGCATTTTTCTGCTGCTGCCACTGTTCCTCCAGTTCATTTGCAGAGACCGTCCCGGGAACGCCCCCATGGGCTTCGATATAGGCTTCCTTAGAAGGAAAGTCTGCTAACTCCTGTCTCGCTTTGTTTAAATCGTTTTGTGCCCATGCTCCTTCCGTCTGAGCATTTGACTGGGTCTTTGCATAATCCTCCTTGGCCCTGGCTGCCTGCCTGTCCTTTGTTTCTTTCTCAACGCCCTGGTTATAGCGCAGGGTATCTATCTGGATTTCCAGTTTCTTAAGTTCGATTTCCTTCTTTTCAATGATCTCTTTTAAATCCTCTAAATCATATTGCAGCAGGTCCTGTCCCTGTTCTACCTTTTCCCCTTCCTCCACGAAGATCCTCTCCACTCTCAGTCCGTCTAAGCCGTAAACGGCATTCTCCTTATCGGCAACGAGCTTTCCTTCCGCTTTTACCTGGTGGGTCAGGTTGATATAAGCGGGAAGCTCCGTCTTTACCCGGGGGAGTGCTGCGGCATAAATGCCTCTGGAAATCATACTGCATAAAAGGAAGAAAACACAAAACCACAATGCGGCTTTTGCAGCTTTTTTCTTATT
Organism: Lachnospiraceae bacterium UBA3273; assembly: GCA_002362385.1. Taxonomy (GTDB): domain Bacteria; phylum Bacillota; class Clostridia; order Lachnospirales; family Lachnospiraceae; genus UBA2882. The sequence continues at coordinate 66,266 of DEUB01000054.1, forward strand.
TATTTTCTCAAAAACAGCTTTTTGTAATTTTTCAAATTTTATTTTCATCCATTACTCCTTCATTCCTGTGGCGATAATGCCCTTTTCCAGATAATCCTGTCCTAACAGGAATACAAAAACTGCAGGGATCAGTCCCATAACGGATGCCGCAAAGGCAAAGCCCGCATCGGATAAGCCGATCTGCGGCAGATACAAAGACAAGGGCCAGAGGGACCTGTCTTTTAAAAAGGCAAGGGGCTGTTCTATCAGGCTGAAATATTCCAGAAATCCTAAAACAAGGGCAGAGCCGATCCCTGCCGAGCCTAAAGGAAGCCCTATGTGGAAAAAAACCTGGAATTCCCCTGCCCCGTCCACCTTGGCGGCCTCCAGCAATTCCTTTGGGATCCCGCAAAAGCCCCTGTACATGATGAACACGGGAAAGGTAGAAAACACGCCCGGAAGAATGATGCCCCACAGATTATCCAAAAGGGATAAATCCTTTAAAACCAGATAATTTGACAGCATGGTCACGGAAAAAGGCATCATCATAAGGGAAATATACACGGTAAACAAAAGCTTTCTTCCCGGAAAGGAAAATCTGGCAAAAGCCCATGCAGAAGGAACGCCTATGATCATCTGCCCCAAAAGGGTTCCCGCCACGATCTTTAAGGAATTGATGAAAACCACATAGTATTCCGGTTTGTCAAATAAAAGTTCGATCCAGTGCCTCAGGGTGGGGTATTTTGGAAAAAGCTTAAATTCCACCATCGCATCCATATCGGACAGAACAGGTCCCAGGGCGCTTTTTAACTCATCCGTTCCTTTTAGGGAACCGCAGATTAAAAGGATCAGGGGCATGGAAATCAAAAATGCAGTCAAAAACAAGATTCCCGAAACAATAAGGTTTCCGGTCTTTTTTTTCAACCGCGCCCTTTTCTGCGCCCTCTGCCAAGCCAAATCCTGTTTTTTATGCATCCCCTACACATCCTTTCTATCCCATAACGCCTGCAAAATCAAAATAAAAACCAGCATAACGCCTGCCGTCAAAACCGCTGCCGCCGCCATTTTATCCATATCCAGATTTAAGAACCAGTTGTTGAACAGATGCTGCAGAAGATACATGCTTTCATGGGGATAAGCCCCTGCTACCAGATAGGCCTCTCTGAACACCTTAAAGGAATTTAAAAAGGATAATACCGTTATGGTATACAGGGTAGGCTTTAAATTGGGCAGGATAATGCGAAAAAAGCAGGTCCTTTCCCCTGCGCCGTCCACCTTTGCCGCATCTATGATCCCTTCGGAAATTCCCATAATGCCTGCAAGCCAGAGAATGACCGTATATCCCAGATTCTTCCAGATATAACTGATCACAAGAACCCAGAACGCTGCATTCGTTCCCATATAATCTACCGGTTCACTCAAAAAGGGTTCCCATAAGGCGTTTAAGATTCCCTGCCTGTCAAACAACAGCTTCCAGACAAGCACGACTGCCGCCGCAGGAATTGCCATGGGCAGAAGATAAAGGGATTTCAAAAGCTTCATATACCGGCTCTTACTGAGCTCATAAGCAAGAAACAGGGAAACGGCAATGAGAAGGGGAAGACATATCCCCATAAAGCGCAGGGTGTTCTTTGCAGCAAGCAGAAACGCCTGGTTATTTAATATCATTTTGTAATTGGAAAGCCCCGACCACTCCCCTGTAACCGCTGTGGAAAAGGAACGCCTGACCACATCTCCAAAGGGAACCAGTACAAAAAGGCAGACTCCGGCAAAGCCGGGAAAGAGGAAGATAAATACCTCTTTCCATGGCGTTCTTTTCAGTTTCTTTTTATTCTGCAAGATAGATTTGAACCCTGTTAACGATTTCATTGACCCCTTCATCTACGCTCATTCGTCCTTTTAAAACTTCCATGCTTACATTGATTACGGTATCCTTCACATTCCCATCCAGATTTGCGGGAGTATCCAGGCTTTCAATCATTGCCAGAAACTGCTCCTGCTCGTTTTTATCCAGCCATATGATTTCCAGATCGACTATAGTGCCGTTCTCATCACTTGAAGAGGTCCATCCATAGGTTTCCGAAGGCTCACAGACGGCAAGGCTCTCTTTTACCGCTTCCCTGTTTACCGGAAATCCGGCTGATACGACAGCTCCCGTCTGTACCTTCTTAGAAAGCATACTCATGACAAAATCCGTGGCAGCCTCCTTCTGTGAGCCGGAAGCATTGACTCCCATAATCGTCCGCGGCATAAAAACGTTACCTGAAAATCCGCTTAATACTTTAATATCCATTTCTTTGCCGACGGCCTTAAAGACAGAGGTAATTTCCGTATATCCCCACGCCAGGGAATCTTCTTCTCCCAAAATAAGCCGGCACTCTCCTTCCATATATGCGTTGCAATACTGCAGACTCTTTGAATACCAGTCATCCATCCCCACCCCTTGACTGTAAGTATAGGCATCCATTCTCATCTTTATTTTGTCTGTGTCCAGACCTTCGCTTTCCACATCCCAGATTCTATTTAAACAGGTCAGATATTCCGTCAGTTTTTCCTTATCAATGGAACCGTCTTCTTTAATAAAACCGTAAGATGACATATCATAAAATCTCTGTGCCAGTTCTTCCTCCAGATAAGAGCCTATGATATTCCTCTCCGGATTTTCTCTCCTTAAGGCTTCTACTTTATCCGCAAGCGCCGTCAGGTTATCGATTCCTTTCACATCCTCTCCCGCACAGAGATAAAAGGCAAAAAATGTGGGAACCGCACAGACGCCCTTATCGTTTTTATAAGAACCCGTAATATTTTCATATAAGGAACCGGCAGGATATTTTGCACTGATATCGTCTGACAGATCCGCCAGGATCCCTTTTTCTATATAGGATTCTATGGGCAGTCCGTCCAGTACCAGAATATCCGGTCCCTCCCCGCTAAGAAGGGCGGTATTTAAATTGCGGATAGCATCCTCTCTGGTCATTTGGTCCGTTCCCGTCATTCCCACCTCATAGCTTATATAGGTGTCTGGGTTTGCCTGCTGATACAGATTAATGGCCACCCTCAGGGCATCATTTTCCTTCAGGCTGTATACCGACAATTCATGTTCGGGAACTGCTGAAATATCGGGGTCATACTTATATGCTTTCATCATATTCCCGTTATAACAGATCAGCAGGTTCTCTTTATCCATAAATACGATCCCGCTCAGGTAATAAGCAGGGCTTCCCATGCTCCCGAGGCTTCCCTTAATGACCTCTTCCATAACGCTGCCCTTTATAACGTGCCGAAACAGTCCTTTCCTGCTTAACACATACAAGGAGTCCTCCGTGTCTCCTTCACATATAAGCGCCGGATAGGAATCCGCATTCCCAAAGCTTAAATCCTCTTTGATAAACTCTTCCAGGACATCATCATTTTCAAAACTCTTTGTGGAGAGATTATAACATTCAAGTCTGTTATCTTCCGCAAAGTACAGATAATTACCCACCTGTTTTATATACCATACAGTGGATTTACTGTCACAGATCTTACTCATAGCGCCGTTTTCAGGATCGATCTCAAATACGCCGTCATTGCTGCCGCTCACAAGCCGCCCATCCGATAAAAAGGAATAGCAGAATGTATGCTCCTCCTCTTCAAATCTGGACACTTCATTTCCGTCCTTATCTACATAAATACAGATATTCCCGCCTTCCTCATAATATTGGAGCAAAAGGCTTCCGTCTTTTCCGATAGCCGCTCCGGAAACATATTTCTCCTCTTTCAGGATCTCATCCATAACAGCCATTTCTTTCATGGAAAAGCTTTCGCCGTTATCCTCGGAAATGTACATGCCTGAATAGCCGTCAAAACAGGCGATCCTTCCATCCTCCAGTTTCTCCATGACTCTGATCAGATCAACCGTTTCCGGCATCTCTACATCCGACTCCAAAAATCTTCCTTTTGCATTTTCGATCACATTGGGGTCGCTTTCGGCAGGGCTTTTTGTTCCTTCTGCACTTCCCGCACTTCCTGTGCTCCCTGAAGGAATGTCTGCCCCTTCTTTGTTATTTCCGCATCCGGTCATTACCAATAACAGGATCGCCAGACACAAAGATAAAATTTTTCGTTTTTTCATAGTTGCTGCCTCCTTATGTCATGAGCATAGCAAAGCTGTCTCTAACTTTTCTCTAAAAATTAGAGATAGTTTAAAGAAAATTTTGGTATACTTTAAATGAATTGAAGAGTTTGAACGCAGGCGGGCTGTAAAAAAACGGGCGGAGGAGATAAATACTATCTTTCCCTTGTGCGGTTTCGAACATAAGATTTTCTAAATGTTCCGGCCCGGATAAACGGATGGGGACGCAACCGGCATATATGCGGCATCCATGCCGCCATATGCCTTTCTCCGACTTCCTGTCGGAGAATTGCTGGAAATGAAACGGAACATTAAGAAAATCTAATGTTCTTCACAGGGCACAAGGGAAAGATAGTATTTATCTCCTCCGCCCGTTTTTTTACAGCCGCCTGCTGCGGAAACTTTGCAATTCATTGATGATTGGGAGCTTATGGGCTAAAGACTGGGGAATTGGCTGGATTGTCAATTGGATTATGATTGATTTATAGAACGGTATATTGGTGGGTTGATAAGCTGGAACGATTTTATGGAAGGGATTGTTTTAATATGAGGATTTTGATCGTGGAAGATGATAAAAAGCTGTGTGAACTATTGTCCATGCAGTTGAAGAGTGCGGGGTATGAGACGGATTGCTGTTATGACGGGGAGGATGCCTTGTTTTATATTATGGAACAGGCTCATGATATGATCCTTCTTGACAGGATGCTTCCCGTTATGGACGGACTTGCCGTTTTAAAAAAGATGAGGGCTGAAAATATCATGACTCCCGTTATTTTTCTGACCGCCCTGGGACAGTTACAGGATAAAATAAACGGGCTGGATGCAGGCGCTGATGATTATCTGGTTAAGCCTTTTGAATTTGAAGAGCTGCTTGCAAGGATCCGTTGTTTGAAAAGGCGGCCTGCTAAATGGAAGGATACCAGTATTTTAAATGCAGGGGATATTTCCCTGTCGCTGGCGGAAAGCATCTTGACGGGACCTGATTTAAGTCTTACTCTGTCTAAAAGGGAATGCAGTCTTTTTGAGGTTTTTCTCTCTAATCCCGGGCAAACCCTGCCAAGGTCCGTTTTGCTTTCCAAGGTATGGGGTCCGGATGGGGATGTGGAAGACGGCAATCTGGACAATTACATTTTCTTTGTAAGAAGAAGACTGAAATCTGTAGGCAGTAAGCTGGCCTTGACCACCATTCGGGGCGTGGGCTACCGCCTTGACGTTTAGGGGATATTTTTATGATCAAAAAAGTGCATTTACGCCTTACTCTTGTATGTACCGCCGTTACCGGCGCCATTGTCATCGCAATGACACTGCTGTATCTCTATGTCTCGGAAAGCAATATGCGCGAAAACCACTACTACGCTTTCCAAAACGACATGAATAATATCATAAACGGACTTAAGGCCCAGTCCGTGCTTTCCAACTACTATCTGGCGTCCTTGGAAGCAGGCGGGCGGTATCTGGTTTTTATCGAAGACAACGGCACCCCTCTTTTGTACGGAAACATTGTGGAAAATAAAGAAAGAATAGAGCTGCTTGAAAAAGTAAAGGATTATTATCAGTCCTCTTATGAAATTTCACACAGTTCCGTGGTCAGTACCCAGTCCTCTTATCACTTTGATTTTACTTATACTATAGCGGAAGGAAACTTTTCCATGGGGCAGGATTTTTATGTCTGCGTCGCTTACATTCCTACCGGAAACGGCAGCCTGACCGCTTACATTCTGGCTCCTGTTTCGTCCTTCTATCGGCAGCTTTCCAGGCAGCGGCTTTTATTTGCCGCAGTCAACCTGTTTTCACTCGTTCTCTTCTATCTGTTTTTTTACCGTTTTACCAGCCATCTGCTAAGGCCTGTTGTAGAAAGTCAGGAAAAACAGAATTCCTTTATCGCTTCTGCATCCCACGAGCTGCGCACGCCTCTTTCCGTTATTTTATCCTGCGCCGCCCTGATTCCTGAAAGCGATAAAGAAAAGCAGGCGCAGTTCTGCCATACCATCAGGCAGGAAGGCGGCGTTATGAAGCGTCTCCTGTCAGAAATGCTGTCCCTTGCAGATTTTGACAGCAGGGGAATGGACCTTCACAAAGAAGCCCATGAATTGGATACTTTGATCTTAAACTGCGTGGAAACCTTTGAACCCATGGCTAAAGAAAAAAATATACGGCTTAGCTCCACACTTCCCGACAGTTCTCTTCCGCTCTGCATTTGTGATAAGCATAAAATAGAACAGCTTCTTGCCATCCTTGTACACAACGCCATCAGTTATACAAATGAAGGCGGCGCCATCGGGGTCAGCCTGAAATATGTCAAAAAACGGTTTATCATTTCCGTAGCCGACTCGGGAATCGGCATCTCAGATGAGGATAAAAAGAGAATTTTCGAAAGATTCTACCGGGCGGACGCCTCCCACAACGCCAAGGAGCACTTCGGGCTGGGACTGTCCATTGCGCAGTCCATCGTAAAGCAGCACCATGGAAAGCTTAAGGTAACGGATACGGAAGGCGGGGGAAGTACGTTTATCGTGGAGCTTGGGTAGAAGGTAACGGCACAGAAAACAGCAGGAAGTAAGACGGAAGGCGGCCGGGATATTTATCGGAGCGTTTTTCTGTGGAAAAGCTTATATTTATTTCAAGGGCACGCTTGCGCTCGGATTTATACTCTTTAGAGCATAAAAGCGTAGCGGACACATAAATCTGCAAAGAACGCAGATTAAGTGCCGACGCTTTTACTACGGCCCTCTCAATAAACATAACTTTTCCACAGAAAAACGCTCCGATAAATATCCCGGCCGCCTTCCGTCTTACTTCCTGCCATTTTCTGTTCTGTATTTAGCTATATTACCGATTTTCTCCCGTAATCCGTCAGATCAGTTCCGATTTTTTCCGCCAATTCGGCAACCGTCATTTTCTTATCCACAAGCATTTTCAGTTCTGCATCCGTAGCGCCGATTACCTGTACAAACTGCAGTTTTCCGTTGGGCGTCATAATTTCTCCCAGCTCGTCTTCTTTGGTAATAAACCCTGTAATAGCGGATTTCTGTCCTGCATCCATTCCCGCCGTCTGTCCTGTATAAATATACTCATTTGGTGCAAAAATATCGCCCTCTTTATAGGATATCCTTGCCAGTGCCTGAAGGATTCCCGCCATGCACCGCAATTCTCCTTCTTCATCCTCTACACAGGATTTTTTCAGCTTTACGGTAAATTCAAAACCAAAGCCGCTGTAATCCGGATCTTTTGTCTCCTTTTCATAAAGCTCAGAAAGACCAAAGGTCACAAAATGATAGTATTCTCCGCCGTCAAATATGCTGATACCGTCTAAGGGATCATTTCCTCCCAGTCTCCAGGGCATCAACACGCCATAATGTTCAATTTGTATCGGCTCTCCTCCATACAGTTTTTCAACCGCCTCTTCAATGGCTTTCCATCCCTGCATATTCACATCGTCTTTTTTCTTAAACTCTCCCATAACCTTACCTGCTTTCATTTTATCGTTATCACATCTGACTGCTGAATTCTTCCACACTTTTTACATGGGCAGCCAGCCTGATCCATTTTTTAAGGATTTCCATATCCCTTTGTCCGAGTATCCGCATTTTCAGTTCATCAGAGACCGTTCCGCAATCCGTAAGCAGTTCCAAAATACTCTCTGCTTTCCCTTCTGCTTTCCCTTCTGCTTTCCCTTCCACTTTTCCCTCTTCTCTCCCTAAAAATCTTTCGTCTTCCCGTATCAGCTGCAATTCCCGCTCTTCGTCATATTCGTAAATGCTCATCTTGATAACCTCCGCTTTCTGCCCACTCAGAAATTCCCTCAATACGTTGTTCCTTATACATTCTTCTACCGCTCGCTCCACAGCATCTGCCAAAGGCATGGTTCCGGCATAATCCCTGACCTTCTCCACATATATCATATACTCTTTCAAGGAAGGGCATTTCTCTTTTAACGCCTGATTCATGCCTGGATTAATGTTGAGCACTGTAACCTTTAATTCCAGAAAGGGAGCATCCGATGGAAATTCAAAATTATCCGACAGCTTCAATTCCATCCTCTCAGGCAGTTCCTTCTTCCCGTTATAAAATACCACAAAATACGGATTGGGTATTTTAACAGGCCTGTTACTGTAAACAGTCCTGTTCATATACTCCCTTTGCAAAATATCCGCCACATAGAACAAATCCCGCAAAGGCATATTAGCGGACGGAGTTGACTGCTGTTCATAAATGTTCAGCCGGTCGGCGATTACAAAGGACAAGTCATTTTTTACATTCATATAAATGGCATTTTCCAACGTGTTAAACCGGAGCATTTCCACATCTGTGTAATCGGTTCCCATAATGCTGTTATAAAGGTTCAATGCCCGCGCGGGGTCTTTGAACAGGAGACGGAATACCGTATCCTTGTACTTCTTTTGTGCTTCTTTCATCTGGTTCCTCCTTTTGCAGGAGTTGCCCATACAGCCTTTGCATTTGAAACTCCCGCTTTTAAATTGATCGATTGGATTTAAAAGCATGAATTTCAGAATGCCTTACGGCAGAAAATTAGAATGCACAATCATTGTGCAAAAAAGAATGTTAGAAATATATGCTTTGGTAGAATCTTAACATTTGATATGATGTATGTCAATAATCATTTTTTCGTTTTGAAAATTCCGAAAGTTTGCTCTGCCCACAATATTGATGTGTACTATAATAATAAAAAAATATATAACAAATATAACTTAAGCAAATTTCCCCTTCGCAAATTGTATTTGTTCCACTCCTATGCTACACTAAACATTATTAAGTAAACGAACCGGTAACAAGAAATTGCCATTTAAAGAGGGGAATATTTATAAATGAAATACAAAAATCTGATCAATTCCGAACTAAAGCTGATAGCAAGAAAAATACCATATAACAAGTTCATGATAAAGCCTGCCAATATCTTTTTGGCCATATCCTCTTATTTAACAAGGATTCCCAAAGAGATAAAGCGCAGAAATATTACGATCAAAGGGTATCAGGGTCTGAAATTTAAGGTAGACATATTTGAAGCGGCAGATGTAACAGAAAAGCTGCCCTGTTTGATTTATGTCCATGGAGGAGCATTCAGCTACAAGGCTTCTGTCTACCATAAAAAACTTGCATGTATCTATGCAGCGAAAGCAAAATGCCGGGTTTATTTCCCGGATTATCATTTAACGCCCGAGTATCCGTATCCGGCTGCATATGATGATGTCGTGGCATTATATAGATACATTATGGAAAGATCGGAAGAATCCCTAATTGATAACGGGAAGATCGCTATAGCCGGAGACAGCGCCGGTGCATCAATTGCAGCTTTGATCTGTAATCATTATGAACAGGAGGATTTGAAACAGCCATGTATGCAAATGCTCGTATATCCTCTGACAGATGTGACCATGCAGACGGATTCCATGAAAAAATTTTCTGATACGCCGCTCTGGAACTCAAAAAATAACAAACGAATGTGGTTCTATTATTGTAAAAATCTGAAAGCGGAAGATTCCTATAACGCTTCTCCTATGCATAGCAGCCTCCCGCAAATCATTCCGGATACGTATATCGAAACCACAGAATATGACTGCCTGCATGATGAAGGCATTCTATACGGAAGGAAATTACAGGAAGCAGGGGCAAATGTTTTAATAAATGATACAAAAGGAACCATTCACGGATATGACTCTGCCATCAGTACCAAAATAGCTGTCACTAATATTAAAAAACGCATCCGGTTTTTAAAGAAAGGATTCCGTGATCTCCCCTCTGTCTGATAAAACAAAACGTGCGATCCTATCCTTTTCCGTTACCCTCTTACCGGCTGCGCTTCTTTACCCCGTTCACACCTTCCAGCATGACCACCATCAGCGCCAGAAAAATGACCAGGTACGCCGGATAAAAACGGATTCCCAGCGCTTCCACCAGCACTCCGAAAAGCGGAGGCATAAAAGTAGTTCCCACGTAAGCGCTTGCCATCAAAACTCCGATAACGGACTGGGACACATCGGCCCCGAAGGTATCGGGCGTGCTGTGGATCAGGCTGGGATATATAGGCGCACAGCCCAGTCCCGTTAAGATCAGTCCCGCAAATGCCAGATTGTTATGAAAAGGCAGGAATAAGAGCACAATGCCCGCAGCAATTAAAAACTGTCCTATGCGGATCATGTTTTTGTCATTTATTTTAGCAGTCACAAAACCGCAGATAAAACGCCCTAAGGTAATGCCCAGATAAAAAAGCGCCGCCCATTTTGCCGCAGTTTCCGCCGAAATTCCCCGGTTTACCATATAGCTGGAGGCCCAAAGCCCCGCCGTGGCCTCTACGGAACAATAACAGAAAAATCCTGTCATTACCCCTTTTGCCCCGGGAAGCTTCACTACCTGTAACGGCGAAAGAGGCTTCTGCTTTTCTTTTTCATCTTCACTTTCCCTGCCCTTTTCTTTCCATAAAGGTAACGTAAATACCAGAACGGCTGTCAATATAACCTGCAGAATGGAGATAGTACGGTATCCTGTATTCCAGCTGAGCCCTCTTGTAAGGACAAATCCCATAATATACGGTCCCGCCGTTGCGCCGATGCCCCAAAAGCAATGAAGCCAGCTCATATGCTTCGCCTTATAATGGAGCGCTACAAAGTTGTTAAGGGCCGCATCCACGCTGCCTGCCCCAAGACCGTAAGGGATCCCCCACAGACAGAGCTGCCAATAGGAACCGGATATGGAAAAGCCGAAAAGCGCCGCCGCAGTCATGGCAACGCTGACTGCAGTTACCTTGCCCGTGCCTAACTTATGGATCAGATAATTGGAAAACAGGCTGGAAATAATAGTACCCCCTGCAATGATGACGGAAATCCCGCCTGCATAAGAAACAGGCACTCCCAGTCCGGGCTGCATACTGGGCCATGCCGCACCCAAAAGAGAGTCCGGCAGCCCCAGGCTGATAAATGCCAGATAAATGATAACCAGTAAAATAGAATACATACGACTCTTCCTTTATTTCTGTAATCGGAAAATCAGGCAAACCAATTTTGCCTATTTATAAACGATCAGCAGATAAACAGTTGTCAAGATCAGCCCCACGCAAAACAGGATCAGACCGAAGGAAAGACTCCTTGTAATGACCATCCGGTTCTCCCTTATCTCTAAATGGATCATTGCCAGCTCATGAATAAACTCATGGTGTCTGCGTTTCTCGTTGGGAAATTTCTTCTCGATCCATTCCTCGATCTTATTCATCAGTCTGCCCAGCTGATAAGTAAATACAGTCCCTTCCGAAAGTTCAAAGGGAAGCGCCTTATCCCGGTAAACCGTTTTCCGGAGCAAAACAACGACGCCGTCCACAAGGCTGTCACAGACTCTGGCAAAGAAACCGCAGACCGCACATAAAACAACGATAAGCGGGCGGTAAAAATGATCCTCCAGATCCAGTCTGGAAGGCCAGAGATTCACATAGATCCTGCCTGCTTCCGTCTTTCTCATAAAAAACGGACGAAGGATAAGACCATACAGGGCTGCACCGATTATAACAGAAATCAAGGCGCCTTTCAAATTATTTATGCTAAAATAATGAACCGTTTCTCCCAAAGCCTCCGCGTTCATAAAACCAATGCCCCGCTTTGCCAGAAAATCCATGATGATCCCAGGAAGGCATCCCATAAGAGGAAGCAGGACAGCACTGACGGTAAGCGCAAGCTTACTCTGCCAATTCATATATTGCTTCATTCCGTCAAACTGCTCCTGTCTGTCTGCATCGGAATTTTTCTCGATAAATACGGCCACATAAAGTTTTACCATATAAGCAACGGTCATCCCGCCGCTTATTAAGAAAATCCACTCAATACACTTCATGGCGCCGACGCCGAACATAGCCGGCATAAGCACACCTTCCTTTAGCAGCTGTGTATATTCCACAATGCTTTCATGGAGAAGCGTCTTACTGATATAACCGTTCCACAAAGGAATGCCGCCGATGCCTAAGGCACCCATAAGGAAAATGAAATGCAAAAGCGGTTTCTTTCTGCCGAAGCCCCTGATCTCATTGAGGTTTAGCATATGAACATTCATAAATACCACGCCTGCCGCCATAAAAAGCACCAGTTTGATCAGGGAATGGTTGACCATATGGAGAAGGGTTCCCATTGCCGCCATGGTATTCTCTTCTCCCAAAAGCCCCTGCATGCCGATGCCCACCGTTACAAAACCGATCTGGGACATGGAGGAACATGCCAGGGTCCTTTTTAAATCTACGGAAAACAACGCCAAAAGCGCTCCTCCAAACATAGTAATACAGCCTAACAGCAGAATCACGCTGCCCCAGTCCCCGTCGCCATAGAGTAAGTTACAGCTTACTACAATCATACCGAAAATACCGGATTTGGTCAGAATACCCGATAACAACGCCGATGCGGGCGCCGGCGCAACGGGATGCGCCTTTGGCAGCCATATGTGCAAAGGAAATACGCCGGCTTTTGCGCCAAATCCAAGGGTAATACATCCTCCTGCCACATATAATAAGGTCTTATCAGGACATGCCTTTGCCAGCCTCAACAAAGCTGCGATCTCCAATGTCCCCAGCTCATGATAAAGGAGAAACAGTCCCATCAGCATAGCCATGCCGCCGATGACCGCCACCGAAAGATAAGTCTCTGCGGCGCGCAGGGAAGCCTTTCTCTCATCATGGGCAACCCATACATAGGAAGTAAAGGACATCATTTCAAAGAAAATAAAGGTGGTATACAGATCGGCGGATAAAAAGACACCCATGGTAGCGCCTAAAGTCAACAGCATAAACAGATAATAACGGTTTCTGTTGTGATAATGCTTAAAATACTCTTTGGAAAATACCGTTGTCATCATCCACATAAGCGCCGCCGTCAAAGTATAAACACTGCGGAAACCGTCCAGTACAAAGCCGATGCCAAGTCCTGCAAAGGAGTCTATGGAAAAGGACAGGATCCGGCTGCCGTCAAAAGTGCAGAACAAATACAGCGTTACCGCAAACTCACTGATTACAACGAAATCCGCAGAGTAATCCCTCGCCGTTTTATGAAAACGCCCTATGATATAAGAAACCAAAGCACCGATCATAGGATAAAAGACCAAAAACGCCAGAATCATATTCATCTCCATCTTTCCACTCTCCTTTCCTAAAATAACCCCATTGCAATATTGCGAAAAAGCTCCAACAAGGGCGTCGGATACAGACCCAGCGCCAGCATAGCCACGGTAAAGAGTCCCAAAGGCAGAAGCATCATCCAGTTAGGATCTTTAGCGTCAGCTATGGTTTCCTGATCAAAGTCCTGTCTGGGGAAATAGGCGCGCACCACAATTCCCATCATATAGATCGCCGTCAGTATGGCTGAGATGAGCAACGCCCCGATTCCCACATACGAAAACGTATTCTGACTTTCCACAGCCGCCTTTGCCAGATTGAATTTGGAAATAAATCCGCAAAGCCCCGGCACGCCCATTAAGGCAAGGGCAGAAACCGTAAAGATTCCAAAGGTCATTGGCATTTTTCTGCCCAGACCGTCCAATTCGTATACATAGCTTTTTTCCGTCTTGTACATAATAGCGCCCGCACAGAAAAAGGAACAGATCTTCATGACCGCATGGCAGACCAGATGGGTCAGGGCGCCAACCAGCCCCAAAGGCGTCATAATCGTTACCCCGAAAAGGATGTAGCTCAAATTGCTGATTGTGGAATAAGCCAGCCGCCTCTTGATATGCCGTTCCTTAACCGCCATGGAACAGCCGAACACAATGGTAAAAATCGTCACTCCCATTACCGTATACTGCGCCCAGGTTCCCTTTAAGAAATCCGTCCCAAAGCTGTAGTAGGTCAGACGCATAATGGCGAAAGCGCCGGATTTTACCACGGCAACCGCATGTAACAGCGCCGTAACGGGCGTAGGAGCCACGCCTGCCTGGGGCAGCCATGCACAGAAAGGACATACCGCCGCCTTCACGCCAAACCCCATAAAGGCCAGCACATAAATAAACAAAAGCAGATTCGTATTTTCTGCATGGGGAGCAATATTCATAACCCCGCCGTAAATAAAATCCGAGGTAGAGCCATATATGATCACGAATATCATGCCGATAAAAGCGAACGCCGCCCCGCCGATGGAATAGTACAAATAGGTCCTGGCAGCTAACACCGCCTCCCTCTTCAGCGTATGCAGCACAAGGGGCGTCGTTACCAGCGTCAGCAGCTCGTAAAAGAAATACATGGAAAGAATATTTGCACTTGTGGCAATTCCTAAGGTAACGCCATAGGTTATTACATAAAAGGTAAAGAAAATCTTTTCATGATTCTCGTGCTTCATGTACTCGAAAGAATACAGGGTGGCAAGAGGCCACAACAGGGAAACCAGTCCTGCAAAAACTGTGGCTAACCCGTCAATATGGAAGGTAACGGACAGATTTCCCGAAAACTTCAACATGGTAAAAGTACCTGCCGGTCTGTTTAACAGGATCATCCACACCATGATACTGTTTATGATAACCGCCGTCTCAATAAAAATAAGCATTGCCTTCCTGTTTTTAAAAGGAATCAGAGAAACCAGAACGCCTGCCGCAAAAGGGAATAATACAATAAATAACAGCATTACTTCATTCATTCCAATCTCCTCCTTCCTACATAAGTCCCGCTGTAAAAGCGGAAATAAATTCGATGAACGTATTGGGGAACATCCCGATCAAAACCGATAACGCCGCAAGGATCACAATGGGAATGGTCATTGCCGCTCCCGCCTCGCATTTTTTTGTCTCTCCATAGTCAAAATCCGTTCCCGGAAAAAATCCTTTGATCGTGACCGGAAGAAGATATCCTGCCGTCAAAAGAGCGCTGACAAGCAGCACGATAGGGCCTGCGTACTGAAATCCTTTTATTCCCGATTCCAATGCTCCCACGGCAAGATACCATTTGCTGATAAACCCGCCTGTGGGGGGAATCCCGATCAGTCCCAGGGAGACAATGGTAAAGCACCAGATTGTTACGGGCATTTTCTTTCCGATTCCCTTCAAGCCATCCACCGTAGTAATTCCCGTCTGAAAAATAACCGCTCCCGCACAGAGGAACAGCGCACATTTTATTACGGCATGCCCTGCCACATGCAGCAGGGAGCCTGTCAGGGCCACAGGATTTAAAAGGGCGATTCCAAACAAAATATAAGAAAGCTGGCTGACTGTGGAATAAGCCAGACGCTTCTTCAATCCATTTTCCCGAAAGGCCAGCATGGACCCCATAAATACTGTGATCAGAGAAAGAGTCATAAATACATACTGTACCCAGGTTCCTCTGATAAAATCCGCGCCAAACTCATAAAATATCACACGGATGACCGCAAGAACCCCTGCCTTTACGATAACGCCGGACAAAAGAGCCGATGCCGGGGCAGGCGCCACCGGATGGGCCGTAGGCAGCCACGCATGTAAAGGAAACATCCCTGCTTTAACAGAAAATCCCACGATCATCAGACATGCGGCAAGCAGAAGCACCGATTCGTTACCCTTTGCTAACTCCATATTCAGGGTTCCCCCGGGTATAAAGGAAATCGTATCTGTATACCGGCACAAAAAGAAAAGTCCGAACAATGCCATATAAGCTCCGAAAAGGGAATAAAACAGATATTTTAATCCTGCCATAACAGCCTCCCTCGACTGGTTATGGATAACCAGCGGAAAGGATGCAAGGGTCAGAAACTCAAAAAAGGCATACATGGTAACCAGATTTCCCGCACATCCCAAGCCCGCCATGGCGCCTAACGTGATCAGGTAAAATCCGAAATACCTTCTTTCTTTTCCTTCATGCTTCATATAAGGAAAGGAAAATATTCCGGCCAAGATCCATATCAGGCTCATAATTGCCAGAAACCATTTTCCCATATTGTCCAGTTTCAACACAATAGGAATATCCTCCGTCAGGAAAAACAACAGGATTTCCTTTTCTTTTCCAAGAAGAGCATTCAAGATCAAAACTCCGGCAATTCCCATGGCAATCCCCGCATAGATAAGGACTTTCCTACGGTCATTTAATTTTTTCAAAAGCAACAGTACCGCTCCCGAAAGAACCGGGAACAGAATTGCCGCCAACAATGAAACGCTCTCGTTCATAACTCTTCCCTCCCTATGCAAACATGGCGATTCCCCGGCTGATCAGCTCAACAATCGGTTCAGAATACATGCCAAGCGCTATATTGAGTATGATAAAGAAAATGCAGACAATGCCGCAGCAAAGATTTTCTTTCCATTTGATATTTATATAATCCGTCTTTACCGGCGTATAAATACGCAGAACCGTTTTCATAAAATATACGGTATTCAATATGGTACTGACAGCCAGACAGATCAAAGTAGGCAGCATCCTGTTAAGCGGCACGGAAACGCCTGCCCGTGCAAAAAGAATCTTGCTGATAAAGCCCGGAAACAGCGGAACGCCGACCATGGACAAAGCGCCTACTGTAAAAGTGATCCCCGCAATGACGTTGCGGTAACCCGCGCCGGTCAGGTCGAGAAATTTTTTGCTCTTTCCCGATACGTCAGTAAGCCCTACCGCCGAAATAAACAACATGCTCTTGGAAGCCGCATGGGAAAAAATATGGAAAACAGAAGCAATAATCCCCGCTTCCGTACGTAAACCGAAGCCCATATAAATATAACCGATCTGCGCAACGGAAGAAAAAGCGATCATCCTGCGGATGTCGTTTTCCTTGATGGCGCTCAATGACCCGAAGATCATGCCGCACAGGCCGAAAACAAACAACACGTTTAAAATCTTGCTTTCCGTAATGATCTCAAAGCCGATTACCCGGTAAAAAACCTTGATTAACAGGAATATATATCCCTTGGATACGAGGCTCGACAGGATCGCCGCGCTGGATGCAGTGGAATACCCGTAAGAATCCGGCAGCCATGAATGAAAGGGAAATAATGCGCTTTTGACCGCAAGACCTACTACAATGAACACGATCGCCACAACCAAAGGAATGTGGTACTGATCCGTGGCCACAAGAAGCGCCACCTGTTCCTTGATATTGCTCATCAAAAGATGCCCTGTTATCCCATACAGGATGCAGAGTCCGAAAAGTAAAAGTCCGGAACCGATCAGGCTCATGATCATATAACGGGTTGCCGCTTCCAGGGTATGACCGCTTTCCCTTATCATGATCAGACCGCAGGCGGAAATGGTATTGATCTCCACAAATACGTAAGCGGTAAACAAGTCATTGGTATAGATCAATGCCAGCAAAGAGCTCATTAGCAGATTGACCAGCACATAATAGAGATTTTCCTTAAAAGGATCCAGCTCTTCAAAAAGATGCTTCCTGCCCCCTAAAACGGAAAGCAGCATGATGATACTGAAAAAAAGGGCCATCAGGGTCTCTAAAACGCCAAAACGGATCTCATTTCCCCAGGGTGCGGGAAAACGCCCCATTTTATATACATAACACTGATTGGTGGTTACGGTCAGGTATAAAGCTGCCGACGATAACAGCCCCACCGCCACAATCACGACAATATTCAGTCTTCTCGCCCATTTGCCGTTCATTCCCGAAGAAACAATGGAAGCGCACATGGTCAGAATCAGGGAGAAACAGGGAAAATTGCGTAAAAATTCCATCACAGTTCCTCCTTTTTCAAAATAGTGGATATTTCATCCATATCCAGGGTATGGTATCTCTGATACAGTCTTATGGTAAGGGACAGCATCAACGCCGTAACGGATACGGATACAACGATGCCCGTTAAGACCAGACCGCTGGGAATGGGATTGATATAGGCATTCACATCCTGCACCCCGTTTACCACAATGGGCGCCATTCTACCTTCTATATAGCCCTTTTCCGCCAGAAACAGATAAGTTCCCGTATCCATAAAATTAAGGCCCAGAATTTTTTTGATCAGGTTTTTCTGTAAAAGCAGATTTCCAAATCCTATGGCAAAGAGCAGCACTGCAACCGCTTCGCCGTAATTGGCTATTAATCCGTCAAACATCCTACAGCCCTCCCCTTCTGAATAATGCATAGAAGGCATACATGGTACATGCCACTTCTATTCCCACAAAAATGTTCAGCCATAAAATAATACCCGAAGAAAAGATCATTCCCGGTACGCCCAGGGAAATATGATTGTCAAAATCATTTGCTCCCATGAACAAATAATAGGTAATGACCGCACAATAAGTACACAATGCCGCCACTTTTACCACTTTATAAGTATGCTCATTAAAAAATTTCTGCATCTTGTCAAAGCCGTAGGCGCTTACATATAAAATCATCCCCGCACCGATCATGGCGCCGCCTGAAAAGCCGCCTCCCGGAGATAAATGTCCGTTTAAGATCACGTAGATCCCGAATATAAATACGATGGGCACCAGAACAAAAGCGACCTTTTGCAGAATCACATCGTTTTTAGGCTCAAAACGGCGGTCGTTTAATGTCTGGTCCTCTCTTATTTTCTCCTCTTCCTTCATCAGAAGGACCATGACACAGGTCGTAGCAATAAAAAGGACGCAGGTTTCCCCGAAGGTATCAAAGGCACGGTAATTCAAGATCATTCCCGTAACAATATTCACGGCTCCCGTATCCTGAATGCCGTTCTCGATATAAACTTTGGAAACCTCATTATTGACCGGTCTGTCCACCGTCCCCGCCGTGGGAAGCTTTGCCACCATATAGAGCATAACGGCGGCAAGGGCTAAGCTGAAAACGATGGAAAGAACATTATAAAGTCTTCTAAAGCGCCAAATCCACCGGTTAGAAGCCGTATTATAAACCTTTTCCAGGGTTTCCTGCTCTTCTAAGAGAATCTCGTTTACGGTACGGCTGTCCTGAAAAGGCACCCCCGGCTGTATCTCCACGTTATCCAGATAAGGATCCTCTTCTCCTTTCATCCACCGGAAGAAACGAAAAGCTCTCGTCTTTTTATATTCCGCATCATTTTTCAGTCTGCTCATCTTTATGCCCCTTTCTGATCGCTTCAATCTTCTTTAAGGTAATAAAGAATAAAATACTGGTTACGCCGGCGCCTACCGCGGCCTCGGTAATAGCCAGATCCGGCGACTCCAATAAGATCCAGATAATGGACATGATCAGACTGTAGGACATAAATACCAGCACCGCATTTAAAAGATTTTTCGTAAAGCTTACTGCCAGAGCGCAGACAACCAGGAAAAACAGCAGCCCATACATGAAATATTCCATTATTTTTCCACCTTTCCGTACCGGTCCTCCCCTTCATGGGTCGCAACCTCCAGTTTCGCGATCAAATGGGAGGATACCGGCGAAGAGCACCATAAAAACACGACTATCAACAAAAGCTTTAAGGTTGTCAGGTTCAATCCGTTCAGAATCATAAGACCTGTAAGGGATAAACCGATACCGAAGGTATCTCCCGTGGCTGCCGCATGCATCCTGTTTAAAACATAATCCAGCTTATAAACGCTGATAATCTCCACCACAAAAAGCATCATACCCGCCAACAGAAACAATGTCCCTAAAATAAAGCGGATCCACAATAAAATCTCCATCTACGCTTCCTCCCTTTCTCCATTTTCCTGCTTTTCATCAAATGCTTCTTTCAGCATTTCCCCGTCAGGTTCTTTTTGCAATATTTTCTCATGGAATTCCTCTGATTCCTGCTCGATCATTTCATCAAAAATATCTTCCTCCTGCTTTTTTTCAGGCTCCACTTCTTCAGTTTCCTCCTGCTTTCTGACGCCCATAATGACCTTTGACAACACAATGACCGCCAAAAAGCTGATCATGGCATAGATGATACAGATATCCACCAGATAGCTTTCCCCCATCATGACCGCAAGAGTTGCAATAATGACCATGACCATGGTCCCCATCATATTAATGGAAACCAGACGGTCCGCAACGGTAGGCCCCATACAGGCGCGCAGCAGGCACAGAAAAAGCATGACGCCCAGTATGATAAGAATCCCTACAAAAAGAAAATGATATGTTGTTTCCAACGCACGAATCCCGCTACTCATCTTTCTGTCCTATCCTTTCCGCCTTTTGAAGCCATCTTACAAAAACAGAATCCTCTATTCCCTCTACAAAATCCTTATCCAAAGCATGCACTACAAAGGTGTCCCCTTCTAAGGATACGGTAATGGTTCCCGGCGTCAATGTAATGGAATTTGCCAGAATGACCCGCAAGACCGGGGATTTCAATGTGGTATGAAAAGTAACTAACACCGGCTCCCTTTCATATCTGGATGTAAAGATCATCTTTACCGTATCCATATTTGCCTTTATGATCTCCCAGATCAGCACAAACAAATAACAAAACATGATCCCCGTATAACGCATCATCAAAAGATCCTTTTTAGGGCTCCATCCCATAAATCTGCAGATAAAAGCATATAAAAGGGCCGCAACAAATATACCGATTATTCCTATTTCAAGGGTAAGCTGTCCGTTAAAAATAACCCAGAACAGAAAAAATAACAGATACATAGAAATCTTCCTTTCTATTCCATTTCACAACTGAATATTCTACACCCAAAGATTTCAAAAAACAACCCGGATGCTCCCCAAAAAGCGCAAAATTTTACATTCTTTTAAAATCTTTACAATATTTTAACATGGGATTTTTTTACCACTTTTATACAAAGCATTATACAAAAAAATTACCCCCTCAAAAAACGTTAGTGTATAATTTTTATTGGC
>DEUB01000010.1 GCA_002362385.1 Lachnospiraceae bacterium UBA3273
CTACAAAAACTTTACCCTAGCATTTTCCCCATCACAAGGAAAAGGGGAGAACTGTTTTATGGAAATGGTTCTTTATTAAAAAAGTCATTTATGCTATATTAGTCCCATACTAAAAGGCAGCCGCAGGGAGGCGGGAGAAAGTGGAGATCAGGATTTCGGTTCGCAGTTTTGTGGAATTTTTATTAAGAAGCGGAGATATTGACAATAGAAGAAGCAGCGGCAGTGAAGACGCCATGGCGGAAGGCGTTAGAATTCACCGTATGATCCAACGGCGCATGGGAGCGGAATATCAGGCGGAAGTCCAGATGGCGGAAACGGTTCTCTATCCTAAGTACTCCATTGTAATAGAAGGAAGAGCTGACGGAATTATTGATGACGGAAAAAACGGACGGGTAGTAGTGGATGAGATCAAGTCCACTTACAGAGAATTAAAGAAAATTTCTGCACCCTTTCCGGAGCATTTAGCCCAGGCCAAGTGCTATGCCTACATTTATGCAAAACAGCATAAGCTTGATGAGATAGGCGTGCGTATGACCTACTGCAATATCGATACAGAGGAGATTAAATACTTTCACGAAAATTTCAGGTTTTCCTCACTGAAAAAGTGGTTTGGGAACCTTCTGGAGCAATATAAGAAATGGGCGGATTTTGAATGTGACTGGAAGGAAAAGAGGCAGGAAAGTATTGAAAGGATCGCTTTTCCTTTTGCTTACAGAGAAGGGCAGAAACAGCTTGTGGGTTATGTATATCAGACCATACATGAACATAAGAAGCTTTTTATGGAAGCTCCTACAGGTGTGGGAAAAACCATTTCCACAATGTATCCGGCAATTAAATCCATAGGAGAGGGAAAGGCCGATAAGCTCTTTTATCTTACGGCCAAAACAGTTACAGGCACCGTAGCCCGGGATACCCTTGATCTATTACGAAAAAAAGGGCTTTCTTTTAAAAGCGTGGTCATAACGGCAAAGGAAAAAATCTGTCCTTTGGATGAATGCAGATGCAACCCTGAGAATTGTCCTTATGCCAGGGGACACTATGATCGTATTAACGATGCGGTTTATGATCTTTTAACCCATGAGGACGCTTTTGAGAGGGAGACTATCTTAAAATATGCTTTAAATCATGAAGTCTGTCCTTTTGAAATGGGTCTGGATATAAGCCTGTTTTCTGACGGCATTATCTGTGATTATAATTATCTTTTCGATCCCCGGGCCCATCTGCGCCGGTTTTTTTCTGAAGGGATCAAAGGGGCTTATCTGTTTTTGATCGATGAAGCACACAATTTGGTAGAGCGGGGGCGTGAGATGTACAGTGCGGCTCTTGTGAAAGAAGATTTTCTGAAGTTACGGGAAGTGATCAAGCCTTATTCGCCGTACCTGGCAAGGTTATCGGGAAAATGCAATAAGGAACTGCTTTCGTACAAGAAAGAATGCGAGGAATACCTGATACTGGAAAGCCATGGAAACTTTATTGCGGCATGCAATAAGCTTCACGGAGCCATCAATAACTATCTGGATGATCATGAGGAGTGCCCTGTAAAAGAAGAACTGCTTAACTACTATTTTGAAATTTCCGCATTTTTGGAAACCTATGACAGAATGGACGAAAAACACTATGTGACCTACACGGGCTATGATGAAAACGAGTGTTTTTTTATCAAAGAATTTTGTGTGGACCCATCGGAAGAACTGAAGCAATGCATGGATAAAGGAGTGGCGGCAATCCTTTTTTCGGCCACTTTCCTGCCTATCCAGTATTATAAAAGCCTTTTAGGGGGAACAAAAGAGGACTACGAGGTATATGCCAGAAGCACCTTTCCGCCGGAACGCCAGATTCAGCTGATCGGCCATGAGGTAACCAGTAAATATACGAGGAGATGCGAGATCGAATATTTAAATATCGCACGTTATATTTATAGTCTGGTCAATGCCAAAGCAGGAAAATACATGGTATTTTTTCCGTCTCACGCCTTTTTGGAAAATGTATACAGGGCGTTTGACGATCTTTACGGAGAAATGGATGATATGTATCTTTTGGCCCAGCGTTCTTATATGAAAGAGGACGAGAGGGAAGCGTTTTTAGACTATTTCCTCAACGGGGAAGAGGTGGATTTTGAAGGCAAGATCCTTATGGACGTGCTGGTGGAGGAAGAGGGTAAAGAAGGAACAGACATAGAAAATGAGGAAATGTATAGGAAGCGGGAGGATATACTTTTGGCAGAGGAGGCTGCAGAAAGCAGGTCGGGAACGATCATAGGGTTTTGTGTTCTGGGCGGCATTTTCGGAGAAGGCATTGATTTAAGAAACGATTCCCTGATCGGTGCGATCATTGTCGGTACGGGGCTTCCCCAGGTCTGTCCTGAGCGGGAAATATTGAAGAGACATTTTGAACAGACGGGGGAAGACGGCTTTGACTATGCGTACAAATACCCGGGCATGAACAAAGTGCTCCAGGCGGCGGGCAGAGTCATCCGTACAGCGGAGGATGTGGGGATCGTTGCCCTTTTGGACGAGAGGTTTATGCAGAGGGGATATCGAAAGATGTTTCCGGCGGAATGGCAGAATATAAGGCCTGTGACGATGGAAAATGCAGGGGTTGCGGCGGCAGATTTCTGGGAGAGGTTTTCTGATGAGGGGGTGTAGCGACGGCGGGAGACGCAAAATGCGGGTATTCATGCTAAGGGGGCGTCAGCGGGGAAATGTTGTTGTTTTTTATAACTTGACTGCAAACGGGGGTTTTTCTAACAGACTGCCCCGGGGATTTGGAGTGGGGACGGAACCGCGCCAATGCGGCATCCATGCCGCAGAGGCGCTAAAATTGCCTTCCGGGCAATTTTTTCCTGAAATCGGAGCAGTCTGTAAGAAAAACTCCCCATTTGCAGTTGGGAAGTTATAAAAAACAACAACATTTCCCCGCTGACGTCCCCTTAGCCATGAATACCCGCATTTTGCGCTCCCGCCTCATTTTGGATATTGTTGTGCCTGCTGAAAATAGTATATGGCTGTATTATTGAATGTGAGAAATATAGAAATGCATTTAAATATGATAAAAGGCGTTATTCTTCTACTCAATAAAAACTACATGTTATTTCATTTTCGCCTTATCTTATAATATACTATTTTATCTATAAGGAAATGATGTAACTGAAATAAATCGTTCCAACAGGCTATAAGTGAGGGGATGCGAGCAGGCTTTGGAAGGGATGGGAGGGGGTGTGGGAAAGAGGGCGGGGACGGGGGGAGGGGCTTGTTGTTTTTCGGGGCATTGCTGCAAATCGGTAATTTTTCTTACAGCCTGCCTGAGTATCCAGGGAAAAATTGCCCGGAAGGCAATTTTAGCCGGCTTTGCGGCATGGATGCCGCACCAGCCGGCGGTCCCGACAGATTACCCAAACCCACGGCAGGCTGTTAGAAAAATCCGATTTGCAGCTTAAGCCGCGAAAAACAACAAGCCCCTTCCCCCCGTCCCCACCCTCTTTCCCATAGCCCCTCCATCCCTTCCAAAGCCTGCCTGCATCCCCGTCACTTCTACCTCAAAAGCCTCTCAATCTCCTCCTTATAAGGAGCCCTCGTCTTCCCGGAATTTTCCTCGTCCGGAATCCACGGCGTCTCCAAAATCTTAGGAATCTCCAGAAAATCCGGATGATGCACGATCCCATACAAAGCGTTAAACCCGATATATCCATCTCCCAAGTTGGCATGCCGGTCCTTTGCCGCGCCCTGAGGATTTTTGCTGTCGTTAATATGAAATACCGCAATCTGCTCCTTGCCTATTATCCGGTCGAACTCCTCGATGACGCCGTCAAAATTCTCTCTGATGTCGTATCCTGCATCGTGGGTGTGACAGGTGTCAAAGCAGATCCGCAGATTTTTGGGATACTTTACGCCGTCATAAATGGCGGCCAGCTCTTCAAAACTCCTACCGATTTCCGAACCCTTTCCTGCCATGGTTTCCAGGGCGATCTTACAGGGCATATCTTTAGTCATGACCTCATTCAGCCCTTCGATGATCTTGGCAATACCCTTATCCGCTCCTTCTCCCACATGAGAGCCGGGATGAAGGACCAGTATATCGCTTTTGAAATCAACGCTCCTTGTAAGTTCCTTTTCCAGAAATTCTACAGCCAGGGAAAAGGTTTCGGGCTTTAACGTATTGGCGAGATTGATGATATAAGGGGCGTGAATGACAATGCGGGTAATGCCGTTTTCCTTCAAATAATTCCAGCCTGCATCCAGATTACAGTCCTTTGTATCTTTCCTGCGGGTGTTTTGCGGTGCGCCGGTATAAACCATTAATGTGTTTGCGCCGTAAGATACGGCTTCTTTAGCGGAACCGAGAAACATATCTTTTCCGCTCATCCCCACGTGGGAACCCAGAATGATTTTCTGATTGTTTTTCATATGATATTCCATACTCCTTTGAATAATTAAAAAGTGATAGTTATTAAATTCGTTGCTTTTTATAACTATATCACATAACATGTGATAGGAAAAAGCCTCTTGGGTTTTGATTTATCCACAAAGAAAAAAAGAGTTTACATAAGGCTTTTTAAATGGAAGATGTTATGAAACAGAAAAATGTCGAAGTTTTCCGAAAATTGCAAGAAGTGACAAGCAATCCTGCATTTTATTTGACGAAAATTGTCGGGATGGAGCGGGAATTTTATGTGGATAACTATGTGGAAATTGGGGATTTCTAAAAAAATGGATACGTTATGTATTTTTTGCAAGAAAAATGTCATTTAAAAAATGCAATGAAAATGTCAAAAAAGAAAGGGCTGACCAAAGCGGTATGAAAAAATTATGTTAACATTTTCTAAACACGAAAATTGTTGTAAAAAATCAGATGTTTTCTATGCTTTTATATATGAGGGTCTTCTATATATGGTGTTTGTGTGCTATAATAAACACCAGATTTTCTATATAAAATCTGAAAATGCATTGACAGAAAGCATATATCGTGGTATGTTGAGTGTACTAATTCGGATAGTACACAACGTATTAAAGTGTATTGATGAGGAGGAAGAAAAAGAAAATGTGGGCTTACGAAAGCGTATTTTATCAGATCTACCCTTTGGGGTTTTGCGGTGCTCCTTTTGAAAATGACGGAGTGCAGGAATCCAGAATATTAAAGGTTGTCGATTGGATTCCCCATATAAAGAAGCTGGGAGCGGATGCCATTTATTTTTCCCCGGTGTTTGAATCCGATACGCACGGATATAATACCCGGGATTACAGGAAGATTGACTGCAGGCTCGGCAGTAATGAAGATTTTAAAAAAGTATGTGACGCATTACATAAGGAAGGAATCAGGATCGTATTAGACGGAGTATTTAATCATGTGGGGCGTGGCTTCTGGGCGTTTCAGGACGTTTTGAAAAACCGGGAGGGTTCTCCCTACAAGGATTGGTTTTACCGCATTGATTTCGGCGGAAATTCCAATTATAATGACGGTCTCTGGTATGAAGGCTGGGAAGGCAATTATGACCTGGTAAAGCTGAATCTTCGGAATGAGGCTGTCGTTTCCCATCTTTTAGAATGTGTAAAGGGCTGGATCGATGAATTTGACATCGACGGACTGAGGCTGGACGTGGCTTATTGCCTGGACCATGATTTTGTCAGAAGGTTACGGAGCTTCTGTGACGGGCAGAAGGAGGAGTTTTTCCTGGTGGGCGAGATGCTCCACGGGGATTATAACCAGATGGTCAATGACGGAATGCTTCATTCCGCAACCAATTATGAATGCTATAAAGGATTGTTCTCCAGCTTTAACAGCATGAACATGTTTGAGATCAATCATTCCCTGCTGCGTCAGTTCGGACCGGAAAACTGGACCCTGTACAAAGGAAAACATTTGTTATCTTTTGTGGACAACCATGACGTGTCCAGAATTGCAAGCAACCTGACCAATGAAAAGCATCTGCCGCTTATTTATGCGCTGATGTTCGGCATGCCGGGGATTCCCTGCATTTATTACGGAAGCGAGTGGGGAGCCAAAGCGGATAAAAGGGAAGGCGACCCGGCGCTACGGGCCTGCTTTGAAAAACCGGAGGAAAATGAGCTTACGGATTTTATCAGCAGTCTTGCGAAGGCCAAAAAGAACAGCAGGGCATTGAATTACGGAGACTTTAAATCCGTTGTATTGACCAATAAACAGTGTATATTTGAGAGAAAATACGGGGATGAACGGGTGCTTGTGGCAATCAATGCAGATTCCGAGAGCTATACGGCGCATTTTGATGCGGGCTGCGGGATGGCAGAGGACCTGATTGGCGGAAAACCCCATGATTTTGGAGGAGGAAGCGAGCTGCCGCCATACAGCGCCGCATTCTGGAAAATGGAGAGATAGAAGAATTTATGCGTGCGGTATGGACCAAAGCGGAGGTGTGAAATGAAGGCAGGAGAAAAGGCTGTCATTCAGGTAACTGGGCTGTATAAAGTATATAAGGTAGGAGATACCAAGGTGCGGGCCTTAAACGGCGTGGATTTTAATATCCACAGAGGAGAGTTTTGCGCCATTGTGGGCGCATCGGGTTCGGGAAAGTCCACCCTGTTAAATATGCTTGCAGGGCTGGAGAAACCTACAAAAGGAAAGATCGTCATAGCCGGAGAACATATGGAAACAAAATCGGAAAATGAACTGGTCGCATTCAGGAGAAAGCATATCGGGTTCATTTTTCAGTCCTTTAATCTGCTCCCTACCATGAATGCCGTGGAAAACGTGGCGCTGCCCCTTACTTTTCAGGGAATGGATAAAAGCAAAAGAGAAAAGCTGGCGGAGGATGCCATTAAGCTGGTAGGCTTAAAAAAATACCGGAAGCATAAACCGACACAGATGTCAGGCGGACAGCAGCAGAGGGTCGGCGTTGCCCGGGCGTTAGTGGTCAATCCGGAAATTATTTTTGCCGATGAGCCTACGGGCAATCTGGATTCCAGAACGTCTGAGGATGTTATGAACCTGATGAAAAAAGTAGTGCGTGAGCAGAATCAGACCCTGATCATGGTTACCCATGATAATCATCTGGCTGAATATGCGGATCGTATTTTTCATATAAAAGACGGGAAAATCATAAAGATCGAAGATAAAAGAGAGAGTGCGGAAAGCGGAAGTGTGGAAAGTGAGGAGAAGGAGTAAAATGGACGGGAAGAAGGAAATGAAAAGTACATTTAACAGGCTGCTGATTCTGATTGCGGTTGCGCTCATATGCGTAGCGGGAGCCGGACAGAAGACATGGGCTGCAACAACAAGCGCCGGAGCGGCAGCGGCCGATAACCCAGGAACTACAGGAAGTGCAGGAACAAACGGAAATGCCAATACCGGTGCAGGAACAAACGGAAATGCCAATGCCGGTACGGGAACGGCCGGAAACAATACAGGGAAAACAGTCAATACGGGCGCCCAGAACGGCAATATGACCAACAGCGGAAATAACCTGCCGGACGACGAGCCGACCCCTACCTCTACCAATGAGTTCATCATGGTGGGCGGCAACTGGATCACGCCGGTGGCTACCTATGGAAGAACCGTAAACGTAGTGCTTCCCGTAGTCAATATGTCCACTACACATTTGACCAACGTAGTGGTAACGCCTGTTATTGCATCCAATACCAGCGAGTGGCCTTTTGAAATAGAAACAAGCGGCTATACCCAGACGATTCCGGATCTGCCGGGAAGGGGGAACGGCCAGAGCGATATGGACAGGCGCCGGGAACTGACCTGGACCTTCAAGACCAGAAGCGATGTTTTAAACGGATATTACAAGGTTCCCTTCAATGTTATTTATTATACCAGCGAAGGTTATGAGACGACTACCATTACCACATGGGTAAGGGCGGTGGGAGCCCCGGGCAGCGGCAATCTTTCGGACGGAGGAGCCGGACTGTCCACGCCGAGGGTCATCATTACGGGGTTTGATACGGTGCCTGCCGATGTATATGCGGGAGATACCTTTACCCTGACCCTTCATTTAAAAAATACTTCAAAGCGCACGGCGGTCTCCAATATGCAGATAGACCTTACTACGCCTACGGCGGGAAAAGACCAGGAGTCTACTTATGAGGCGTTTCTTCCGACCAGCGGTTCCAATACCCTGTATGTGGAGAGCATAGGCACAAACGGCACGGCGGATATTTCCATTGAAATGACGGCGAAAGCGGATTTGAGCCAGAAACCTTATGCAATAGCGGTAAATATGGCTTACGAGGATTCCAAATACAGCCCCTTTACGGCTACGGCAAACGTATCTATTCCGGTGCATCAGGAACCTAAGTTTGACATCGGTTCCATGGAAGTGCTTCCTGAAAGCATTTCCGTAGGAGACCAGACCAATGTCATGTTCAGTATCTTCAATACGGGAAAGACCACCTTGTACAATGTACAGGTAAAATTTGAGGGAGACAGCATCAGCGGCGGAGAGACCTTTATCGGCAAGATCGAACCGGGGGCTACGGGCAATGTGGATACCATGGTAACCGGCGAAGCGGAAACGATGGATGAAGGCATGGTAAAGGCTGTTGTTTATTACGAGGATGAAGCAGGAGTTACCTATACCAAGGAGCAGGAGTTCAACCTCTATGTAAGCCCTTCCTTTGAGGATGATATGATGTTTGACGATTCCATGATGATGGAAGAGGAAACGGGACGTCCCAAATGGGTAACGGCTGTTATTATTATTGTGATCCTGGTTGTTGCAGCGGGAATTGCAGCCACATTCATTATTTTAAAGAAACGGAAAAAGAAAAAAGAACAGTTGGAGCTGGAAGCGGAATTAGAAGACGAGGATGATGAGGTGTAGCCCATGAAGGTTCTTGATTTATTGAGGCTTAGCACCAGCAATCTTTTCAAGCGGAAGATGAGAACGATTCTGACCGTATTGGGCGTTACCATCGGCGTGGCGTCCATTGTGGTCATGATTTCGCTGGGTCTGGGGTTGAGCCGCAGCCTTACGGAAGAAATGTCTTCCTACGGGAGTCTGACCAGCGTTACGGTGGAGGACTCCTCCAATACCTATTATTATTATGAAGATGAGGGATCCAGTAATACGACTGAAGAAAAGCATCTGGATGATGACGCCATTGCAGAGCTCGCCGCCCTTCCCAATGTGGAACAGGTGGTTCCTATGTTGCGGATGGACGTCATGCTGAAAAGCGGCGCTTACGAGGGAAATTATATTACCTTATACGGCGTGCCGGACGGTTATCTGGAGAGCCAGGGAGCAGAGCTTGCCCAGGGGACTTTTCCGGTAGGCGGAAACGGTCAGATGCAGGTCTTATACGGCAATCAGGTGTTGAGCCAGATCTATAACCCCAAGACCATGAGCGGTTACTGGTATGACGGCACCATGGCGGATCTGGACCTGATGAATGATACCATATTTTTTATCCTGGATCAGGAGGCATACTGGAATTTTCAGTACGGAGGCACGCCTGAGGGCGGAGAGGCTCCCAAAATGCCAAAGAAGCATATATTTGAGACCAGCGGCATCCTGGCGGGCGGTCCTGATGATTATAATTCTTACAGTTACAATATTTATTGCAATATAGACGATCTGAAGGCGCTCATAAAAAAGGAATTTAAAAACCGCACGATTCCCAATCAGCCCACAACGGCTACGGGAAAACCGTATAAGGAAATCTTTTACAATATGCTCTATGTTTATACTGATTCCATGGATCATGTAAAGGAACTTCAGACCACCATTAACGGCATGGGCTACAGTGCCCGCAGCGATGCGGAGTGGATTCAGCAGCAGCAGACCACAATGGGCTATATCCAGCTTGTATTGGGAGGCATCGGCGCCGTATCCCTTCTGGTGGCGGCTATCGGCATTACCAATACCATGATGATGTCCATTTATGAAAGGACTAAGGAGATCGGCATTATGAAGGTGCTGGGCTGTGATATGAGGAATATTCAGGGAATGTTTCTTGTGGAAGCCGGCTGCATCGGTTTTATCGGCGGCGTGGTAGGGCTTATCATAAGCTGGATCTTGTCTGCCGTGATTAATATGCTGGCGAATACCATGGGAGGCGAGATGGGACTGAGCAGCAATATTTCCTATATCCCGCCATGGCTGGCGCTGGTATCGCTTGTGTTTGCCGTACTGGTCGGTATGGTGGCAGGCTTTTTCCCGTCTTTAAGGGCAATGAAATTAAGTCCTTTGGCGGCAATCAGAAACGAATAAAAAATGTGAAGAATATGCAAGGAACTTACCTGAAATTTGTATAAAAAATAACGTAAGTTTCTTGCATTTTTTGTGGAACATTTCTGACGGTTATGCTATAATGTTTCATAGAAGTGCGCAGCACATACTGTCATTTACGGACAGAAATGAGATTGGGGCATTCAAAAAATTAGGGTTATAGGGGCGATGCGAAAATGCAGGATCATGTAGGAATGGATGCAGCAAGGAAAGCTGCAGAGGAAGCGGCAAGAAAAGCGGCGGCGGCAGCGGCAATGAAGGCGGCGGCAGAGGCCGGGGGAGATGAAGAGGCGCAGAGACAGGCGCGGCTTGCAAGGGAATCCTTAGCAAGGTCAAAGAAAGCGGCCGGATCAGGAGAAAGGCCGGAAGAGACAGTGCCTAAAGCCGGGGAAGTAAGTTCCGCAGAGGATGCGAAACGCCAGTCTGCAGGAATTGCCGCAAAGAAGAGAGCCATCGAAGTATCCGCACGGATTGCGGAAGAAGTGGCAAAACAGGCTGCTCATGAGGCAGTTGATAAAGGCTCTTCCGAAAAGGATGCGGCACGCAAGGTCATGGAGGAAGAAACCGTACGCAAAGCGATTACGGAGACCACTAAGAAGGCGGCGGAAGAGGTGGCAAAGCGTGTTGCCGATGAAAATAATGTAAAGGTCATGGAGACTGCAAAGAAGCTTGACGAGGCCGTCCGCAAGGCAAAAGAAGAAGCAAAGGCAAAGGCGGAAGAGGAAGCCAGGGCCAATGTGGAGGAGATCGTTAAGAAGGCTCAGGACGAGGCTGAATCAGCGGCAAAGGACGAAGTTGCCAAAGCAGAAGCAGAAGCCAGGAAGAAGCTGGAAGAGCTCATCAAAAAGGCGGAAGAGGAAGCCAAAGCCACAGTAGAGGCGGCTAAGAAAAAGGCGGAAGAGGAAGCCAGGACAAAGACTGAGGCTGTCAGGGCCAAAGCAGAGGCTGAGGCCAAAGCGGCAGTTGCCGATAAGGAAAAGGCGGCGGGAGAGGTTGCCAAGGTAAAAGCCTCCGAGGAGACCAGAAAGCTTGAAGCCGATTCGGCACAGGAAGTGGAAGTGATCGTACGCAAAGAAGTTGTTTCCGTAGCGGCGGAAGCGGCGGCAGAAGCGGTTAAGCAGATAGAGGCTGATAAGGCCAGAAAACTGGAAGAAGAAAGAGAAAGACAGGCGGCAGAGGCCGAGAGGCTGAGAAAAGAGGCCGAAGAGAAGGCGCGCTTAGAGGCTGAAGCGGAAGCGAGAAGGATCGAGGAAGAGCGTCTCAAGAAAGAGGCTGAGGCAAAGGCAAAGGCGGAAGCGGCAGAAAAGGCAAGAAAAGCGGCGGAAGCTTTGGCTTACAGAAAGATCCAGGAAGAAGAACAGCGGAAAGCGGCGGCAACCGGGCAGCCTGCAGCGGTTTTACCTGATCTGAAGCCTTCCATGGAAGCGGTCGCGGCGGTTACGGCAGCGGGACGTACTTCAACGGAGGCCGGGCGCACATCGACGGCGGCGGGACAGACTTCTACGGCGGCAGGGCGTACTTCTACGACCACGTCATCCGCCCCCGTAACGTCCACCTCCAGCCAGCCGGGAGGAAAGCTTTCCTTTGCGGAGTTTGAAAAGGCGGCAAAGAAATTAAAGATGCTGCTTGACAACGGAATCATTTCCCAGGAGGAATTTGATTCGGAGAAGCAGAGGCTTGTCAACAATATGGAAATATAGGAACAGATATTAGGGATAACTATTTGGTTTGTTCTTATGAATATGAACATAAAAATTCCCGTTCACATTATGTGGACGGGAATTTCTGCATTTTGTAAGCAAATGTTAAAAAGGGGTTTTTACAAACAAAAATCGCGGTGACAGGATTTGAACCTGCGACCTCTTCGTCCCTAACGAAGCGCTCTACCAAGCTGAGCCACACCACGGCACTGAAAGAAAGTATAACACAAAGTTTTTGAATTGAAAAGACCTAAATTGAAAAAAGTGTATTTTTTATAGATTTTATAGATTGTACATATAAAGGTACATATAAATGCCGCCCGGCCGATTATTTTGGCAATAATGGTATTGACATATAATATTATACGTCATATACTATACAAAACAGCAATATTATATAGCATATAATATTATACAGACGTAAATGGAGTCAGTTACATTGCGGTAAGAAAGAGAACATTTCGGCGGAAAGTATAATGGAAAGGAGAGGCCTATGGTTTTTAATACAGGTGCGGCTTTGCTGGATGCTGTTGTGCTTGCGGTTGTGTCCCATGAGGATGTGGGGACTTATGGCTACAAGATTACCCAGGAAGTCAGAAATGTAATTGAATTGTCGGAATCCACCTTATACCCTGTTTTGAGGAGACTGCAGAAATACGGGTTCTTAGATGTTTATGACAGGGAATGCGGCGGGCGGAACAGACGATATTACCGGATTACAACTTCCGGTATGACCCAGCTGAATCATTATAAGGGAGACTGGAAAGAATATTCTGAAAAGATAACCGGAATTTTTGAGGGAGGTGTTGTACATGAATAGAATAGAATTTTTGGAGCGTTTGGAAAGTCTTTTGGCGGATATTCCCTATACGGAGAGAAGGGAAGCCCTAAATTATTATACGGAATATTTTGAAGACGCGGAAAAGGATGACGAGGAGGTCATAAGAACTTTAGGGTCGCCGGAAGAGGTAGCGCACAATATCAGGGAAGAACTGGAAGGAAAGGAATTGGCAGAAATCGCGGATGCGCCTGCAGACGAAAAGGCGCCGGAATCCGGCGGGGAAACGGACGATAAAAAGGCTGACGGCGCTAAAAAGCAGCTGGAGGGCTGGCAGATAGCCCTGATCATTATAGGGGCTGTCGTTTTATTTCCTGTATACGGCGGTGTTATCGTCGGAGCCCTGGGAGCCTTTATCGGCGTGATCGCAGGATTTTTCGGCATCATCTTAGGGCTGATGGCGGCAGCTCTGGGCTGCGCCGTAGCGGCGGTATTTGTATTGGTAGTGGCAATCGTTAAATTTGCGGTATCTCCTCTGGCGTCCCTGTTTTTAATCGGGCTTTCCATTTTCCTGGCGGGAATTGCCATGCTGTGCATGATAGCAAGCTGGAAGAGCCTTACGGTGCTGATTCCGGCCATCTTTCAGGGAATTGCTTACATCTGGAATTCTATATTTCATAGGAAAGAGAGGGCGGCGGTATGAAAAAGGGAACAAAAATTTTTGTGTTTGGAGGACTGATCAGCCTTTTGGCAGGAGGCATGATCATGCTCATCACGGGCTGCATAGGCGGGCTTGGCATGTTCCGGACTATTGCCACCAGATATACCTTTTATCTCCATAACGACTATCACGGTATTTTCTGGTCCTGGGACGATCATGACCCCGGTAATTTTGCCGACCTTTCGGGAGAAGAAGAATTTAATGTTTCCGCTGATGATATCCATTCCCTCTACGTGGATGTGGACGGCGTGGAATTGAATATTGAAAATTACGAAGGCGGGAAAGACGGAGCAGGCCTGGTGGTAACAAAAGGGATAGGGCTCCGTACGGAATACAGTGCGGAAAACGGGACCCTTGCCATCAGATCCAAGGATGAATGGCTTACTTCTGCAGGAGAGGTAACCATCTATATTCCCCAGGGTATGGAATGGGATAAGGTGGAATTGTATGTGGGAGCCGGGACAGCCGATATTGAGGATATCCGGGCGCAAAAGCTGTCTGTAAACGTAGGCGCGGGAGAAGCGTCTTTGGAAAATGCAAAGGTTACGGAAACATTTACGGCATCTGTGGGAATGGGACAGTTGAAGTTTGACGGCGTTACGGACTGCGATATGGAAATTTCCTGCGGAATGGGCCAGATTCAGCTGGAACTTAACGGGAAAGCGCACTATGAGGATTATAATTATGATATAAGCTGCGCGGCAGGAAATGTTGAGATCGGACATATGAATTTTGCAGGCGTGGGAGTAAAGAGGACCATCGACAATAACAGCGGAAAGCATGTGGATGTGGACTGTGGAATGGGAGAGGTGGAAATCTCCTTTTAAGCTTTAGAAAAGTTCCGGAAACGGTAATTTTTAACAGCAGAGACAAAATGGAAAAGCTTTTGCAAAGCAGTGGGAAACCCTGCCTTGCAAAAGCTTTTTTTAAAGATCTTTTATAAAGAATTTCTTACCAGTATTTCCGTTTTGGTATAATAACGTTTCTTTTCCGGCTCCTTTCCCAAAAGCAGATAGTTGGAAAGTATTTTAACGGCCTGATAACCCTGGGTATAGGGTTCCTGGCACAGAACGCAGGAGATGACTCCCTGTTCCAGATATTGCTTGTTGTGCCGGGTCAGGTCGAAAGATATAATTTTACATGGGTAATGAAGATCCTGAACGGCTCTGATCCCTCCGGTACTCCCGCCGGCTGCGAATACGACTAAGTCCACATCGGGATGTTCCGAAAGGAAATTATGTACCTTGTTATAGGAGATGAATTCATCATCCTGGCTTTCTATGACATCCAGAATCTTCATATGGGAATAATTTTCGCTCAAGACCGTCTTGAATCCCGAAAGTCTTTGGTTGTGCCCTAAAAGACCTTTGGAACCCAGAACGAAAAGGACGTTTGCATCCGGGGCCGAGATCAGACCTGCTATATTTGCCGTGATCTTTCCGCTTTTTGTATGATTACATCCCACATAGGACAAATAATTCACGTCTGCAATATCCGCCGTTAACGCTACGACGGCGATCCCATCCGCAATGAGCTCGTTGAGCCGACGGGCAATCTCGGGGTCGTTTAGGGGCGTAATGGCAATGGCCTGTACGCCTTCGCTTACCAGGGAGTCTATCATTTGAAGCTGGCAGGGGATATTTAACTGCTCTACTGCCTTTGTGATGACTTTTACGTTAAAGGCGTTCAATTCAGAAGCGGCGGCATGGATCCCTTTTTCGACATCCTCAAAAAACAGATTGCCGGTAGAATTCAATATACACCCTATTTTGAACACCTTGCTTTTACTGGCAAGGGTTTTGGCGGCCAGGTCCGGCTCATATCCCATGGACTCCGCCAGCTGGCAGATCCGGTTTTTGGTTTTGGGGTTGACGCGCCCGCGGCCGTTTAAAGCCCTGTCAACGGTAGAACGCGATACGCCTGCCATTTCGGCAAGCTCCTGCATAGTAATAGCCATGATATTCCTCCTCATATTTCTATAATAAATTTTACAGGGTTCGAAGGATATGTCAAGCGGTAATATGAAAAAAAGATCAGGCATGGAAGGAAAAATGAGATACGTATTTCACAATAAAAAAGTGGATACGCTATAAAATATAAACAAAGAATAATTAGATGTTTTGTGAAAAAAATACAAAATAATAAATTCAAAAGAGAAAAATTGATATAATTGTTGACACACGTGCCCGCAAATGCTAGGATGGGATTACAACAAAAACGACAGGATCAATTTAAGATTGATTGGAAAGGAGAGCCTATGAGAAAGGTATTAGCAGTGATTTTAGTAATGGTTTTAGGAACGACAGCACTTGTAGGATGTAGCGGCAAAGGCGGCGAGGGAAAAAATGGGGCAGACAACGTGCCCGGTAACGCTGACGGCGGGCAGACGGTGGAGGACGAAGCCCGGGAAGAGGCAGACGGAGCGGAGAAAGAAACGCCGGCTGCGGAAATCGATGAAAGCCATAAGCTTAAGGTGGGAGTCCTTGCAGCCATGACGGCGCTTCCCGTGGTTGATATTTCAAATAACGGCACGGATAAGGAAAACGGGATCGAAATCGAGCTGATCCCATTTTCCACAGGAGCGCCCATGAATGAAGCCATGGCAGCGGGAGAACTGGATGTATCCTTTATCGGCGCGGCAGCGGTATTTTCTCTCGCCAATAATGATTCCAAGATGATCGGAGAGATCTGTACGGATACGGTAGCCATTGACCTGATCGTAAGGGGAGACAGCGATATTGCGGGAGTAAAGGGCGAGAACCCCGATTATCCGGAAATATTGGGAAGCGCAGATACCGTAAAAGGGAAAACCATTCTCTGCCCGGCAGGGACCCTGTCCCAGTTTGAGGTTTCCAAGTATCTGAATGTCTTTGGCCTGACAATGGACGACGTGACTTTTGTTCCCATGGAGTATGCACAGGCATATCAGGCTTTTAAAACCGGCGAAGGGGATATTCTGGCAACCCGTTCCCCTCAGACCTACACAGCCATCGACGACGAGGGATGGGTATCCGCAGCATCCATGAAAGATCTGAAAGCGGATGCTACCGCCCAGATCGTGGTAAGCGCGGAGGCATATGAGAACAAGGCGGACGCCCTGTCAGTGCTTCTTTCTCTTGTGGCAAAAGAGGGCGATAAGTTAAACGGCGATGTGGAATATGCGGCGTCGCTTATGTCCGAGTGGTTCCGGCAGAACGGACAGGATATTGACCTGGAGGTTTCTAAGCGCCAGCTTTCCGAGAAACCGTTCTACGGCGTGGAAGATGTGAAGACCAGGGAGTTTGGGGCTGATTTTAAAAATACCCTCGTGGAGTTTTATGTGGAAAGCGAACAGCTTGAAGCCGAATTGAAAGACACGGTCTGCAATAACGTAAGGAACGATATTCTGGTAAAAGCGGGCTTGAACGAGTAGGCCGGATAAACAGGCGAAATGAAATGAAAGAATAATGACGAGGCAATCACTATGAAAGAAAAGAAACTGAAATATACTTTAATATCCGTTGCTTCCATAGCGGCTTTTTTATCGGTCTGGTATCTGGTCACGGATGTGTTCCACATATTTCCGTCCAGTACGTTTCCCAGTCCCGTTAAAGTAGCCCAGGCTTTCATAAGAAAATTAACAGTTAAGACACCGGATGGGGGGACTCTTGCCACCCATCTGGCTGCCAGCCTGAAGGTGGCCCTGTACGGTTATCTTCTCGGCATCGGGATCGGCGTGCCTTTAGGGATCTTAATGGGGTGGTTCAGAAAGGTGGACCTGATCGTAAAACCCATATTTGACCTGGTACGCCCCATTCCTCCCGTAGGCTGGATCCCCCTGATGATCTTATGGCTGGGGATCGGAATGAGAGCAAAAGCGACGGTAATCTTTGTATCTGCAGTTACCCCCAGTATCATCAATGCGTATACGGGAATCAAACAGACAAATTCGGTACATATATGGGTGGCAAGGACATTTGGAGCAAAAAGTCTGGAAACCCTGATAAAGGTAGGTATTCCCTCCGCTCTGCCCATGATCTTTGCAGGTTTAAAGGTTTCCTTAGGGGCAAGCTGGATGGCCCTTGTAGCAGCGGAGATGCTGGCTTCCACAGAGGGGCTCGGCTATATGATCCAGATGAACCGTATGGTGGGGAAAGCGGATAATATCATGGTGGGCATGATTACCATCGGTCTGGTGGGAGCCATGCTGACATGGATACTGGAAAAATTGGAAAACAAACTGGTAAAGGGAGGGCGGACAAAATGAGGAAGAAGATCAGGTTCCAAAATACAAAAGCGGAAACGGCCGTCTATTTTTGCGCCTCCCTGACGGGCCTGTTACTGATCTGGTATTTGGCGGTCAGATATACGAATCTAAACAAGGTAATGC
Source organism: Lachnospiraceae bacterium UBA3273 (assembly GCA_002362385.1). Taxonomy (GTDB): domain Bacteria; phylum Bacillota; class Clostridia; order Lachnospirales; family Lachnospiraceae; genus UBA2882. Next base: position 17,773 of record DEUB01000010.1, read on the forward strand.
CCTCTCCTTTTGAGGTGTTTGCTTTTGTAGGCAGTTCTTTTGTGAAAAACATAGGGAGCAGGATACTTCCGTTCCATATTCTTGCAAGTTTAAAGAGGGTGTTTGTGGGGTATTTCCTGGCATGTATCATCGGGATCCCCTTAGGCATCATCATGGGCTGTTCCAGGACGGGAAAGGCTGTTATTAAGCCCATTTTTGAACTGCTTCGCCCGATACCGGGGCTTGCGTGGATCCCTTTGGCGATCTTGTGGTTCGGCATCGGCGAATCCTCAAAATATTTTATTATCTGTGTCAGCGCCATAGTCAGCATCATATTAAATTCCTATTCGGGCGCCAGCCAGGTGGACCCCATTTTGACGGGCGCAGCAAAAATGCTGGGAGCAAGACCGATTCAGATATTTTTCTACATTACCCTTCCTTCCTCGGTGCCTCAGATATTTGCAGGACTTCAGGTGGGATTGTCATCAAGCTGGATGGCCGTGATCGCTGCGGAAATGATACGCGCTTCGGAAGGGGCCGGCTGGATCATAACAACGGGTATGGAAAGCGGCAATACGGTCCAGATCCTTTCGGGAATGATCTCCATAGGACTTGTAGGCTTACTTCTTGCTTCGTTGCTTCGGTTAATGGAAAGGGGGTTATGCGCATGGAACATTCAGGGAAAATAAAAAAGGATGCCATGATCCTGTGCGATCATGTGTCAAAATCTTTTGTAAACGGAAATGAGACGGCGGAAGTGCTTAAGGACATTACCCTTTCTGTAGAAGAAAATGAATTCGTGGTCATATTGGGACCGGGACAATGCGGTAAGACAACGTTGGTAAATATACTGGCAGGTCTTGAGAGGGCAAGCGGCGGTGAAGTGACCGTAAACGGTAAAAAGGTAACGGACCCGGAACCGGAAAGAGGCGTCGTATACCAGAAAACAGCTCTTTTCCCCTGGCTTACGGTAGAAGGAAACGTGGGATTCGGCCCTAAAATGGCAGGAGTCCCCAAAAAGGAAAGAAAAGAAAGAACGAAGCATTATATTGAACTTGTAGGGCTTTCCGGTTTTGAGAAGAGCTACCCCATTAAGCTTTCCGGAGGGATGCGTCAGAGAGTGGGCATTGCCAGGGCGTACTGCAACAATCCCTCGGTACTTTTAATGGATGAGCCTTTCGGCCATTTGGACGCCCAGACCCGGTATCTGATGCAGGAAGAGGTGGAGAGGATCTGGAGCCAGGATAAGAGAACGGTCATATTTGTTACCAACAATATTGAAGAGGCTGTTTATCTTGCCGACCGTATCGTCCTTTTATCCAATTGTCCGACGACGGTAAGGAATGAATTTAAGATCGATCTGCAAAGACCCAGGGACAATATGTCTTCTGAATTTCTCAGGCTGCGGGAAGAGATCGGCAGGCATGTAGAGATGACGAGGTGAGGTGGCATATATGAGCAAAGTTGAAGTGAATCATTTAACAAAGAGCTTTGGAAAGCTTAAGGTTCTGGATGATATATCCTTTCAGGTAGAAGACGGAGACTTCCTGTGCATTGTGGGGCCTACCGGCTGTGGGAAGACCACGTTTTTGAACAGCCTTGTCAAGCTCTATGACGTGGATTGCGGAGAGATATTGATAAACGGCGAGGCGGTAGACCTGAATAAGCACAGCATCGCTTATATCATGCAGGAATATTCCACCATGTCCTGGCTGACAGTAAGGGAGAACGTCCAGTTCGGAATGAAGATACGAAAGTTTTCAAAAAAGAAAATAAAGGAAAAAACGCAAGAGGTACTCCGGATGGTGGGTATGGAAAAGTTCGCCGATTATTATCCCGGACAGCTTTCGGCAAGTATGCTCCAGCGGGTCTCCATTGCCAGGGCCTTTGCCGTGGAGCCGGATCTTTTGCTGATGGACGAGCCCTACGGACAGCTTGATTTAGAACTGCGGTTTAAATTGGAGGATGAACTGATCCGTATCTGGCAGGAAACGAAGACCACCATTATTTTTATTACCCATAATATCGAAGAAGCGGTATATATGAGCCGGCGCATAATGGTTCTGACCAATAAGCCCACCAAGGTCAAGGAGGATTTTGAAAATCCCCTTCCCCTGCCCCGTAATGTGACGGAGGAGAGCTTTGTTGAAATGCGGAACCGGGTAACGAATCTGATCAAGTGGTGGTAGTAAAAAACAAAAAAGAGGTGGAAAACACATGAATATCATATATATGCATACACATGACAGCGGCAGGTACTGGAGTCCCTACGGATACAATATCCCCACTCCGAATATCCTGGAATTTTCCAAAAAGGCCACTGTATTCAGACAGTGCTACTGCGCGGGACCCACATGCTCTCCCAGCAGGGCCGGACTTTTAACGGGATATTGTCCCCATGAGAACGGGATGCAGGGACTGGCCAGCAGGGGGTGGCAGTTAAATCATTATGAGCACCATCTTGCAAATTATCTGGGGAAGAACGGTTATTATACGGCGTTGTGCGGAATACAGCATGAAGCGCCGGATCATCATATGATCGGTTATGACGAGATCGTGGGAAGCCAGGAGTTTAATATGGACCGGACCGAAGAGAGCATGGAGGACTGGGACTATAACAATACCGATGAAGCCTGCGGCTTTTTAAGAAGAAGGGCAGAGGAAGGAGGAAAACCGTTTTTCCTTTCCATGGGATGGTTCAATACTCACAGGGAATATCCCAGGGCCGGGAAGGATATCAATCCGGATTATCTGATCCCGCCGGCGCCCTTATATGACTGCGATGAAAACAGAAGGGATATGGCGGATTATTGTCAGTCCGCAAAAGTGGTCGACCAGTGCTTTGGCAGATTGATGGACTGCCTTCTTGAAACAGGTCAACGGGATGATACCCTTATTATCCTGACAACGGACCACGGCATTGCCTTTCCAAAAATGAAATGTACCCTTTACGATACGGGGATCGGCGTTGCGTTCATTATGGACTATCCCGGAAATCCCAGAAGAGGGGAGGCCGCGGATCTTTTGATGTCCCAGCTGGATGTATTCCCTACCGTCTGCGAGCTGGCAAAGATCGAAACGCCAAAATGGGCGGCGGGCCATTCCCTTCTTCCCTACATGGAGGGAAGAACGGACAAAATCAGGGACGAGATATTTTCGGAGGTTACCTATCACGCGGCTTACGAGCCCAAAAGATGTATCCGTACAGAGCGATATAAGCTGATCCGGCTTTATGATTACCATAACGGGATCGTACCGGCCAATATCGACGAGGCCCCGAGCAAGGATTTTCTGGCAGATAACGGCTATCTGGAAAAGAAAAGGGTCAGGGAATATTTATTTGACCTTTGGCTGGATCCTTATGAAAGGGAAAACCTGACGGACAATGAGAGATATGCGGATATCTACAATGACTTGTCGGTACGCCTGGAAAACTGGATGAAGGAAACGGACGACCCTATTTTAAAATACGGTTCCAGAGTCCCCAAACCGGAGGGAGCAAGGGTAAACAGGCTTACCTGCCTGAATCCCAGGCTTCCGGATTTTGAAGAATAACGGAGAAAATTAAATGCTGACACTGTTTTTGCTGATCTGCTTTGGGGCCTCGGTTTTGGGAAGCATCTGCGGAATTGGCGGCGGAATTATCATTAAGCCTCTTTTAGACGCCTTCGGTGTTTTAGATGCGGCCACTGTCAGCTTCCTTTCCGGCGTTACCGTGTTGTCCATGACGGCCTATTCGGTAGTGAAAAATAAGGAGGGCGGGGAACCCCGTGTGGATAAAAAGACCGGCTTTCTTTTAGCGGCAGGCGCTGCGTCGGGCGGCGCCGCCGGAAAGAAGGTTTTTTCTCTGGTCTTATTATATTATAAAAATGCGGATAAGCTGGGGCTTATCCAGGCTGTCTGTCTTTTGGCGGTCACTGTGGGAACGCTTTTTTATACGCTGAAAAAAGAAAGGATCAGGACCATGCATGTGACGGACCCTGCCCTGTGTTTTGGGATAGGATTTGCTCTGGGAATGGTGTCTTCCTTCCTTGGCATTGGCGGCGGGCCTCTTAATCTGGTCGTACTTTTCTTTTTTTTCTCGCTGTCCGCAAAGAGCGCGGCCAAAAGTTCCCTCTATATCATATTCTTTTCCCAGTGCACCAGCCTTGTTTTAACTTTTTTGGGAGGAGAGATCCCCCAATTTGAGTTAAGCCTGCTTTTTGTCATGATCCTGGGAGGGATAGGGGGAGGAGCCGTGGGACGTTTCCTCAATAGAAGGATTTCGGAAAAGGCCGTGGGCAGATTGTTCATCATGGTCATGTCGTTCATGATTTTGATCAGTACATATAATATCGTCAAATTTAAAGGATAGGGGGAAGGCTGATGGAACCTTTGGCAGTGATGATAAAGCCCGCTTCGGGGCTTTGCAATATGAAGTGCGCTTATTGCTTTTACAGAGACGAAATGAAAAAAAGGGAACGGGGATCTTTGGGCTTTATGTCGGAAGAAACCCTCAAAAATGTAATACGGAAGACCCTGCCCCGGGCGAAAGAAAGCATTTACTATATCTTTCAGGGCGGAGAACCTACCTTGAGGGGGATCGGCTTTTTTCAAAAGGCTTTAGAATACCAGAAGCAATATAACAAAAATCACGTTATGATCTATAACTCCATCCAGACGAACGGTTACTGCATAGATGAAGAATGGTGCCGTTTTCTGGCTGGAAACAAATTTCTGACAGGTCTGTCATTAGATGGGATCAGGGAGACCCACGATGCCTGCAGACGGGGCGCAGACGGAGAAGGCTCTTTTAAAAATGTTTTAAGGACCGCGGATCTGTTTGATAAATATGGCGTTATGTACAATATTCTGACAGTTGTGACAGGTTTTGTGGCGGAGAATCCTGAGAAGATCTACGGGTTTTACAAAAACAGGGGATGGAGGCACCAGCAGTATATTGCGTGCATGGAGCCCCTTGTCCCGGAAGGAGATGGGTACGGTCTGACTCCCGAATTATACGGGGAATTTCTGATAAAGCTGTTTTACCTCTTTCTTTCCGACTGGGAAAGAGGCCGGGCGCCGTTTATCAGACAATTTGAAAATTATATTCAGAAGCTTTTAGGCTTGATCCCCGAAGCCTGTGAGCACGCAGGGAAATGCGGCAGGCAGTATGCCGTGGAAGCGGACGGAACCGTTTATCCCTGCGATTTTTATATGACGGATCCGTATTGTCTTGGTAATTTTAACCGGGATAACCTTAAGGGTATTGATGAAAGGCGGCGTGAGATCCTTTTTTTGGAGGAATCGGAAAAAATAAGCGCAGAATGCAGGTGTTGCCAATACTTTTCCCTCTGCCGGAGCGGCTGCCAAAGGAACCGGCGCTATGAACGGGAAACGGACGGCTATAAGGACCGTTTCTGTAAAGCCTATAAAATGTTTTTTGACCGGTGCCTGGAAGATATGAAGAGGGTCTGTAAAGAAATATCGGTAAAGTAAAAAGCCTTTTCGGGGGCTTTTTTCTTTGGAGCGGATTGTCTTATTTTAGGGAAGATGATATAATGAAAGCCGCTTGATGATATATATTGAAACGAAAGGTATATATTAGTACAAAAGCAAAAAAGAATTCCGGAGAGGAGCTGTAGTAATAGTATGAAAGAAATGGAAACAGAAAAATTTAAGAAATTCGGATCATCCTTTCTCCTGCTTTTGTTAGGAGTAGGCGTGGGGCTTCCCGTCATCATTTCCCTGATCATGGCGCTTACAGGAAAAGGCGGCTTCCGGCTGGATGTTTTCCTGCCGCTTTGCCTTGTTTTTGCCTTTATCATATGGATGATCCTGCTGATGACGATTGCATGGGGAACCTTGACGCCCCTTCTTACAAAGGGCACCTATAAAAAGATCGATTCCCTCCCTTATCGGTTCAACAACTCTTTTCAGGGCAGAAACGGGAGACTGCTCATCGATGTGGATAACGGGATGATCGGATTTATTTCCGCATACAATCCCTTTGAGATCCAGATATTCAACGCATCCCGTATTGACAGAATGGAGACTATTGCCTCCACTATGACGGGCGTACGCTTTGTTTTCTATCTGGACGGAAAGAAAATGACCATGTATACCCTGCTTAGCAACAGGGCAGTCAACTTAAAGTCGAGCATGGGTGTGGAAGCCATATCCAAGGCGGATACCTTTGTGGAGCTTTTAAAGGCGGCAAAGAACCGTGCAGAAGGAAGAACTTAAGATGAAGGAAGGGTTTAAGGCATGAAGCTGTTTTACTATCTGCCTGAGATCGTCTGTGTGGCCGCACTGGCGGCGGTACTCGTTTTTGGCTTGTTCTTTGTCAGGGATCTGTTTCGGAAAAAGAAGGGGGAGAGCAGCTGCATCTATTGTAAGGCGGCGGCTGCCAAGATCTCCCAGTATCCTTATCTTTTTCTCATTCCGGTCTCCTTCGGGGAGACTTATGCGGAACCGGAAAAATACCTCCTTTCCCATATGAGGCCCATAGCCGGGAAAGAACAGATCCCCACCGGTATGCGCGCCTGCTATGTAGAGGTTTACAGCTGTACCGGATGCGACAAAAAGCACGTGGTGGTCAAAGATTTTCTCCGGGTAAGGGGAGAGGATCACATAAAAGAGATCCATGAGTTTGCTTATGAGCCCTTCCGTCCGCTGTTAGAGGCATGGGAGGAGACAAATCAGGTACAGGAAAAGAGGAATCAGGCGCTGTGAAAAAAACAATTGTAAAGATCCTTGAGTTTGCCGCCGTTATCGTGGCTTTAGTCATAGCCGTTCTGGTGGCGATGAATGTGGGTGTAGAGTCCATGCTCCGGGGAAAGGAAGAAGCCGTAACCCTGAAAATGACTGAAGACGGATTTCCGGAGGATTATATCGGAATGCCCGCGGCGGATGACATTCCCCGCATTAAAGACGCAGAGATGTGGGAGGAAACATGGGCCACAAGCTATGTAACGGTCGAACCCACAGACATCATATCCACAGGCGTGGGGGCAAGACACCCATGGGTGTCTGCCTATACGAATTCAGGCAGGCGGGGCGGTCCCAGAAAGCGGGCCGACGTTGCCAATATGGCGCTCGATATTCTGGGAGAGTACGGAGAATATTATCTGATAAAGCTTCCGGATGAATCTTATATCCTTTCGCAGATGTCAAGGGATGACGCCAGAAAGCTTAAGGCGGGAGGAGCGGTTACCCTTCCTGTGGGAAGAAAAGTGCCTTCCCATCAAAAGGTAATTTCCAGGATCGGGAATCTTTGTGAAGAATATGATGTGAATACGGAAAGTGTATTTTACTGCATTAACGATAAGTGGAATGAAGGACACAATATGATGGTCCTGCTGATCCGTCTGGGTATCGGGGCGGTCATAACCCTGGTGCTCGGAACGGTCCTGATTACCGTGATCGATAAGGTTTTGAAGGTTGACAGAGCCTGATGGAAATACAGTGCGAATGCGCTTTCAAAAAAGTAAATATTTACCATGGGCAAAGCCCGTTGCGGTCCTGTTTTTTTCTGCAATGGGTTTTGCAATGGAATGTTGTTTGTGATATACTGACCATGTATATCATTTTTTGTATTAAAATAAGTAAAATATTAAAATAAGTAAAAAGTGAGGCGGCAACATGAGTTATGAGGATTTGAGGGAGGATATCAGGAAACACCTGTATGCGAATATCATTCCATTCTGGAAGGGGTTAAAGGATGAAGAAGCCGGGGGATATTACGGACTGCTGGATTTTGATCTGAAGCTGGATAAAAAAGCGGTCAAGGGCTGTATTTTGAACAGCAGGATCCTCTGGTTTTTTTCGAACGGGGTCACAAGGTTAAAGGACCGGGAACTGCTTCCTTATGCGGATCATGCTTTTGCATTTATGAAAGAGTACTGCTTTGATAAGGAAAACGGCGGCGTCTACTGGTCTTTAAATTATGACGGAAGTGTCAGTGACCCTACAAAGCATACTTATAACCAGGCTTTCGCCGTCTATGCCCTTTCCTCCTATTATGAGGCCAGCGGGAAAGAAGAAGCGAAAGTGCTGGCCTTTGAACTTTTTGATATCATAGAGGGAAAATGCAGGGATGAGGGAGGCTATCTGGAAGCGTTTACCGTGGATTTTTGTCCAGAATCCAACGAAAAGCTTTCGGAGAACGGCGTCATTGCCACCCGTACCATGAATACCCTTTTACACGTGTTTGAAGCCTATACGGAATTATACCGGGTAACCGGGGAAAAGAAAGTGGCGGATAAATTAAAGGAAATGCTTAAGTGCTTTTATGAGGATGTCTATCATAAGGAAAGGCACAGGTTGGAAGTGTTTTTTGACAAGGACTATAAGAGCCTGATCGATCTGCATTCCTACGGACATGATATTGAGGCGGCCTGGCTCATCGATAAGGGCATGGATGTGTTAAGGGATGTGACGGACGCCGGAACAAAAGAAAAGATCGCCTTTATGACGCGGGATATTGCTAAGAATGTATTCCGTCTGGCATATGACGGCAGCAGTCTTGTGTGTGAGAATGAGAACGGGGTTGACAATCAATTGCGCATCTGGTGGGTGCAGTGCGAAGCCATCATAGGATTCTATAACGAGTACCAGAAGGATCATGACAAAAAGGAATATGCCGACGGGGCAAAAGCCCTCTGGGAATATGTCAAAGAGTTCATTGTGGATAAGCGCCCCGGTTCCGAGTGGCTTTCCGAAGTGGACGAAAACGGAGTCCCCTCCACAAGAAAACCCATTGTGGAACCATGGAAATGTCCTTACCACAACGGCAGGATGTGCTATGAAATGATAGAGCGCATCAAGGCATGACAAAAGATCCTTCATGACAGGGAGCGCCTGCCTGAACGAGATCGTGTATTGAGAGACGATACAGACAGACTAATATTTTTAAGGAGTGTTTAGATAAAATGAGCAAAGAACTGGAAAAGACCTATGATCCTCATGGAATGGAGGATCGCATTTACCAAAAATGGATGGAGAAGAAATATTTTCATGCGGAGGTTGACCCTGATAAAAAACCTTTTACCATTGTGATCCCCCCGCCCAATATTACCGGGCAGCTCCATATGGGACACGCTCTTGACAATACCATGCAGGATATTCTGATCCGCTTTAAAAGGATGCAGGGATATAATGCATTGTGGCAGCCGGGAACGGACCATGCCTCCATTGCCACAGAGGTCAAGATCATCGAAAAACTAAAAGAGGAAGGCATCGATAAGCATGATCTGGGCAGGGACGGCTTTTTAGAGCGCGCCTGGGAATGGAAAAAGGAATACGGCGGCCGGATCATCGGGCAGTTAAAGAAATTAGGTTCTTCCTGTGACTGGGACAGAGAGCGTTTTACTATGGACGAAGGCTGTAACCGGGCGGTGACGGAGGTTTTCTGCAAGATGCATGAAAAGGGCTGGATCTATAAAGGCGCCCGCATCATTAACTGGTGCCCTGTCTGCAATACTTCCATTTCCGATGCAGAGGTTGAATATGAGGACCAGGCAGGTCATTTCTGGCATATCAAATACCCGCTGGTAGACGAAAACGGCAAGCCCAGCACAACGGAATTTCTGGAATTTGCCACCACAAGGCCGGAGACCATGCTGGGGGATACGGCCGTTGCCGTTCATCCTGATGATGAAAGATATACCTATCTTCACGGCAGGCAGGTATGGCTTCCCATTGTAAATAAGGCGATCCCCGTAGTGGAGGATACTTATGTCGACATGGAATTCGGAACGGGCGTTGTCAAGATCACACCCGGCCATGATCCTAATGACTTTGAGGTTGGAAAACGTCATGATCTTGAGATCGTCAACATATTGAATGATGATGCTACCATTAACAAAAACGGCGGCGTTTATGAAGGAATGGACCGTTATGAGGCCAGAAAAGCCATTGTTGAAGAGCTGGAGAAGCAGGGGCTTTTGGTCGAGATCGAGGATTACAGCCACAATGTAGGAACCCACGACAGATGTAAAACGACTGTGGAGCCTATGGTAAAAGAGCAGTGGTTCGTAAAGATGGACGAATTGATAAAGCCTGCGGTAAAGGCGGTCAAAGAGGGAGAGATCAGGCTGGTTCCCGAACGCATGCAGAAGACCTACTTTAACTGGACCGATAATATCCGGGACTGGTGTATTTCCAGGCAGCTCTGGTGGGGACACAGGATTCCCGCTTATTACTGCGACGAATGTAAGGAAGTGGTAGTGGCAAAGGAGAAGCCCGCTGTATGTCCGAAATGCGGCTGTACCCATTTTACCCAGGATCCCGATACCCTGGATACATGGTTTTCTTCCGCATTATGGCCTTTCTCCACTTTAGGCTGGCCGGATGAGACAGAGGACTTAAAATATTTCTATCCTACGGATGTGCTGGTAACGGGCTATGACATCATTTTCTTCTGGGTCATCCGCATGATCTTCTCGGGCTATGAGCAGATGAAGGAAAAACCCTTTAAGACCGTTTTGTTCCATGGCCTTGTGAGGGATTCCCAGGGAAGAAAAATGAGCAAGTCCTTGGGAAACGGCATCGATCCTTTGGAGATCATAGAAAAATACGGGGCGGACGCTCTGCGCCTTACTCTGATCACGGGAAACGCACCGGGCAACGATATGCGTTTCTATTATGAAAGAGTGGAGGCGGCAAGGAATTTTGCCAATAAGGTATGGAATGCGTCCCGTTTCATTATGATGAATATGGAAGGCAAGGAAATCCCGAAAGACGCAGGAAAATATTTAGAGCCTGCGGATAAATGGATCATCAGCAAATTGAACCGTCTGGTAAAAGAAGCGACGGACAATATGGAAAGATATGAGCTCGGTATTGCGGTACAGAAGGTCTATGATTTTATCTGGGATGAATTCTGCGACTGGTATATCGAGATGGTAAAGCCCAGACTTTATAACAGCGACGATGTAAACAGCCAGAATGCGGCCCTTTATACCTTAAAGCTGGTATTGATCGACGCGTTAAAGCTCCTGCATCCTTATATGCCTTTTATCACGGAAGAAATTTTCTGCACGCTCCAGTCGGAGGAAGAATCCATTATGATCTCCTCCTGGCCTTTAGCGGATGATAACAGGGCTTTTGATAAGGAAGAGAAGGAGATCGAGATCTTAAAGGAAGCGGTCCGCGGCATCAGGAACGTCCGCACGGGAATGAACGTGCCTCCCAGCAGAAAAGCGCAGGTCTATGTAGTGACTGAAAAACCGGAGATAGCTTCCGTATTTGAAGAAGGGAAGCTGTTCTTTGCGACCCTGGCCTATGCTTCCGAGGTACTGGTGCAGGAAGATAAGGCAGGGATCGCCGATGATGCGGTAAGCGTAGTGATCGAAAACGCTACGGTCTATATACCCTTCGCGGAGCTTGTGGATATCGGACAGGAAATAGAGCGTTTAAAGAAAGAGGAAAAACGCCTTCAGGGAGAGATCGCCCGCAGCAACGGTATGTTGAATAACGAGAAGTTTATGAGCAAGGCGCCTGCGGCCAAGGTAGAGGAAGAAAAGGGCAAGCTGGAAAAATATACCCGGATGCTTGAACAGGTCAGGGCAAGGCTTGAAACTTTACAATAGCGTATCCGAAGAAGGCAGGGACGGATCGCCGGAAAGAAGATCCGCAAAGCCGGGCCGGTAGAAAAATATCAGAAGGATACAGTGAAAGAGAACAGTAAAAACGCATATGCGGGGGAGGAAAGTAAGATGTTTAAGAAATCCGGGATTTTGAAGACGATCATCTTAAGTCTGTTGGTTGTGATGCTTCTGCCTTGGCAGGTTTACGCTAAGAGCCTGGAAAGCGTTTCTGAAAATACCATAGAGGGATGGGAAAAGACGGATGAAGCCCTTCTGCCGAAAGAGAATGCCCCGGAGGAGAATGAGCAGGAAGATAAAAACAGCAAGGATCCGGATCTGGAAGACGGCAAAGAGCAGATGGAGGAGGATGAAGAAGAGACGGTATATACTTTTACGGTAGAAGATATTCAGGAGTATATAACGGACGAAAACATCCTTCTGCCGGAATCGGCCGCAGAGGCAAGGGCGGCTATTGTGGCAGGCTTAAAGGCTCATGCGGATTATATCGATTTAAGCCCTTACGGAATTACCTATAACGAATTTTATAACATTCTTCATAAAGATATTCTCTACCGGGAAGGCTCCCTGTTTTACGTAACGGGCGGTTCTTCCGGAGGCAGCGGGAACTATGTGACCTGGTACAGGCCCAGTTATATAGAGAACGAAGAGGCTATAGCAAGCGTGCTTAAGAAAGCGGTCAGGGAAAGCGTTACGCCGGATATGAACGATCTGCAGAAAGCCCTGGCGCTTCACAACTGGCTGGCAACTCACTGTACTTATGATCATGAAGGAATTGCAGGGGATAACAAATACAGGGCATATGGCGCATTGGTAATGAGGACCGCCGTCTGCGAAGGATATACGGCAGCCTATACCATGCTGGCAAGATATGCCGGACTTGAAGTGGGGACTGCCAGCGGCGGCAACCATAAGTGGAACCAGATAAAGATCGACGGACAGTGGTACAATGTGGACGTCACATGGGATGGGCAGGAAGGCTTTGCAGAGGTTTATTACGGCAATTTTATGGTCAGCGACAGCAGACTGAGACGGAATCATACTATATCCATCCAGGACAATCCCTGTACCAGCGCCATTTATGACAACGGAGGCTTCTGGGGAAAGAATGCGGCCAGAAGGACCGACAGTGCGGTGGTTCCTATAAACGGGACGACAGCCTATGCTTTGAGCTACGACGGCAGAAACATGAAACTCCTTACCATAAATATGGCCACAGGGGCGGAACAGGTGGTACGTACCTTTAACAGCGATGTCAAATGGGGGACGAGCTATTATGCCCAGTGTTCCCTGCTGCGGACCGGCGGAAGAACCTATTTCAACGATGCAAGAAATATTTATCAGATAGAGGATAACGGAAATATATCCCTGCTGTGGACCTATGGAGGCTCGGACGGCAGGCTGATTTACGGTATCTGGGAAAGAGACGGCGGACTGGAGGCTTTGGTCGGAAACAGCGAGAGCATGTCGGCGGGGCAGGTAATAAATGTTCCCCTCCCGGAATCCGTAATTCCGGATATAACCGGTTTTGTAAAAAGGCTTTATACGGTCTGCCTGGGAAGGAATTATGACAGCGCAGGACTGAGCGACTGGGTTTCCAGACTGAACAGCCACAGGGAAACGGCGGCCCAGGTGGCCTACGGATTTTTCTTCGGCGATGAATTCAAAATGAAGAATCTAAGCGACAGGGAATATGTGGAGGTCTTATACCGCACCATGTTTGACAGGGAAGGAGATCCCGCAGGCATGGCTGACTGGCTTGACAAGCTGGAAAACGGCATGAGCAGGCTCTACGTATACCGCGGCTTTGCAGAGTCTCAGGAATTCCAGAACCTTTGCGACAAATATGACGTGACAAGAGGAAGCGTAGAGGTTTCTGCGTGGCGCGACCGCAATGTGGGGGCTACGGGATTTATTGCAAGGCTCTATACAAAGATGCTTGGCAGAAGCTTTGACGAGGACGGGCTGGAATACTGGTGCCACTATTATCTGACGGGCCAGAGGTCCATTGAAGATATTGCGTCGGACGGTTTTCTCCATTCAGAGGAATTAAGGATGCAGAATCTTTCCGATGAGGAATTTGTAAAGAGGATGTATCGGACCTTCCTAAACAGGGAGGCTGAGGCCGACGGACTTTCCTACTGGCTTTCACAGCTGCGCTCGGGGGCAAAAAACAGGGATACCCTGGTGTACGGTTTTACCCAGTCTCCCGAATTTGCACAGTTGAAGGCTCACTACGGACTATAATTTCCATAATTTACGAAAGAGAAAAAGAAAGATGCAGAGGGATACGGAAAAAAGCGGATAAATACCATTCAAGGAGGGAATCCCTATGACGGATAATAAAAAACAGCCAAGAGATTTTCAAGGAGTAGACGTGGGGGACTCTCTTTTTGACATGTATGATAAATCCCGGACCTATGTCAGGATCACGGAAAACGACAGGCAGGCGTGGCTTTACCTGTGTCCTAAAGAGGGGGGAGTCCCCTATACCAAGAACGAGCTGATAGAGCTTTTAAGGGAAAATGACGTGGTTGCGGGCCTTAACGAGGACAATCTCATTGCCATGGCCAAGAAAAAGGTATACGAAAGAGAAATCAAGGTGGCGGAATATATTGCTCCCAAAGAAGGAACGGACGGCTATTACGAGTACTTTTTTGACGTTAACAGGGATCGGAAAAAGCCTTTGATCAGAGAGGACGGTTCCGTAGACTACCAGAGCATGAACACGGTCAACAGCGTGCAGGAAGGGGACGTTTTGGCGAAATACCATCCCGCTGTGGACGGCGTGCCGGGAATCGATGTGAGGGGCGTTGAAATTCCCATAAGGCCGGTAAAAAATCTGCCCGCTTTAAAAGGGAAGGGGATCGTTACGGCGCCCGGGGATGAAAACGTGTATCTGGCGGCACAGGAGGGTAAGGTAGAATACCGCGGCGGTAAGATCTTTGTGAACAATGTGCACAGGATCACGGGAGACGTGGATCAGTTAATAGGAAAAATAGAGTTTTACGGGGATGTGCTGATCGCAGGAAATGTGGAGGCAGGGACTACGGTCCGCGTGGGAAAAAGCCTTACCATAGAAGGTACCGTGGAGGCGGCGGATCTGACGGCAGGCGGAGACATCATCTTAAAGCGGGGGATCCAGGGCAACCAGAAGGCCAAGATCGTCTGTGCGGGAGATGTTTATGCCGATTTTATTGAGCACACAACGGTACAGGCGAGAGGCAATGTGGAGGCCAACATTATTTTAAATTCCCACATAGAGGCGGACGGGAAGGTCGTGCTGACAGGAAAGAAAGGCACATTGATCGGCGGAAATGTCCACGGAACGAAGGGAATCGACTGCAAGGAGCTTGGCAATGAAGCGGAAGTAAAGACGGTCGTTCATGCGGGATGCCTTCCAGAGGTCATGACAAAGCAGAGAAGGTTCCTGAAGGAAGAAGAAGAGCTGAAGCTGGAGATGGAAGAGGTACTTGCGGGCTTAATGGATGTGGAAGGCAAGATAAAGGCCTCGGGGAACAAAACCCCCCTTCTGGCCATGCAGCTGGCTTCTTTAAAGGAAAGGAAGACAAACCTGGAAGAGAGGACTGCCGAATGCAGGGAAAATCTTGAGGCGGTCAACGCTTATATGGACAAGGCCAGGGGCTCCACCGTAAAAGTGGAAGGAAATCTGTATAAGGGCAGCATTATCTGCATAGACCAGTGTAAAATGCCTGTTACCGATAATACCATGTATATGGAGTACCGGAATATTTCAGGTATGATAGCGGGGAACGTGCTGATTTAGGAAGGAGCCCGGAAGGGCAGAACGGCAAAAATGGAAGAGCTTTATGAAATAACGGGACGACGGATAGAGACTTATGAAGAGGCTGAGGGTTTTCTTTATGCCCTTCCCAAATTCACAACGAAAAACGACTTATCCCATACCGGGGAATTATTGCAGAGAATGGGAAATCCCGGAAGGGAAATTATAAAGATCCATGTGGCGGGGACCAATGGCAAGGGAAGCGTCTGCGCTTATCTGCAAAGTCTTTTGGAGGAATACGGATATAAGACGGGGGGTTTTATATCCCCCCATTTAGTGACTATGCACGAGCGCTTTCTGATAAACCAAAGGCCGGTGGAAAACGGACTTTTTATGGAGGCCTTTTTTTATGTAAAAAATATGGCGGATGCCGCGTTACGTGAAGAGATCCCCTACCCTTCGTTTTTTGAGTTTCTCTTTTTGATGGGAATGTACATTTTCGGGAAAGAAAAGGTTGAGATCCTGATCCTGGAAACGGGCCTTGGGGGAAGGCTGGATGCCACCAATATTTTTCCGGATACGGAAGTCTGCGTCATTACCCGCATCGGCCTGGACCACTGCAGGTATCTGGGGGATACAAAGGAAGAGATCGCAGGGGAAAAAGCGGGCATTATAAAAAAAGACGCAAGTGTCATTTTTTTGGATCAGGAAGCTTCCGTAAGGAAGGTTCTGGAAAAAAGGATAAGGGAGGCGGGAGCTTTTCCCTGCCTTTTGGAGGCGGATGCATATTCTGTAGAAAAAATAAAACATAAAAGCATTGATTTTTCTTATAAATCCCGATATTATAATTATATTAATCTAAGTGTGTCCACAAATGCCTTATACCAGGTAGAAAATGCGGCGTTGGCCATAAGGGCTTTTGAGGTCTTTTTGGGCAGGAAACAGTTGACAGAAATGTCGGAGGACAGGATCCGCAGGGCGGTTGCCGCCTCTTTTTGGGAAGGACGCATGGAAGAGGTGCTTCCCGGCATCTATTTTGACGGGGCGCACAATGAGGACGGGATCCGGGCTTTTCTGGAATCCGCAAAGGCAATGAATGTAAAGGGCAGGAAGATATTATGTTTTTCTGCCGTAGAGGATAAAGCATACGGGCGCATGATCTCCATGCTCCATGAAGCCGGGCTTTTTGAGACCGTTGTGGCGGTGGAAATGGAGGAGGAAAGGGGCGTCCGTCTTGGGGAATTGAAAAAGTGCTTCTCACAATATAAGAAGTGGAAGGTCATATATGCCAAAGGCGCTTTAAATGCGTTAAAAAGCTGCGAAGATGAAAAGGGGCAGGAGGACATGGTATATATTGTGGGATCTTTATATTTGGTGGGCTTGGTAAAGTCTTTATTAAGGAGGGAACACCATGATCAATTTTGAGGAAGAGCTGAAGAATTTTCATCCCAGCCTGGAAATAGACGAGGCGGAGGACGCCATTTACAATCAGGATCTGACGGATATGGCCGATCTGCTTGTAAATATGATAAAGGATGTTAAAGACGCAGAAAATTAGTACGGAAAAACAGATGGGAGATTGCCATGAAATGCTTTCAATGTGGCTGTGAACTGTCGGATAAGGATTTCTGTACAGGCTGCGGCGCAGATGTGAAATTATACAAAAGGATCATGTATGTGGCCAACCGTTTCTATAATGACGGGTTGAATAAGGCCGGCGTGCGGGATCTGTCAGGTGCCATAGTCAGCTTAAGACAGGCATTAAAATTTAATAAAAACCATGTAGAGGCAAGGAACCTTTTGGGACTTGTCTATTTTGAGATGGGGGAGACGGTGGCCGCATTGAGTGAATGGGTCATCAGTAAGAATATCCGTTCCCAGAAAAACATAGCGGACGATTATATCAATGACGTACAGTCGAACCCCACCAGGTTAGAGACCATTAACCAGACGGTAAAAAAATACAATCAGGCTCTTTCCTACTGTTATGCACAGAGCAGCGACTTAGCCATCATACAGTTAAAAAAGGTGGTATCCTTAAATCCCAGATTCGTAAAAGCCCACCAGCTTCTGGCGCTTTTATATATGAACGGGGAAGAATGGGAAAAGGCCCAGCGCATCCTGCATAAGAGCCTGAAGATAGATGTGAACAATACCACTACCCTGCGCTATTTAAAAGAAGTGGAGTTTATGCTTGAGGGGGATGAGACCGCAGGGGCAAAAAAGAAAAAGCAAAACGTATCAAAGGATGCGGTTACCTACCAGAGCGGGAACGAGACCATCATCCAGCCCATCAGTCCCAAGGAGCCTATCGTAGGTGTGCCCACGATTTTAAATGTTGTCATAGGCATAGCCATAGGCCTTGCCGTATGTTATTTTCTGGTGGTGCCTGCCAGAGTGCAGTCAGCGAGGGCGGAGGCCGATGAACAGCTGAGGCTGATCAGTGAAAATTCCGATGAAAAGACGGCCCAGATTACGGACTTAGAGCAGAGAGTGGAAGCGCTTACCGACGAAAACGCCAAGCAGCAGGAACAGATCACTTCCTATGCAGGGGAGGGCGGCGCGCTGCAGACTGTTGACGGGCTGTTGGAAACGGCCAGAAAGTATATCAATGATCCCGAAGATTTAGACGAAGTTTCCGACGAGCTTTATAAGCTGGACCGGACCTATGTGGAAAACGGAGCCTCAGAGGCCTATAAGGCCCTTTATGAAGAATTGTTGGCCCAGGTAGGGGAAAAGATCGCAGAGGACTGCTTTAGGGAAGGGACGGCCCTGAAGAATCAGGGAGATTATTCCGGGGCTGTTGAGCTTTTGGAGAAGGCGTGGTATTTCAGGAATACCGATGCGGAGATATTATACATTCTTGCGGAAACCTATCAGGAAGCGGATGACATGGATAAGGCTCTGGAATTGTACAATCAGCTGCTCACATCCTTCCCGGATTCCGAATATGCGGATATGGCGGAGCAGAACATTGCCGATGCCGCAACGGCAGGAAGCCACAGAGGCGGAGAAGAGGGGGACGAAAATACGCCGGGACAGCCGACAGGCGGAAACGGCAACGCCGGCAGTGCTCCGAATGCAGACGGTAACGATACCGGCGGCGGGGCTTAAGGGCCTGTAAGATAAATTGACAAATTGGGTATAAAATATACAAAAGAGGACATAATATTACCATGTTCTCTTTTTTTGCGCACATTTTGAGAACCATACAAATTTGTAAAAGCGGAGGAATGAAGAATGGAGAAAATGTTTGAGGTAAAGGATGGCTGCCTGACCATCAGGATGCCGGAGGAGATGGACCACCACAAGGCGGAAGAGATCAGGGAAGGGGCGGATGAATACCTTTTATCGGGAAGGGTCAGGCATGTCATATTCGATTTTTCCGGCACCAGATTCATGGACAGCTCGGGGATCGGCGTTATTGCAGGACGATACAAAAAGGTTTCCAGCTACGGCGGGAAAGTGGTGGCGGCCCATGCAAATTCCAGGATCCGTAAGATCATTATGCTTTCGGGATTGACGGACCTTATAGAAATAGTTGATTAGGAGGAGAAAAATGGTAAAGCAGAAAGAAGCATGGAGCAACGGATGGCAGATGAATCAGGAAGAGGCGGTCAACAGAATGGAGCTTAAGATTATGCCCCTTTCGGAAAACGAAGCTTTTGCAAGGGTGGCGGTGGCGGCATTTATGACACAGTTAGATCCTACCTTAGAGGAGGTTGAAGACGTAAAGACCGCAGTTTCGGAAGCGGTAACCAACAGCATCATCCACGGATATGAGAATAAGGGAGGAAACAAGCCCGTTGTGATCGAGGCATATCTGACAAAGAGGCGGATACATATCAGGATAGAGGATGAGGGCGTGGGTATCGAAAACATAGGAAGGGCCATGGAACCTTTGTTTACCACAAAACCGGAGCTGGAACGCTCGGGGATGGGGTTTGCGTTTATGGAGGCGTTCATGGATGAACTGCATGTGGAATCAGGACGGGGAAGAGGCACAGTCGTTTACATGAGTAAACAGATAGGCGGGCAGTAGCTTATGGACCCTACGACGCAATTGTTGATACAGGCGAAGAAGGGCGACAAAAATGCCAGGGATGTACTTGTCGAAAAAAACCTGGGACTGGTCCGCTTTATCGTAAAGCGTTTCCAAAACAGGGGGTATGATACAGAGGATCTGTTCCAGATAGGCTGTATCGGTCTGGTAAAGGCGGTGGATCAGTTTGACTTAGAGTATCAGGTAAAATTTTCCACCTATGCAGTGCCCCTGATAACAGGAGAGATCAAGAGATTTTTACGGGACGACGGAATGATCAAGGTGTCCCGCACTTTGAAGGAGAACGGATACCGGATCAAGCAGGCGGCGGAAATGCTTTCCGGAAAATACGGCAGGGAGCCTGCCATGAAGGAGTTGGAGGAAGCTACGGGACTGAAAAAGGAAGAGATAGCCATGGCCTTAGAGGCGAATGTGGAGATCGAGTCCATTTACAGAACGGTCTATCAGTCGGACGGCAATGAAATCTATCTGGTGGATAAAATCGTAAAGGGAGCGGAAACAGGAACGCTTTCCAAAGGGGGAGCGGATGCGGAAAAGGAACGGCTCCTTGACCATATGTTGTTAAAGCAGCTGATGGACAAGCTGGACGGAAAGGAAAAGGAAATTATCCGCCTGCGCTTTTTTGAAGACAAGACCCAGACGGAGGTGGCAAAGATTTTGAATATGAATCAGGTGCAGGTATGCAGACAGGAAAAGAAAACCCTTATAAAGCTGCGGGCCATGGCGCTTAAAGAGGGATAGCGCTCCTTTAAGGCGTTTTGCAAAAGACTCTTGACAAAAGCTTTAAATGTTTGTAAGGTGTATAAGCTGAGAGGAGTTTTTAGTATGATAGAGCGGCTTTATGACTGCGCCGTGGACGCAGCCTTAGACGGTATAAAAATATTGCCCTTTTTGTTTTTTGCATATCTTGTGATGGAATATGTGGAACACAGGATGGGAGAACGCTCCAAGGATGTGATCCGAAGGTCGGGAGGGTTCGGTCCTTTACTTGGAGCCCTCTGCGGAGCTTTTCCCCAGTGCGGTTTTTCTGCGGCTGCATCCAATCTGTATGCGGGCAGGATCATTACTACGGGCACGCTGTTGGCGATTTACTTATCTACTTCCGACGAGATGCTTCCCATTCTTATTTCAAAGCAGGTCCCCCTTCCTGACATCATGAAAATTCTGGGCTTAAAGGTTTTGATCGGTATGGCGGCGGGCTTTGTGATCGACTGGCTCTTTGGAAGGCGCCAAAAGATCAGGGCCTATGCGGAACGTCCCCACGACGACGAAAGATTTCATATCGACCAGATCTGTGAGAATGAAAACTGTAAGTGTGAAGAGGGAATCTTAAAGTCTGCCTGCAGGCATACTTTACATATATTTCTGTTTATCCTGCTCATTACATTCATATTTAACCTCTGCATTGATTTTATAGGGAGCGGGAACATCGAACATTTCATTTTGAACAAGCCCGTGATCGGAGTGATCCTTGCCGCCGTGATAGGCCTGATCCCCAATTGTGCGGCATCGGTCATCATCACGGAACTGTATTTAAAAGGCATGATGAGCTTTGGCGCTATGATGGCCGGACTTTTAGTGGGCGCAGGCGTGGGCCTTATCGTGCTCTGCCGGGTAAACGAGGATGTAAAGGATAATTTAAGGATAATCGGACTGCTTTATCTGTGCGGCGTTTTAGGCGGCGTCCTGCTGGAGCTCCTGGGAATCGCAGCGGGGTAGCAGGTCTTTGTCCGGCAGTAATATTTACAAATAAAGGACTGTTCACGAAATCGATAATATGTTATAGTTATATATGTATAATTATGTCGCATTTTGTGTAAAAAAACATACGAAAGTGGAGGTCTGATATGAAGGGCAAACTTATGAAAAGGCGCATTTTGTGTCTGTTTCTTGTATTTTGTCTGTTTTTGACGGGGTGTTCAGGTATTAGCCTTGGCAAATCGGAAGGGGAACGGTTTGACGAATATACCGAAGCAATTTTTAAGGAAGAGATTGCGCAAAACACCATAAACCTGCATTATACACTGGCTTATCCCGAAAATTACGGTATAACCGATTATGATATTTCCTTAGGAGAGTTTACCATGGAGGACTTTGAGGATTCCGCGGATGAACTGGAAAAGATGAAAAAGGAACTGGAGAGGTTTGACAGAAGCAGGCTGAATGAGGAACAGAAGCTGACCTACGATCTTTTTATGGATTATGTGGATACGGAGCTGCCGGTGGCGGATCTGTATTTATATACGGAGCTTTTAAGCCCTTTAAAAGGATATCAGTCCAGTCTTCCGGTCCTGCTTGCGGAATATACCTTCCGGAAAAAACAGGATATTGAAGACTATCTTCTGCTGCTTGAGGAAATCGACGACGTTTTTGAAAATATCATGGTCTTTGAAAAGGCAAAAGCGGACGCCGGGCTTTTTATGCCAGACTTTGCCATAGACGGTACCATAGAACAATGTGAACAGTTCATTGAGGATCCGGAAAACAATTACATGATAGAGGTGTTTAACGACAAGATAGACGCTTTTTCGGGACTGAGCGAGGAAGAAAAGGACGCCTATAAGGAAAGAAACAAGACGCTCATAACAACGGAGGTTGTGGACGGCTATCAAATGCTGATAGAAGAGCTTTCCGATTTAAAGGGGAGCGGCGTCAATGACAGAGGCCTTTATTATTATGACGACGGAGTCCGGTATTACGAATATCTGATCCGCACCGGTGTGGGGACTGACGAGTCTGTGGAGGATCTTCAAGAACGGACCTGGGATTATATCCTGTCCTGCTTTATGAATATGTATGAATCCATGGAAGAAAATCCCGATGTCTATGATGGGCTTTACGATTATGAATATCCTCTCACGGATCCTGATGAGATCATGAAAGATCTGATGGAAAAAACAAAAGTGGATTTTCCGGTGCCGCCGGAGGTGGATTATACCATCAAGTATGTTCACCCTTCCATGGAGGAGCATGAAAGCCCTGCGTTTTATCTGACCCCGCCTATTGACGATATTGAGAATAATGTTATTTATATCAACCGAAAAGATCTGGATGATGAAATTTATACCACCATTGCCCATGAGGGCTATCCGGGACATTTGTATCAGACCGTGTCTACTTCGGAGCATGGGTTGTCCTTAGCCCGCAATCTGTTTTCTTATTCGGGTTATTCTGAGGGCTGGGCCACATATGTGGAAATGTACTCTTACGGCATCAGCGGCCTGGATGAGGATGTCGCCGATATCCTGGCTTGGGAAAACGGCGTCAACCTGGGTATTTCCGCATATATTGATATGGGCATCCATTACGACGGATGGGATCTTCAAGATGTAAAGGATTTCCTGGCTGATTTCGGGATCGAAGACGGAGAAACGTCAAAGGAGATCTATGAGCTGATCGTAGAAGAACCCTCCTATTATCTCACTTATTTTATCGGGTATCTGGAACTTTTAAAACTGCGGGATAAGGCGGAGAATAAACTGAAAGAGGATTTTACATTAAAGGATTTTCACAAATTTATTATTGAAATCGGACCGGCTCCTTTTTATATCATAGAAGACCGGATGGATGATTGGATCAGGGAGCAGAAATAACTGCCGCATATAATTTTGAGGAAATAGGTGATAAAGAATGTTCAAAAATACCAAAAAATTTTTGATAGTCGGGTTCAGTTTTCTAATTGTTGTATGTATTTTCAGTTTTTGGAGCATATCCATGCAGATGGACAGGGGAAGCACTGAGGCGGTCAATGATGTGGGCAGACTGTATATGTCGGAAATGAACAAGCAGATTCAGGAAAAATATACTACGGTCGTCGACCTTAAGCTGTCCCAGGTAGAAGGGATTATAAAGCGTACGCCTCCCGAATCCGTTCATTACGGGGAAGAAATGCTGGAGGAACTGGTTATCAGCGCCGAGGTAAGGAATTTTACCTATCTGGGTCTTTACAGGGAGGACGGAACCTGCGAGGTCATCTACGGAGAGCCGGTCCAGGTCATTGATGAACCGGAGTTCCTGGAAGGACTGAGCAATGAAAATATCAAAATAAGCAGCGCTGAAAACGAGGCGGGCGAAAGACTGCTTTTGCTGATCCAGAATGCAAAATATGAAATGGGAGACGGCAGCGCCAGTGCGGCGCTGGTAGCCGGCATTCCCATGGATTATCTGAACGAGGCGCTGTTCCTGGGAGAAGATAAAGGTCTGGTATATTCCCATATTATCCGCGAGGACGGAAGCTATGTCATCAGAAACGGCGACGCCTTCCGCGAAAGCTATTTTCAGCGTATGAAGGATATGCTGATAGAATTGGACGGGAAAACGCCGGAAGAGTATATTCAGGAGCTAAAGGATGCAATAGCGTCAAAGTCGGATTATACCACCATGATCTTAGAGAAAGGAATGCGCGGACATATTTATTGTTCCCCGCTTTTGGAATCCGACTGGTATCTCATAACCGTTATGCCTTACGGGGCCATGGACGACGCTATTGATAAACTGGGTAATCAGCGCGTTTATACGTTATTGGGCTACTGCGCCGTTATTTTGGGAATTATTCTGGTCATGTTCGTGGTCTATTACAGGATGTCCCAGAAACAGATCAGGGAACTGGATGAGGCGAGGCGTGAAGCCGACCATGCCAATAAGGCAAAAAGCGAATTCCTTTCCAATATGAGCCATGATATCCGGACGCCCATGAACGGGATCGTGGGAATGACGGCGATTGCCCGGACAAATATCGACGATAAGGAACGGGTAAAGGACTGCCTTGAGAAAATTACCTTATCCAGCAAGCATCTGCTGGGACTGATCAACGATGTTTTGGATATGTCCAAAATCGAAAGCGGCAAGCTTAATCTGAATATGGATATGCTTTCCCTGCGGGACGCCATGGAAAGCATTGTCAACATCGTGCAGCCCCAGGTCAAGGAAAGAAGACAGCATTTTGATATTTTTATCCAGAAAATTTTGACGGAGGATATTTACTGCGACGGCGTGAGACTGAACCAGATCCTGATAAACCTTCTTTCAAACGCCATTAAATACACGCCTGAAGAGGGACGGATCAACGTATATCTTTCCCAGGAGGAATCTCCTGTGGGAAGGGAATATGTGCGGTGCCATTTCAGGGTAAAGGACAGCGGAATAGGTATGTCGGAGGAATTCCAGAAAACGATCTTTGACACCTTTACCAGAGAGAAAGTGACCCAGGTGGATAAAACCGAAGGGGCGGGCCTTGGAATGGCTATTACCAAGTGTATTGTGGACGCCATGAACGGTACCATAGAACTGCACAGCGCACCCGGAAAGGGAAGCGAATTCCATGTGATACTCGATCTGGAAAAAGCGGACACCAGGGTAAAGAATATTATGCTGCCTGCATGGAATGCCCTTGTGGTGGACAATAACGAGGATCTGTGCTACAGCGCTGCGGACGCCTTAAAAGAAATCGGGATCAATCCCGAATGTGCTTTTGGAGGCAGGGAAGCCGTCGAAATGGTAAAGAAACGTCATGAGAGGGGAGACGATTACCAGCTTGTGCTGATCGACTGGAAAATGCCGGAAATGGACGGGCTTGAAACGACGAAGGAGATCAGAAAGCATTTAGGGGACGAGGTTCCGATCCTGATCATATCCGCTTATGACTGGAGCGATATCAAGGATGAGGCAATAAAGGCCGGTGCCCACGGCTTTATATCAAAGCCTTTGTTCAAATCAAATCTGTATCTGGGACTTTCCAGGTTTGTAGAGGGCAGAGACGGTATGGAGGATGAAGACGAGAAAAAGGTAAAGGATTTTACGGGAAAGAAGATCCTGATCGCAGAAGATAACGATCTGAATTGGGAAATTGCCAATGAGCTGCTTTCTGCCGCCGGATTTAAGCTGGAACGTGCGGAAAACGGAAAGATCTGCGTGGAAAAGTTTGAGGCTTCAAAAGAAGGCGAATACGACGTGATCCTGATGGATATCAGAATGCCTGTTATGAACGGGTATGATGCCGCGTCTGCGATTCGCGCCCTCGACCGCTCCGATGCGAAACTGCCTATTATTGCAATGACTGCAGACGCTTTTTCCGAGGATATACAGCACAGTCTGGACTGTGGGATGAATGCCCATATATCAAAGCCTATCGATGTCAATAAGGTCATCAATGAACTTACAAAATATCTGGATTAAAAAATAAAGAAATAATAAAAAGTAAGAAAGAAGGATTTCGGGTTTTTCCTGTCCATAGAGGAAAGGACCTTTGAACTCCTTCTTTTTTGCGGTACGGCAGGGATGTTTTTTGCATAGTATTTGAAATCTTTGGAAAACTATTAGAAAAAAATCTGGAGATGAAAAAAAGTGGATCTTATTTATATGAACTTAAGCCCTAAAGTGCAAATTACCAAAAGCGGCGTTACGGCGGAGGATGTGGCCGAAATAACGGGAAGAAACCAGGACGTTGTGGAAAAAGCAAGAAAAACCCAGGTTTATGAATTTTCAGAGGACCATACCCGCCGGATCGTCAGCCAGTTAAAGGTTATCAGCTGCATTGAGAAGGCCTGCCCGTCGGCTACGGTCGTACCCGTGGGAGCACAGGAAACGATCTTAGAGTATTCTTCCGATCCTGAGCACAATAAGGTGTGGGAGATTTTGAAGGTCATATTCGTATCCTGCGTCAGTTTTTTCGGAACGGGATTTACGATCATGGCTTATCATAATGACATCGGGATCAGAGCTGTTTTTGAACAGATATCTTCTCTTATAACGGGAGAGGGCAGTAAGGGAATGCTGACTATAGAAATCGCTTATGCCGCAGGGCTTGCGGGAGGAATCATTATATTCTTCAACCACATCGGCAGACGCAGGATTACCCACGACCCCACGCCTATTGAAGTGTCCATGCGTAAATACGAGGATGACGTTAATAATACCCTGGCGGAAGTCTGGGAAAGGGAGGGAAAGACCATTGATGCTCCTTAAATATTTATTGCTGGTAATAGCGGGGATCTCCTTCGGCGCACTGGCGGCGGCAGGCGTTTTTACCGTATTGGTGGCGGTAGGGCTGATACCCCGGTTCGCGGGAAAGACCCATACGGCCTCCCATATTTTCTTTTATGAAAACTGTGTGATCTTTGGGACCATTACAGGTATGCTTTTCAGCATTTTTGTAAACATTCATGACTACAGCAGCATGATACTGGGGGGCGTTGCGTCTGCGGCGGAAATCGTTATGGGTTTTTTCACGGGGTGCTTTGTGGGATGCCTTGCTTTATCCATTGCGGAAATGCTGGATTCCATTCCTATTTTTGCCAGAAGGGTAAGGCTCAAATGGGGGATCGGCATTGCCATATTCATGGTAGCGTTAGGGAAAATGGCGGGGGCCCTTCTGTATTTTTTGCAGGGAATAGAATAAGGTTCGGAAAGGAAGAAAATCATGACAAAAAAGGAATTGGAACAGGAAAAACAAAAAGAATACGATAAACTGGTAAAACAGGTAACGCCTAAAAATAGTCTTTTACTGCAGATGTGCAAGGCCTTTCTTGTGGGAGGCATTATCTGTACCATCGGACAGGGAATTTTGGAAGGCGCCGGGGCTTTAGGGCTTGACAAGGACATGGCGGGGACCTGGTGCTCCGTTTTGCTGATCCTTTTAAGCGTTGTGCTGACGGGATTAAGCCTTTACCAGCCCATTGCGGATTTCGGCGGGGCGGGTGCCCTCGTCCCCATTACTGGATTTGCCAATTCCGTATGTGCTCCGGCTATTGAATTCCAGGCTGAGGGACAGGTCTTCGGCGTAGGCGTAAAGATATTTACCATTGCGGGGCCCGTAATTCTTTACGGTATATTTACAAGCTGGCTTTTGGGGCTTCTCTACTGGTGCGGCATGATGCTGGGAGTGGTTTGAATGAAAACATTAAATTGACATTAAAAACATCATTGAATATAATTTTAAATATAACGGGAAGTTTTATGCGGCAGGGGAAAAGTAAAAGGCCATAATGCAATCATAAATTACTACTTTGGGAGAACTTGAGTGAGAAGAATTTTTAAGAAGACGGGGGAACGCTCTCTGATATTTTGGGGAAATCTGGCGCTGCTTCTTTTAGTCATTGCGCTTGCAGGGATCAGCCTGCTTTCTGCCAGACGGATTCTTTTGGAAAATGCGCAGAAAACAGGGGAGGAAATTGCAAAAAGCTACAGGATGGAAGAAGAGCGTAACCTGGAATTATATCAGGCATTGCTTACGGTGGGCTCACAGTATGTGGAAGGAATGGTAAAACGGGGAGAAGATGAAACCCGTGTAACGGCCTGGCTGGAGGATTATTTCATAAAGCTTACAAAGACTACGGGCATGGAGCGGGTCGTACCGCGCGCCGTGGTAAACGGCAGGGTGCTTGCGGCGGGGCCGCACAGTTACGAGGAAACCGACGCAGGTCTGCTTACCTGGTATGAAGAGGCTCTTAAAGGAGACGGAGAAATTATTTATACGGATGTATATACGGACAGTACCTATGATAAGCCGGTCATAACCATGGCAAAGGAATGCGGAGACAAAGAAACGGTCATTGCCTTTGATGTGTTTGCGGATAATTTCCGGATCTACGATAACTCCCAGATCCTTCCGGAAGGCAGCGTATATTTTTTGTGCGATGCCAAGGGAAACCCGTTGTATGACCAGATTTCGCCGGGGCGTGAAAAAAATATGGGAAAAAGCAGTATTCACGATTTATATCTGAGGATTCAGACAGATGAATTTGTGAATCCCAATCATTTTTATTACACTCCCGAAGGCGATATTATGTCGGTTTATTATGAGGAAGAACCGAACGGCTGGATGTCGGTCCTTCTGATTCCCAATTCCTATCTGATGGAGAGGTGGGAACGGCTGATCAGCCGGTATCTGGGCATTTTTATGCTCGTTTTATTGATCGTCGCTTTTATGTGGATGTGGCAGAAGCGGACGGAAAACAGTAAAAAACGAATGGACGAAACGGTACAGATCCTGGGGAATCATTATTATGCCTTCTATCGGATCAACATAGAAAAAGAGACTTATGAGATGATAAAGGGCGCCGAATATGTAAAGGAGGTCCTGCCCCCCAGAGGCAGATATGAAGACCTTTTGGATATATTTGAAAAACTGATCAAAGAAGACGCCTATGATGAGTTTCTGGAAAAGTTTTCCATAAGAAATGTAAGAGAGCAGATCAAAAACGGAATAACGGATTTCGGAGGCGATTTCCGGCGGATTTTTGAAAACCAATGGAGATGGGTAAACGTACATATGCTTTATGCGCCTTCTATCAGCAGGGATGAGGCGGTGCTGTGCTTCAGAGAGGTAGAGGAGGAGAAACAGCGTCAGCTGCGGCAGATGAGCCTGTTGGAAGATTCCCTGAAAGCCGCCCATGCCAGCGACGAATCCCAGAAACGGTTTTTCTCCGGCATCAGTCATGATATGAGGACACCTTTAAATATCATTATCGGTATGTCGGAGGTCGCGGGAAAATGTGCGGAGGATACGGAGCGTGTAAAAAATTATCTCCAAAAGATCCACTATTCCAGCAAGCAGCTTCTGGGGCTGATCAATCATATTCTGGAAGTGTCCCGGCTGGATCAGGGAATGTATCTGCAAAACGAATCGTTTAACATAAGGGAAAAAATGGCCCGTAGTGTGGATGCCTTTGAAGTTCAGGCAAAGGAAGAAAAAAAGGAGCTGCATTTTACATATAATATAAAGCATGAAGAGGTACGGGGCGATATAACAAGGCTTTATCAGATCGTCAGCAATCTGTTGTCCAATGCCATGTCCTTCACAAAAGAAGGGGACAGTATAACGGTAGCTCTGAATGAAATATATAATCAGGAATATACCAGATACCAGATTATTGTTTCGGATACCGGGGTAGGTATGAGCCGGAAAGTAAAGGAACGGTTCTGTCAGTCCGATATACAAAAGAGCGGCTTCGATTCCAACGATACAGGGGAGCTGGGATTGATGATCGTAAAAAATGTTGTATCTCTTATGAACGGCGAAATTAATATAGAAAGCGCTTTGGGAGAAGGAACTGCCGTCACGGTTACCCTGCCTTTTGAGAGACCGGATCTTCCAAAGAATGAAGAAACAAAAAAGGCGGATGAAGAAGAGTTTACCCTTGAGGGCAGAAGGATTTTGCTTGCGGAGGATTATGAACTGAACAGGGAACTGGCCACGGATATATTAACGATGTGTAAGGCTCTGGTAGTACCGGCAAAGAACGGAAAAGAGGCATTGGATATTTTTGCGGCTTCCGATGAATTTTCCTTTGACGCTATATTGATGGATATGCAGATGCCGGTCATGGACGGCTGTCAGGCTGCGGAAAAGATCAGGAGCCTTGACCGGGCAGACGCAGGAATCGTTCCCATTGTAGCCGTTACGGCAAATACTTTTGCAGAGGACATTTCCCGCACCACGAAAGCGGGCATGAATGCCCATATTGCAAAACCCATCGATATCCGGATTTTATGTACGACATTGATGGAACTTTTAGGCGGACAGACAGAGCAGGGGAATGGAAGGTAAAACTTCAGAAAGGAGAAGTATGAGAGACAAAGTTCTAATTGTGGATGATGAAGAGACAAACAGGGAGATCCTGAAACTGATGCTGGAGGATGAATATAAGATCGTCCTGGCTGAGGATGGGGAGGAGGCTCTCGGGATAATCGGTCAGCAGCAGGCAGAAATAGCCATTGTACTTCTGGATCTGATCATGCCGAAGAAAGACGGCTTTGAAGTGCTGGAGGTGCTGAAAAAGAACAGATGGATGGATAATATGGCCGTTCTGATCATCAGCGGGGATTCTTCTGTGGATACAGAAGCCAGATGCTTTGACTATGGCATATCTGATTTTATCAAAAAGCCCTTTGACAATAATCTGGTCAGACAGAGGGTGCGGAATATCGTTGAGCTGTTTTTGTACAAAAATCATCTTGAGGATAAAATCGAAGAACAGACGGAGGTCTTGAGGAAGCAGTATAAGCTTTTGCACAAGCAGGCTGAGGAACTCCGGGAAAATAAATTCAAGATCATTGATATTCTGGGTACTGTGGTGGAATACCGCAATTTGGAGAGCGGAGAACATATAAACAGGGTAAAAGGATTTACAAAGATCCTGGCAGAGGAAATGATGAGGGAATATCCAGAGTACGGATTGCGGGCGGCGGATGTGGAAATGATTTCTTCGGCGGCAGCTCTTCATGACATCGGGAAGATCGCCATACCGGACCACATACTGTTAAAACCGGGAAAACTTACCAAGGAAGAATTTGAAGTGATGAAAGCCCATACTACAAAGGGCTGTGAAATCCTGGACAGCGTAGAAGGGGCGTGGGATGAAGAATATGGAAGGGTCAGCTATGAAATATGCCGTCATCACCATGAGAGGCATGACGGAAGAGGATATCCCGACGGACTTAAAGGGGATGAAATACCAATTTCGGCCCAGCTTGTTTCCGTTGCGGACGTATATGACGCGCTGGTAACGGAAAGGGTCTACAAGAGCGCTTTTTCCAAGGAGGAGGCATTTTCCATGATCCAAAAAGGGGAATGCGGTACATTTTCTCCAAAGCTGTTAAAATGCTTTGAAAATGTGCGGAAGGATTTCGAGGAACTGGCGGATAAGCAGAAATAGGGGCCGGTAAAAGTGCAGATACCCCAAAAATAAAAAGAAATGGAGAGAAAAAAGTGGAAATTAGTAATTACATCGATTTAGAAGACGCAGCAGAAAGATTTATGAAAAATGACGACCTGTTTAAAAAGTTTTTATTTCGTTTTCCGGCAGAAGAGGGTTTCCACGATCTTTTTAACCTTTTAGATGAGGGAAAAATTGAAGAGGCTTTTAAGGTGGCTCATTCCCTGAAGGGAGTAGCGGCCAATCTGGCGCTGAAATCCCTCAATGAGGCGTTAAAGCCCATATCGGATATTCTGAAGGCAAAGGCAATGCCGGGAGAAGACGAGATCAACAGGCTGAAGGACGCATATGAGGATGTGCTCCAGCTTATTGTGGAGATCGAGCTGGAGGGGAAGACGCTGTTTTCATAAGAAAATGTATAACCGGGCGGATTATGGTAAATACTGATACCGACTATAAATTAGGAGGGATGGTATTTTATGGGAAATTCGAATATGCCTATGGGTTTTACTTTTTCCATGTCAGCAAATGAAAAAGCGATGAATAACTTTGCCAGAATGAACGAAGAGGAGAGGGCAAGGGTTATAGAGAAGGCTAGGAACGTGTCTTCCAAGCATGAGATGGAGAAGCTGATACAGGATTTGGGAGAGAGGGATAAATTTTTTTAAAGAGACGGGGCGCGTTGTCCGTACAGAGTAAAGCGGGCGGGTCCGTCATGGGAAAAACCTTTCCGTTTTTTATAATCATACTGCAAACCGGGATTTTTCTAACAGCCCGCGGCGGGGGCTTCCGGCAAGCCTGCGGCCGCCGTCAATGCGGCATCCGTGCCGCGTGACGGCTAAATTGCCATCCGTGGCAATTTGCCTTGGGTTTTGGGCGGACTGTAAGAAAAATCCCGGTTTGCAGTAGTGGATTATGAAAAACGGAAAGGTTTTTCCCATGACGGACCCGCCCCGCTTTACTCTGTAGGGACAACGACGCCCCTCACTTAAAATCATTTTTCGGTTTCGGATTTTTCTTTATGGGATTATTGACAGAATATTATTATTGTAATAGTATGTATTTAGTATTACTAAATAGGTGGTGAGTATTTGCAGGGGCGCTATGAACAGCAGATGAAAAAAGGGGTTTTGGAAATGCTTGTTTTGAAACAGCTGGAAAAAGAGGAACGGTACGGGTATCAGCTGATCAGTCAGCTGCGGGATAAAAGCGGCGGTATGTTTTCGTTAAAGGAAGGGACGCTTTATCCGATTCTGTACAGGCTTGAGGATGACGGGCTTTTGGTAAGCCGGTGGAGCCAGCCTAAGGGGAAGGAAGTTTCCAGAAAATATTATGTGATCACGGAAGAAGGAAAAGAAGGGCTGAAAGAATTGGCGGCCCTTTGGCAGAGCTTTTCCGGACAGGTATCAAAAATGATGGAGGAAGAGGCATGAATCGGGAAAAGTATATTAAGGCAGTGCTTAAGAAGTTAAGATGCGGCGGCAAAAAGAAAAAAGAAATACAAAGAGATCTGGAGTCTGATATATCCGGCTCTTTGGAAAACGGGGAAAGTCTTGAGGATATCATGGCGCGGATGGGCAGTCCGGCTTCCCTGGCGGGAGAGTTTAACGAGAATTTTTCAAAAGAAGAGATCATGGCCTTCAGAAGGCGGAAAGGTCTTATGATCGCCGGTGTTTTGACAGGCGTTCTGGCCGTTATTCTGCTTTTGGGGTTTTATGCTCTTCCCAAAAACTATCCTATGGGAAAAAGCGGCAATTTTACGGAGGAGGAAGTGACAGAGCAGACAAAAACGGTCATTTCTTTCTTTAATGACGAAGATTATGAAGCGATTCAGGAAATGTGCGCTTCAGAGTCCATGAAGCAGGCCATGACAGAAGAAAAGCTTTCGGAAGTAAAGAAAATGTTCGGGGAAGACTGGGGCGCATTTGTGAACTACGGAAATATATATTTAGGGGAAGTTATTCAGATGGGAAAGACCTATGCGGTAGTGCAGATAAACGCCACCTATGAAAATACGGGAATTACCTATACCCTGATGTTTGATAAAGAGATGAGGCTTTGCGGATTTTATATGAAATAGGCAATAGGTTTTTGGAAGGAGGAAAAGCTGTGAACGGAAGAGTGATCGGTTATGTTATATGGTTTCTGTTGGGACTTCTTTTTACAGTCAGAGGAATTTATTGTATGTCCGCCAAAAAAGAGATTCCCTTCGGCTTCTGGGCAAATGCGGATACAGCGCCCGTTTCCGATGTAAAGGCTTATAACCGTGCGCTGGGAAAGCTGTTTGTAGCAGCCGGGCTTTCCTTCATGGCGCTGGGGCTTCCTTTGCTGGGCGGGCAGAATTCCCCGGGGATCGTGTTTTCCGTGATCGGAAGTCTTTTGTGGTGTATTGTCATAATGGCCGTTTATACCGTAGGGATCGAGGGGAAATACCGCAAAAAATGACGACGCGGGAAGAACGATGAAGAGGGCGGCAGAAATGCTTTAGAATGAGAAAGGCAGGACGAAAAGAATGGGCTTCTGGATCTTTATGGTAATCATGAATTTGATGATCCCTCTGATGATGATCGTTTTCGGAAAAATATTTTTAAAAAATCCGCCAAAGGAAATAAACGGAGTGTACGGATACCGTACAGGGCGTTCTATGAAAAATAAAGACACATGGGATTTTGCGCACCGGTATTTCGGCAGGCTCTGGCTGAAGGGCGGTCTGATCCTTCTGCCGGTTTCCTTTGTGATCATGCTGTTTGTGCTTGGGAAAAATGAGGATATCGTGGGAACGGTTGGGGGAATTCTCTGTTTCCTTCAGACGATTCCCCTGATCGGCGCAATTTTCCCGACGGAAAAGGCGCTAATAAAGGAATTTGATGCAGAGGGAAGAAAAAGATAAGAAAAAGATAAGAAAAACAGCCGGAATCTGCGGCCGGACAGGAATAGGGAAGGGCAGGAAAAAATACAGATAAATGCGCTGTATCTGCCTGAAAGAACTATTGCGGCACAGTTGACGGCTGTCTTTATTTTGTGATAAAATAAGTATGTTGATTGCGTGAATATTATAGATGTTTTTGTGAATATAAATTTAAGGGAAAGAGGAATGGATATGGATGCAGATTTTAGAAGACAGCTTGAGGAAAACGGCGCGGATGTTGATATGACGTTAAAGCGCTTTATGGGTAACGAAGCCATATATATGAAATTTATCATGAAGTTTCTTGATGATAAAAGCTATGGAAATATAAAAGAAAGTTTGGGAAAGTGTGATTACGAGGAGGTGTTTAAAAGTGCGCATACCCTGAAAGGCGTTACGGCCAATCTGGGTCTGGACCCTATCACTTCCGTCTCATCACAGATATGTGAGCTTTTAAGGGGGAAAACCAATCAGGACGGGGATGTGGATACGGATCAATTAAATGAGCTGTGGGAGCAGCTGGAAGAAATTTACGGTCGTTTCCAGAAGATTTTAATTGAAAATAAGCAGTAGAGAAGAGAAAGAGACGGAATTTGGAAGGGAACAGAAATCAATTGACATTTATAGCGAAAAATGGTACTTTGAAGTTATAAACATTTGCAGAACTGAATGAAGGAAAACGAGGAAATATCATGGATAAACAACAGATTTTAATCGTTGATGACGAAGAAGTCAACCGCGCAATACTCAGCGGGGTTTTTGAGAGCGAGTATGACATTATCGAAGCCGCTAACGGGCAGGAGGCCACGGCGGAGTTAGAAAACAGTTCCAATATCGTATTGATCTTATTGGATGTTGTAATGCCGGTCATGGATGGATTTGGTGTGCTCCAGTATATGAAGGAGCACGATCTGTTAGAGAAGATTCCTGTCATATTGATCACAGGCGAAAAGATCATGGACAGTGACGACCAGGCATATGCCTTTGGCGTTGCGGACGTTATGCACAAGCCTTTTTATCCGCATATTGTAAAGCGGAGGGCCAAAAATATCATTGAGCTTTACCAGAATAAGCATAACATGGAGCTGCGGTTAAAGGAGCAGGAAGAAGCCATTCTTGCCCAGGAAAAGAAGATCCGTGAGAACAACGAATTTATGATCGACGCCTTAAGCTCGGTAGTAGAGTTCAGAAGCTTAGAGACAGGAGAGCATATCAGACGTATAAAATATTTCACAAGGATCATGCTCAAGTATATGATGAAGTATTTTCCCAAGTACGGATTAACGCCCGACCAGGTGGATGAGATCGCCAGGGCTGCGGCGCTTCATGATATAGGTAAGATCGGCATATCCGATTCCATCCTCTTAAAGCCCGGAAAGCTTACGGAGGAAGAGTTCGAAGTGATGAAGACCCATACCACGATCGGATGCGACATACTGGAGAAGTTCCGGGGAAACCAGACGGAGGAGTTTTACCGGTATTGCTATGATATCTGCCGTTATCATCACGAAAGGTGGGACGGTAACGGTTATCCCGACCATTTAGTGGGAGATGAAATTCCGATCAGTGCACAAATCGTTGCCATTGCAGACGTTTACGATGCCTTGGTAAGCACAAGAGTATATAAAAGCGCATACGCTAACAACATTGCGTATGATATGATCATGAACGGCGAATGCGGACAGTTTTCGCCGGATGTACTGGAGTGTTTCGCGCTTGCCAAAGTGGATTTCTTTAACATTGTAGAAGTCATTAAAATGTTTAATTTTTCTTGATGAAACGGATAGCAGGCAGCAAAAAATCAGAAGTTTTTTGCTGCCCTTTTACTTGTGTCCGGGGAGGAATATTATGGAACAGGACAAAGGATACATATTTCCTATGGATAACGCCCTGGAAATGGTTCTTATGTTTGACCGGATGGGGGAGATTTCTTATGCGAACGCTGCCGCAAAGCAGAAACTGGAATACGGGGATGATCTGTGCGGCAGTCATATCAGCGATATTTTTCCAGGCACATTCAGAAGCGCCGAAAGAGGTTTTGAAACAGAATTCATTTTTGGAACCGGCACGCAGCAGCTGGTAGCATACCGCAAAAATCTCACATGCTTCCCTGTGGAGGCAAGGATCGTGAGTAACGAGGCCGACTGCGATTTTTATCTCTGTATGGCAAATGACATTCTGGAGAAGGAATATCTCACAAGGGAAGTAGACAGGATCCGGCAGGAGGCCGATGAAGCCCTGAAGGTAAAATCGGAGTTTGTTGCCAACGTGACCCATGAACTCAGAACTCCCGTTAACGGCATATTGGGTAACGTGAAGGAAATGCTGGAACGGGAAATGGACGAACCGACCGAAAAATCCCTCCGTCTGATCGAACGCTGCTGCGGCGATATGAACAAGATCATCAACAACATTCTGGATTTTTCAAAGCTGGAAGCAGGAAAGTTTATCTTAGAGCCGAGAAAGTTCCATTTCAGGAATATGTTAGATTATGTAAAAGCCAATCATATCAATAAGCTGACGGAAAAGGGACTGGATTTTTTTGTAACTGTTTCTCCCCAGATTCCCGAATATGTTATTGGCGACGAACTGCGGATCGTACAGATTTTGAATAATCTTTTGTCCAACGCCCAGAAATTTACTTCCGTAGGGAAGATCAGCGTTGAGATTTTCAAAACAGCCCAGGTAAACGGCAAGACGGAATTGTTCTTTATCGTTTCCGATACGGGAATCGGAATAGACGAGGCCGATAAGGATAAATTGTTCCAAAGCTTTTCCCAGGTGGACGCGTCCATTTCAAGGAAATACGGAGGAACGGGGCTGGGGCTTAATATCTGCAAACAGCTTGTGGAGCTTATGAACGGCAGGATCGAAGTGGAAAGCAGGAAGAACAAGGGCAGCACCTTTACCTTTTCCATATGGGTAGATTCCTGTGAAGAGGATTCCGGCCAGTTGGATGATGTGAGCAAGGCGCTGGCGGCCACATCCTTTAAGAGCCGGCAGGAAGCCGGGGAACCGGAAGAAACGGAAGACATCAGAAAATACGGTACGCCGGAAAACATAGAAGGTCTTAAGAAAAATCTTTCCAAACTGATTTTATGTGTGGAAATGGAGAACTGGGAAAAAGCGGAAATGTTTATGGAAACAATTAAGCAGCTGACGGAGGAAGCGCCTCCGGAGGCAAAAAGGATCGTTCTCAGATTAAAAATGGCAATCCAGAAAGAAAATTACGAGAAGGTAACTGCAGGGTTCGAAGAATTCAAAAAGCTCTTGTAATTTCGAAAGGGGATACACAGATGGCAAAGGTCGGCAAGGATAAAGACAAGGAAACCATACTCATCGTCGATGATGTGGAAACCAACAGAGTGATCTTAGAAGAGATCATAAAGGATATGGGAGGCTTCCCTGTTCTGGCAGAAAGCGGAGAAGAGGCTTTGGTCAAAGTGGGAGAGTGCGATCCCCAGCTGATTTTAAGCGACATATCCATGCCGGGGATGGATGGTTACGAGCTGTGCAGGATATTAAAGAATGATGAAAAGACCAAAAATATCCCGATAGTCTTTATTTCGGCTTTTGACGCCCCGGAGGATATTATCGAGGGTTTTTCCCTTGGGGGAGAGGACTATATTACAAAACCCTTTATTCCTGAAGTTGTTAAGGCGAGGGTGGGCGTTCATTTAAGGCTCCATGTGGCAAGGCGGGAACTTAAGGAAATGAACAGGCGCCTCCAGGTATCTGTCAGCGAACAGTTAAAGCAGATGGAACTGGAAAAGAAAAATGTTTTGTATGCCATAGCCAATATAGCCGCCGCCAATTCGGATTATACGGAGGAGTATATTAAGCGTCTTGGATATAACTGTGGGATTCTGGCCCAGGGGATGCAGCTGTCTCCTGTGTTTGAAGATAAAATATCAGATACTTATATTGATACCATAGAGATCGCAGCACCTCTTTGCGATGTCGGCAATATAGGCATTCCGAAGGAGATTTTGCAAAAGAAGGGGGAGTTGACAGAAGAAGAATCTTCCATTATTCAAAATCATACGAAAATAGGAGCGAAGCTTCTTAGGGACATACATGTCAATAGCGATTACAATGATTATATCAGCGTTTCTATTGATATTGCACATTACCACCATGAAAACTGGGACGGAAGCGGATATCCTGACGGATTGAAAGGGGAACAGATTCCCCTTGGCGCTCAGATTGTCGCGATAGTGGACCGGTATTGTGCATTGACGGAAAAAGATGCCCATACCAGAGAAGAAGCTCTTGAAATTATGAGCAAGGAAGCGGATAAAAGGTTTAATCCGGATATTTTTAAAATCTGTTGTAAAATATCGCGTCAATTTTGCTGAGCAGAATAGTATCATTATTTTGACAGGAGGAATAAAAATTGATTACGGATGAAGAACTTTCAAGAATTTCGGTTTATATGAAACAGCGTTATGGAATTGATTTGAGCCAGAAAAAGGTAATCGTAAACGGACGCTTGGAAAATTACATGAAGAGGAATGGCTGGAAGAGCATAAACGCATTGATGGATGCTGTTGAGAATGATAAGACCGGCCAGCAGGAGAAGATGCTCGTTAATCTCCTGACAACCAACCACACCTATTTCATGAGAGAGTTTGAACACTTTGATTATTTCAGGAGTGTGGTTCTTCCGTGGCTAAGGACAAAAGAAGGAAGCAAAAAGGATCTGCGCATCTGGTGCGGCGCGGCGTCATCGGGAGAGGAACCTTATATGATCGCCATGGTCTTAAGCGACTTTTTCGGTCTTGAAAGGGATCAGTGGGATACAAAGGTTTTGGCAACGGACATTTCCACAAAGGTTTTGCAAAAGGCGATGGCGGGCATTTACAATGTGGAACAGCTCGATAAGATGCCGGAGCAGTGGAGAAGGCACTTTTTTAAGAAACTGCCGGGAGGCACCCAGTATCAGGTTACCCAGGAACTGAAAAACGAAGTAATTTTC
Organism: Lachnospiraceae bacterium UBA3273; assembly: GCA_002362385.1. GTDB lineage: Bacteria > Bacillota > Clostridia > Lachnospirales > Lachnospiraceae > UBA2882. The sequence goes on from DEUB01000010.1 coordinate 56,688, forward strand.
CGCCAGTTCAATCTGATGGATCCTTTTCCTTTTAAAAAGAAAATGCATACTATATTTTTGCGCAATGTTATGATATATTTTGATGAGAAGACGAAACAGGAAGTGGTTCAGAAGGTTTACGATGCGTTGGAGCCGGGAGGTTATTTGTTTATAGGAACAACGGAGACTCTGGATCGGAGCAGTACTCCTTTTCAGATCATCCAGCCCTCGATATTTAGAAAGAAGGAAGGAAAATGATGAGATATGAGGCCTATTAGAGTATTGATAGTAGAAGATTCATTGGTTTTCAGAGAGCTGTTGGTGCAAAATCTCAAGAAGGATCCTGCCATTGAGGTCGTAGGAACGGCAAAGGATCCTTTTGAGGCCAGAGATGCGATCCTCGCCTGCAAGCCGGATGTTATGACTTTGGATGTAGAGCTTCCCCGAATGAGCGGAATAGAGTTCTTACGGAAACTGATGCCCCAGTATCCGCTTCCGGTCGTAGTGATCAGTTCCCTCAGTGATAAAGTTTTTGACGCATTGAACGCAGGCGCGGTCGATTTTGTGGCAAAGCCTGCCGTATCCAGCCGCTCACAGCTTGAGGATTTCATCCGAAACGAGCTTTTGGTCAAGATAAAGATTGCTTCAACGGCAAAGATCAGTAATATTAAAAAGACCGTTGCCCAGCAGGTACAGCCGCAGCTTTCCGGCAAAGGGAAGGATCTGGTGGTGGCCATCGGCGCTTCCACGGGCGGGACCGAAGCGATTTTTGACGTAGTAAAAAATTACGGGACGGATATTCCGGGAATCGTGGTCGTGCAGCATATGCCCCCCGGTTTTACGAAAATGTATGCCAAGAGGCTGAACGACCAGTGCAGGATCCGTGCGAAGGAGGCGGAGACAGGGGACCGGGTTCTGCCGGGAACGCTTCTGCTTGCCCCCGGCGGCGACAGACATATGCATCTTGTAAAGGTAAACGGGGTTTATCAGGTGGAAGTTAAGGCCGGTCCAAGGGTAAACGGCCATTGTCCGTCGGTGGATGTGCTTTTTGATTCCGTTGCCAAGGTGGCGGGTCCCAGTGCAGTGGGCATTATTCTTACGGGAATGGGAGGCGATGGCGCGAAAGGGCTTCTTGCCATGAGGAAGGCAGGTGCAAAAACCATTGGTCAGGACGAATCAACCTGCGTGGTCTACGGAATGCCAAAGGTCGCTTATGATCTGGGCGCAGTGCAGTACCAGGAAAAATTATCGGATATTGCATCAAGAACATATGCGGTGCTAAATAAAATGTAAAGGAGAAGGAGAATGAAGATTCTATTGGCAGAGGACGATTTTGTAACGAGGAAGTTTATGGTAAATTTCCTGTCAAAGTACGGCGAATGCGATGTGACTGTGGACGGAATGGAAGCAGTGGACGCATTTATGATGGCTTTGGAAGATAACGAGCCCTATGATCTGGTATGTCTTGACATTATGATGCCGGTCATGGACGGTTATCAGGCCCTTGTGGGAATCCGCAATCTTGAAAAGGAACGGAATATCCCGGAGGAAGAGGCGGTAAAGGTTATTATGACTACTGCGCTCAATGAGGAAAGCAATGTTAAGATGGCGTTTGAACTGGGATGCACCATATACTCGGGCAAGCCGATTGATCAGGACAGGTTTGAACAGGCATTAAAAAAACTGAAACTGATTTAATCATAAGATGGATTTGAATACGCAGGAAAGGAGAAGGATATGGCTGAAGAATTTAACACAGACGGCATGCTGGACATGTATCTGTTTGAAAACGAACAGTTGCTTGAACAGCTTCAGGAAAGAGTTCTGGACCAGAAAGATGCAGATTGTTTTGATGAAGAAAGCATAAATGAAATATTCAGAACCATGCATACCATTAAAGGCTCTTCAGGTATCATGATGTTCGACAATATCACTGCTGTTTCACATAAACTGGAAGACATCTTTTATTATTTAAGAGAATCCCAACCTGATAATGTGCCGCACTTGGATCTGGTGGAGCATGTGCTGGAGGTAGAAGATTTTATTTCAGGCGAACTGGAAAAAATCCGTAACGGCAGTCCGGCAGACGGAGACTCAAGCGGAATCATTGCAGGGCTTGACAAGTTCCTGGAAATGATCAAAGGCGGAGGGAAAAAGGGAGGCGAAGCCCCGCCGGAAAATGTACATGAGGAGCCTAAGCAGTTTTACATAGCTCCCGTGGCTACCAGCGCCAGCAGATTTTACAAAATCTATATTGCGTTTTATCCCGAAACGGAGATGGCAAACGTCCATGCATACAAGACGGTGTATGCATTAAAAGAGATGGCGGAGGATATTCTCTATTCCCCCGAGGACATCATTTCGGATGAAAACAGCGCCCAGAAGATACTGGAAGACGGTTTCAGGATCTTATTACAGGCGCAGTGTACGGAAGAAGAGATCCGCAATGCCATCGGCATAGGATACGATATTGAAAAGGTCGATGTATTCGAGTGCAAGGCGGAGGAATTTCTTCAGGGATTTGATTTCGGCGATCAAGAGGATGTTCATCCTAAGGAAACGATCGATTTAGAGTCAAGCATTGAAGAAATTGAGAGCAAGGCTGAGGCAAAGGCGGGAGATGAAAAAGAAGAGCCGAAGGCGCCTGCCAAGCCCAAAATGGCGCCGGGCGATTTTGTTATTAAATCCAAGGAACCCGGTAAGGCCAAGAAGCTGGCCAAAGACAGAAATAAAGGAGAGAAAGCCTCCTTTATCAGCGTCAATGTTAAAAAGATGGATCAGTTGATGGATCTGATCGGCGAACTGGTTATTTCCGAATCAGTGGTGCTGCAGAATCCCGATCTGAAGGTGCCGGGGTTAAACCTCGACCGGTTTAACAAGGCGGCGTCCCAGCTTTCAAAGATTTCTACCGACCTGCAGGATGTTATCATGTCCATGCGAATGGTTTCCCTGTCAAATACGTTCCAGAAAATGAACCGTATCGTTTTTGACGTATCCAGGAAGCTTGGAAAGGAAATCGAATTCGAGATGATCGGCGAGCAGACAGAGGTGGATAAGAACATTATCGAGAAGATCTCCGACCCGCTGATGCATATTGTGAGGAACTCCGTAGACCACGGAATTGAAGATAAACAAACACGAATAGAATGCGGCAAGTCCGAAAAGGGCAAGGTCATCTTATCTGCAAAGACTGAGGCCGGAAAGGTGTGGATCAGCGTTACGGATGACGGAAGCGGTCTTGACAGGGCAAAGATACTTTCCAAAGCCAGAAAGCAGGGCATTTTGGATCCCAACAAGCCTGATGAGGCATATGCCGACAAGGAAGTATATCAGTTGATCACGCTTCCGGGCTTTTCCACCAATGAAGAGGTTACGGAGTATTCCGGCCGTGGGGTAGGCATGGATGTTGTAGTCCAGAATATCCAGGCCATCGGCGGTACGCTGGATATTGACAGTACGCCGGGCCTTGGAAGCACGATGAGCCTTAAGATCCCTCTTACGCTTGCCATTATCGACGGTATCGTAATGGAAACCGGAAGATCCTCCTTTGTTTTGGAGACAGGCGTGATCAAGGAATTTGTCCGCGTAAGGGAAGAAATGATGATCTATGAACCTAACGGAGATGAATATATCATGATACGCGGCCAGTGCTATCCGGTGCTTCGTTTAGGAAGGTGGTACGGACTGGATGAATATCAGGAATCGGTAGAAGACGGCGTGATGCTGATCCTCGAGGTGGAAGACCAGCATTTGTGTCTTTTAGTCGACAAACTGATAGGAGAACAGGAAATTGTTGTAAAGCCCATTCCTTCTTATATCAAGAAAGTAAAAGGGCTGTCAGGCTGTACGCAGCTTGGCGATGGAAGCATTGCTTTAATCCTTGATGCTGTTGGATTAATGGAATAGAAAATATATAGAAAGGAACGGAATTATATGGGTGAGACTAATGCAATGAAGGATATGTCTGCACAGAGTGTTTCAGATGATACCAATGAAAAAGGCAAGTACATGACCTTCAAATCCGGCAATGAGTATTTCGGCCTGGCGATCCAGTATGTAAACGAGATTATCCAGATGCAGGAAATTACGGCGATTCCCGAAACGGAAGACTATATTAAGGGTCTGATCAATTTAAGGGGAAAGGTTGTTCCTGTAATCGATGTCAGGCTGAGGTTCAAACAGGAACCGATTGAGTACAATGACAGAACCTGTATTATTGTGATCAATGTGAAGACGGCGACCGTAGGTCTGATCGTAGAGAAGATCGCAGAGGTGGTTGAGATCAAGGAGGACAATATACTGCCGCCTCCTAAAATCGGACACGGGGATAAGGCCCAGAATAAATACGTATATGGCATCGGTAAAGTGGGGAATGCCGTTAAACTGCTGCTGGATCCCGATAAATTATTGAACGACGAAGATTTATCAGTTGTGGAGCAGGCAAACGATATGAATGTTGATGAAGAAGGAGAGATATAGTTATGAAAGACATGAAGATGAAAACAAAAATGATTATTGGTTTTTGCGTTCCTGTTATACTTATCATTATCAATGTGATACTTGGTATTAGTTCCATTTCAAACATTAGCAGTAAAGTAGCCGAAACGCAGAAAGAAGAGTCGGCAGATATTGAGAATACGCTTAAAGAGATCGGCGCGGACGAACAAAAATCAGAGATGCTGATGGAAACGATTGCACAGGTGCAGCAAAACAGCCGGGAGAGCATAGAGAGTCTGGCGTTTAACTCCAATCTGTTCAGCTTCGCTCTGGTAGCTGTTTCGGTCATTATTACGATTGTCATTGCTTTAAACCTGATCAAGGCAATCAACAAATCCGTTATGCAGTTGGCGCGTGCGGCAAGGGAAATTGCAGCAGGTCGCGTGGATGTTGAGATGGTAAAATACGCAAATGATGAGTTTGGCGAACTGGTTGACGAATATACGGAAGTAATCAACAACATGAAATATCAGGCCGGCATTGCCGAAGAGGTTGCAAACGGTAATCTGACGGTTCAGGTTAACGTGAAATCCAGCGAGGATGTTCTGACCGGCGCATTAAAGAAACTGGTAGAGGATAACCTTCATGCATTATCCAACATCAGCGACGCAGGTTCCCAGGTTACGGTAAGCTCCTCACAGGTTGCAAGCGCAAGCCAGGCACTGGCTCAGGGCTCTACGGAGCAGGCAAGCGCCATCGAAGAGATCACGGCTTCCATCGATGAGATCGCAGAAAAGACAAAAGCAAATGCAGAAGAAGCAAACTCCGCAGCAGGCCTGGTAGCACGTGCTATTGCAGACGTACAGCAGGGTAACGCACAGATGAAGGATATGATGTCCGCTATGCAGGATATCAACAAATCCTCCGAAAGCATTTCCAAGATCATTAAGACAATTGATGATATTGCATTCCAGACCAATATCCTTGCATTGAACGCAGCAGTTGAGGCTGCAAGGGCAGGCGAGGCCGGCAAAGGCTTTGCAGTTGTTGCAGAAGAAGTAAGAAGCTTAGCTGCCAAGAGTGCGGCGGCATCCGGCGAGACTGCTGAACTGATCGAGGAATCCATCGACAGAGTAAACGCTGGTTCCAAGATCGCTGATGAAACTGCAAAGGCTATGGAAGAGATCTCCAGAGTCGTACAGGAAAGCGAAGCAATCATCAACGGCATTGCAGAATCCTCCAATTATCAGGCAACAGCGGTTGCACAGATCGAGCAGGCTATTACGCAGGTATCGCAGGTAGTACAGACCAACTCCGCTACCAGCCAGGAATGTGCGGCAGCCAGCGAAGAGTTATCCAACCAGGCAGCAAGGATGAAAGAGATGCTCGCTATTTACAATCTGGGGAACGGAAGCGCTTCAGGCTCCTATTCCGGCGGATCCTACTCATCTTCTTCATCAAGCTCCAACGAACAGGTAATTTCTCTTGGAGATGATTTCGGAAAGTATTAATAAATAGTGATTTGGGGCTGTTGCAAAATTGCGGCAGCCCTTTTTTCGCATTGCGCCGTATATAAAAGGAATGGGGAAGGCACATATTTTGGCAGAATGGAGAACAGGAAATGAAGGAAGAAGTAAGGCGTTTTCTGATTGAAAACAGTGAGGAAAAGTACAGGGAATTTTCCAAAGCCCTGATTCCCGGGGAAGAGGCCATGTTGGGCGTAAGGCTTCCGGTCTTGCGGAAAAAGGCAAAAGAATTAGCAAAGGGTAACTGGAAGGAAGAGCTAAAGACGGAAGATATTTATTTTGAGGAGATCATGCTGCGGGGCATGATGCTTTCCTATGTGAAAGAAGATCTTTCCACCATGCTTCCCTATATTGAAGCATATATACCATGTGTTAAGAACTGGTCTGTCTGTGACAGCGTTTTTGGTAAGATGGAGGTATTAAGGGAGGATGGGGAGAAGACATGGGAATTCATACAGCCCTATTTATATTCCGACAAGGAATTTGAAATCAGGACAGGCATTATCATTATGATGAATCATTTGCTGAAATGTGATGAAAGGGGAAAAAATATCAAGAGACTTAAGAGCATTTCCCTTAAGGACTGCATGCCGGATGAAGAGGATCTGATCAATGAAGACGGCGGAGAAGAGAGAAAAAATGAGGCAGGCAGGACTATAGAAGCGGAAAAAGAGGAGAAGCAGGGGAAATATCTGCCAAAGATATTAGAAGCCTTGAACCGGGAATTTCCCGCCTATTATGCGTCTATGGCTGCAGCATGGACCATTGCGGAAGCCTTTTGCTGTTATCCCGCTTTGGTATACGGATTTTTAAAGGATAACCGGCTTGATGACGCCACCTATAACCGGGCGCTGCAGAAAATCGTGGAGTCTCTCATACCCCTGCCGGAGGTAAAGGCGGAAATAAGAGGGATGAAGCGGAAGAATGAAAAGAAACAGTAAAAGAAAAATACAAGTATGGAGGGTAACGGCATGAAGAAATATATTCTTTCCATAGATCAGGGCACAACCAGCAGCCGCGCCATTTTATTCAATAAGAGGGGAGAAATCGTAGCAAGCGCCGCAAAGGAATTTCCCCAGTACTTTCCCAAACCCGGATGGGTGGAGCAGAATGCGGATGAAATATGGCTCAGCGTGTTAAATGTCTATATGGAAGTTTTGGTGCATGGCAAGGTTGCGGCGGAGGAGATTGCGGCGATTGGCATAACCAACCAGCGTGAGACGGCCATCGTATGGGATAAAGAGACGGGAGAGCCTGTTTATCATGCGGTGGTGTGGCAGTCCAGGCAGACGGCGGACATCTGCAGACAGCTTAAAGCGGAAGGAAAGGAGCAGATGATCCGGGAAAAGACGGGACTGCTGATCGATCCCTATTTTTCTGCAACCAAGATCAAATGGATCCTTGAGAATGTGGAGGGAGCAAGGGAAAAAGCCGAGAAGGGACAGCTGCTTTTCGGAACCGTGGACAGCTGGCTGATCTATAAAATGACGGGCGGAAAGGTTCATGCTACGGATTACAGCAACGCTTCCAGAACCCTTCTTTACAATATCTATGATTTAAAGTGGGATGAGGAATTGCTGGAGCTTTTTGGGATCCCTTCCTCCATGATGCCAAAGGTTTGCCCTTCCAGCGGAACTTTCGGCTATACGGAAGGAAAGTTTTTTGAAACCGCTATTCCCATTACCGGCGTTGCCGGAGACCAGCAGGCAGCCTTGTTCGGGCAGACCTGTTTTGAACCGGGCATGGCAAAGAATACCTATGGGACAGGATGCTTTATGCTGATGAATACGGGAGAAAAGCCGGCAAAGTCGGAACACGGGATGTTGACCACCATAGCATGGGGAATCGGGGAAAGAATCGAATATGCCCTGGAGGGAAGCGTATTTGTGGCGGGAAGCGCCATCCAGTGGCTGAGGGACGGCTTAAAAATGATAGACAATGCTTCCCAGAGCGAAAATTATGCCGGGGAGGTTGCGGACAGCGACGGCGTTTATGTCGTACCTGCATTTGTGGGGCTTGGAGCGCCATACTGGAAGCCTGATGCGAAGGGAGCGGTATTCGGTCTTACCAGAGGAACTACCAAGGCCCATTTTATCAGGGCGACTCTGGATTCCCTTGCCTACCAGTCGGCGGATATTATCGATGCCATGACTTTAGACAGCGGGATTGAGCTGCAGAAGCTTAAGGTGGACGGAGGCGCAGTTAAAAATAACCTGCTCATGCAGTTTCAGAGCGATATCCTTAACGTACCCGTAGAGCGGCCCATTATCAGTGAGACTACGGCGTTGGGAGCGGCATATCTGGCCGGTCTTTCCGTCGGATTCTGGAAAAGTAAAGAAGAACTGCGCGCCAATTATCTGGTGGATAAGACCTTTATTCCTGCCATCGGGCAGGATGAGCGAAAGAAACTGCTTGCAGGGTGGAAAAAGGCAGTCAAGGCGGCGTGTGAGTTTTAAAAACAAGAGAAAACAGAATAAAAGGTAAGGGGCGGATAAGCCTTATAAAGCCGTAATGTTGTATAAGCAAAGAAATGTTAACTAATAAAATAATTGGGTTGACAATAGGCCTGCATCATGATACCATTAGCTGAATCTACACGAGAGGAGTATCATGAAATGAGTGAAAAAAAGAAATGGAAACCTTTAGATCTGGCTTATATCGGATTGTTTGTCGCTTTAATGGCGATCTGTTCCTGGATCAACATCCCTACGGCAGTACCCTTTACCCTGCAGACCTTTGCGGTATTTGCGGCGGTCTCCATGCTGGGACTTTCCAGAGGAACGGCTGCAGTACTGGTCTATATTATTTTAGGAACGGCAGGGGTTCCGGTCTTTGCGGGCTTCAGCGGCGGTTACGGAGTTGTTTTGGGACTTACCGGCGGTTACATAGTCGGATTCGTTTTTACGGCCCTGGTTACGGGAGGCGTGATGAAGGTGTTTGGTAAAAAAATACCGGTCATGGTCATTGCCATGCTTCTGGGGTTAGCGGCGCTTTATGCTTTTGGAACGGCATGGTTTATCTATGCATACAGCAGGGATAACGGGGCGATCAGCGTTATGGCGGCCCTTTCCATGTGCGTATTTCCTTATATCATTCCGGATTGTTTAAAAATAGCGCTGGCGATCGTCCTGGACAAAAGGCTTGCCGGATTTATAAAAGATTAGAATGATATAAATACCGGGCAGGCGGCAAATATATAGAAGGATCGGGTAAACATATTATGGATGAAATATCGCTCCGTCCCCACCATATTTTATGTATCCGTTTTTTTGAGGGAAAGGGATACAGCAGTGATTTTACAAAGCATATGGCCGAAACCATAGAAAGGCTCAGGGAGCCGGGAAAATATGTGATGCTTGTGGATGAAGAAGATGAGATCTGCAGGAAATGCCCTAATTGCTTAAAAGACGGGTGCAGCCAGAGGGAAAAGGTCCTGCAGTATGACGCAGGCGTCCTCCGTATGCTGGACGTGCCATATGGAGAGCGGATGGAATTTAGAAGGCTTTGGGAGCTGGCGGAACAAAAGATCATGGCTGCAGGACGGTTTCCCGGCATATGCGGGGATTGTGAATGGGCGTCTGTCTGCCACAAAAAGGAAGGCGGCCCGGCGGGGAATTAGAAAAAATTTTTTTTTGTTGTGGAAAAAGTAGTAACCTATGTTATAATGAACATAAGTGGCTATTATCATTGTATGTTCAGCATGGGATTTCGTGTGTTATAAGCCTTGCAGATTATGATAGTATGACCAGAAAATCTCTAGGAGTTTATCATGGACATCAGTAAAATTTGTTTTAACTGCATGAAAGGCGAAGTAGACGAAGACGGGGTCTGCAATTGTTGCGGAAAACAGTTTTCGGATATTAAGTTAAGCGAAAGTTATTTGCCAGTCGGAAGCTTTTTGAGAGAAAAGTATTTAATGGGACGGGTTTTAGGCGAAGGCGGCTTTGGCATTACTTATATCGGATATGATATCAATCTGGATACGCAGGTTGCTATTAAGGAGTTCTTTCCCAGAAATTATGCCAGCAGGGCAAGAGGGACGGGTGCGCAGGTCATTCCCAATGAAGGGGATGCCGAAATTTTCTTCTACAAACAGAGGGATAAGTTTTTAGGCGAGGCCAAAAGGCTTGCCAAATTCCGGAATACGCCGGCCGTCGTATCTGTTTTGGACTTTTTTAAGGACAACGGCACTGCCTATCTTGTCATGACTTATATTAACGGTATGACTTTGCGGAAGCTTTTGGATTATTCGGGCGGCAGGATTACCGTTGAAGAAGCTCTTAAAATCATAGAGCCTATTATGCTGGCTTTAAAGGAGATCCATGAAAGCGGTTTTATTCACCGGGATATCAGCCCCGATAATATTATGATATCGGATCTGAGCAACAGGGTCTATCTCATTGATTTCGGTACTGCCCGGGCAAACAGTGCGGAGGAAGACAAGACCATTTCCGTATTTAAAAAGTCCGGTTATACCCCTCCGGAGCAGCTTCGAACCAAGGGAAAGCAGGGACCATGGACGGATATTTATGCCCTCTGCGGAACTATATACAGATGCATTACCGGCATTAAGCCTTTGGATGTGACGGACCGTCTCTTCGGAGAGGAATTAATAAGACCCAGCGGATATGGCATTTCCATTTCTCCCCAGATCGAGGATGCCATTATGAAGGGGCTTGAGATCCATAATGAGGATCGTTTCCAGACCATGGATGACCTCTATGACGCTATCTACAAAAGCGATGCATGGCTCAATGCCAGCGATGAGGAATATACCAAGGTTATTGCGGCTGTGCGCAACTTTAAGATCCACGGAAACCCCAGACCCAAGATCGAGACCATATACAAGAAAATGGCAGAAAGCAATGAGCAGGCGCCGGCTGTGAGCAGGCCCGCCTATGAAAACGAGGAAGAGGAAATACTCAGGGTCGTGGAGGAATACAAGAAAAGCCCTGAATACCAGAGCGCTTATGAGCAGTTCATTAAAGAGGATCCTACTTATCTGCGTCAGCTTGAATATGAAAAAGTAAAAGAAACAGTCAGAAATTTTAAAAAGAAGAGTGAAATGAACATTTCCGAAAAAGAAATCATTGACGATTATATGAGACGGAAAAGTGAAAACAGTGACAGCGCCATATAAAAATAAATATGGCGGCTGTCATTTTTTATGCCCCGCTATCCGGGCGCAATATTTGACATGAGAATTTTCTTCCTTAAATTTTTTTTGGCAGCGGAATCCCGCATCTTTATGAATAGTGTTTGTTTTTCCGAGAAATACTATTTGAAAAACGAACAGGACGGTATGAGAGTATGGAAAATAATAAGGAAGCAATATTTGCGGTGGGAAAACAAAGCGTTAAGCTGCCTATGCCGATCTATATCAGGGCGTCTGCATCTGTTGTAGGCGAAAAGGAAGGAAAAGGTCCCTTAGGAGAATATTTTGATATGATAGGGGACGATGAACTGTTCGGCTGCACCAATTGGGAAGAGGCGGAAAGCACGCTGCAAAAGGAAGCGGTAACTCTTGCTATGGGAAAGGCGGGCATATCCAAAGAGGACGTAAGATATCTGCTGGCAGGGGATCTGTTAGGACAGACCATAGCCACTTCCTTCGGGCTAAAGGAATTCGAAGTTCCCCTCTTCGGGCTTTACGGAGCCTGTTCCACCTGTGGGGAGACCATCAGTTTAGGCTCCATGATCTTAGGCGGTGGATTTGCCAAAAACGTGGTATGCGTTACTTCCAGCCATTTTGCAAGTGCGGAAAAAGAATTCCGTTTTCCCATGGAATACGGGGGACAGCGGCCGCCATGTGCCACAAGAACGGTAACGGGCGGAGGAGCCTTTGTCTTATCTACGGAAAAAGGGTCGAATCCCAAGGCGCTGATAACCGGCGTTACGACGGGTAAAATTGTAGACATGGGCGTCAAGGACAGCTTCAATATGGGATGCAGTATGGCTCCTGCGGCGGCGGATGTCATTGCGGCTAATTTAAGGGATTTCCAGAGGGACCCCGGGGATTATGATAAAATTATTACCGGAGATTTGGGGGAAGTGGGGCAGAAAGCTCTTTTTAGCCTGATGGAACAGAGAGGCTTTGACATTACAAAAAACCACATGGACTGCGGCATGGAGATCTTTGACAAGGGGCAGAAGGGAACCCTTTCGGGAGGCAGCGGATGCGGATGCGCAGCAACTGTCCTTTCGGCTTATATTTTGAAAAAGCTGGAAGAAGGGGAATATAAACGGATATTGTTCGTCCCCACGGGAGCCCTATTAAACAAGACAAGTTTTAATGAAGGGCAGACCGTACCGGGCATTGCCCACGCCGTTATCCTGGAGAGCTGCAGCACGCCGTTGTAACAAAGCCACAGCCCCTTTACCGGCTTTTCAATACCTGCCTTTTGTCAGGTTTTTTCGTGACATTGAAGTTGATATATGATACAATTTTATATGATAGACTTCAAGAATTCACGGAGGAATTTAAAATGGGGAAAATTGAAAAGGCACTTATGAAAAAAAGGCGTAGTGAGCTGGAACGAACGAACCGGACGGTTTATATTTGCTATCTGGTGGAAGTTACGGTTATCTTTTTGGCTTATTTTTTGGAGGTTGTAAAGGGGAACAGGAGCCTTGGTTATTTTATCGCTGTAGCGGCCACTATCATCGTACCGACGGTAATTATGTTCGTGGCCTTGAAGCAAAACGCCGAGTGGAAGTATTTTCATATTGTATACACGGTGGGGTTCGGTGTTCTTTATGCATATGTACTGTTTACCACCAACAATCAGTTGACTTTTACCTATGCCATGCCTATCATGCTGGCGTTGACCATGTATAATTCCATTAAACTTTCCCTGGCGGTCAGTATTATAGCCACGGCACTAAATGTAGGAGAGGTTGCCTACCGCGGCGTCACAAAGGGGCTTACGGCGGCGGATATTACCACTGCCGAGATCCAGGTCCTGATTATCGTATTTATAGGGGCATATTCCATTATCGCAAACCGTATGGCAAATGTTACGAGCCAGGAGAAAATGGATATTGTCAACGGGGAAAAGGATCGTACGGCCAGGCTTTTAAACCGTACCATGAACCTTTCCGGCAGTATTACCGAAGGGGTTTTTGAAGTAAAGGGACATATGGAGGAGCTTGGGGATTCCGTTTCCAAGACCGTAAGCGCCATGGAAGAGGTAAGCGCAGGAAGCGTGGAGACGGCGGAATCCATACAGACCCAGCTTGTCAAGACGGAAGAAATACAAAGGTATATCGAGGACGTGGAAAATGCCGCAGCCAGTATTGTGGAAAACGTCAACAGTACGCGGAATGCCATCGAACACGGCAATACCAATATCGGCTCTTTGTTAGAGCAGGTTAGGGCATCCGAGCAGTCGGGGAACCAGGTGGCGGAAGAGCTTTCCAATCTCAATGAATATACCAAACAGATGCATTCCATCGTGGAGATGATCAATAATGTTGCGGAGCAGACTTCCCTGCTGTCTTTAAATGCCAGCATCGAGGCGGCAAGAGCGGGAGAAGCGGGAAGAGGCTTTGCGGTAGTGGCGTCGGAGATTTCCTCTTTGGCGGGGCAGACCCAGGAAGCTACGGAAAATATAGAAAGCCTGATCGAAAACATTGCGGAGAGGTTAGAGCACGTTGTACAGGCTATAAACGGATTGGTTGCGGCGACCCAGAAACAGGCGCACAACGCCGAGGATACGGCGGGCAGCTTCAATCTGATAGAGGATAAAGCGTCTACGATCGCTTACAGCTCTGACGAATTGAGCGGGATCGTCAAAATGCTGGCAAAGGCAAACGGGGAGATCGTGGAGAGCGTTCAGAATATTTCTGCCATTACCGAAGAGGTATCTGCACATGCGAGCGAAACCTTTGAGAGCAGCCAGAATAACATAGGCGTTGTAAAAAAGGTTACCGGTGTGGTGGAGATGTTGAGCCGGAAGGCGGAAGAACTGACAAGGGAGCAGTAATAGCAGTACGGAAAGAAGCGTCGGGGAGGAGACGTACATGCAGGGGATTTTGGTTTTGTATTATCTGGTTGCATTGACAGCAGCTCTGATCTTGCTGAATGCATATAGGAGAAATACAACAATTGGGGTAAAAATAGGCAAAGTCATGCTTGCCACTTTTTTGCTGGTCGTTTTTTATACTTTTAATATTATAGGCACTTCATTTTTGGTCAAGTCCGTGGCTATCAGCTTATCCTTTATTACCATGGATGTCATGATGCTTCTTTTTTATGATTATATATTGGAGTTTATCGGCTGGCGGGAAAGGATTCCCCGGGGGATCTTCTATTGTATCTGCACCTGTGCGGTGGTAGATACGGTCTTTATGCTGTTAAATCCCTATAATGAGATCGCACTGGGATACAAGATAACGACCTATGGGGAGGATTTTGTTTTAACCTATATACCCAAGCTCCCCTTTATCCTTCATAACCTGTACATCCTGGCCGTTGCCCTGCTGGTCGTGTTTCTTCTTATACTGAAATGCAGGGAAACCCCAAAAGTATACTGGAAACGGTATTACATTCTGATTGCGGGAATTGTGGCGGCAGCTTTGATAAACTGGATGAATCTGAAAATGACGGATATTGTTCCGGTAGACGTTTCTTCGGCATTGTATTGTGTTGTGGGAATGCTGATGTATTTTAATACCTTCAGGTATCTGCCCATGGTTACGTTGGATCTGACCCGCAGGATGATTTTAAATTACCTGAGCGAGCCGGTGGTACTGTTTGATTATGAAGGGTGTCTTACCGATTACAGTAAGGATATATTGCGTGTAATGCCCAATACCCATTTTGAGATCGGAGCATTGACCCTTAAGGAGTTCGTTGCCGAAGGGAAGTTTCCGGGATTTCGGGATGTGGAGATGGATCAGGAATTTGAGTGGACCGTCCGTTTTTCCGGAGAAATACATATCTTCCAGTGCAAATTCAAGTGCATGAAGGATTCCAAAGGACTCAGCATAGGGAAGATCTTTGTATTCAATGATATTACGTCCATGCGGAAAACCTTTTTTGAACTGGAGCAGTCCATGTTATATGACGCCCTGACAGGTCTGTATAATAAGCAGAGCTATCTGACGCAGGTGCCCCAGTGGAGTGACAGCCGGTACTGGCCCATAGCTCTGGCGGTATGCAACGTCAACGGATTAAGGAGCATTAACGACCGTTTCGGGACGGCATACGGCGATATGGTCATGAAACAGCTGGCGCATTTTGTGCAGATCCATATCGGCGACGATACGTTTGCGGCAAAGGTGGATAACGGAGATATTCTGGTGGTCATGGAAGGAAAGACCCATGAGGACGCCGCGGATATATTTGAAAAGATAAAACAGGATATGGAAGGATTTTTCAGCGAAGAAAATCCTGTACATGTAGAATACGGTATTGCGGTAAAGGAACGGGAAGACGTTACCATGGAGAGAGTGCTTTCCGACGCCCGCACCAGCATGCAGAATAAAAAGATGCTGCGGGATAATTCCGCCAGCAGTTCCCTGGTGGATTCCTTAAAGCAGACTTTGAGCGAAAGCGATTATGAAACCGAGGAGCATGTGGAACGGACAAGGGAAATGGCTGCAAGACTCGGCAAGAAGATGAATCTGTCGGATTCCGATATCGGCAAGCTTGAACTTCTGGCGGTTCTCCATGATATCGGCAAGGTTGCCATTCCACACCATGTATTGGTTAAAAAGGGAAAGCTCAATGATGAGGAATTCAAGATCATGCAGCAGCATACCATCAAGGGATACCGCATTGCCAAGTCCTCTCCCGAATTGGGGGACATTGCGGAATGTATTTTATCCCACCACGAAAAATGGGACGGGACAGGCTATCCCAACAGGTTAAAGGGAGAGGATATCCCGTTGCTCGCCCGGATCATATCGGCAGTGGATTCTCATGATGTTATGGTCCATAACCGCCCTTATCATCAGGCTATGCCGGAGGAGGACGCCATTAAGGAGCTGCGCAGGTGTGCGGGGACCCAGTTTGACCCCAATATTGTGGAGGTTTTCACAAAGCTTTTGGAGGAAGAGGAGCTTCCTAAGATCAGGGCAGAACGGGAGCGGGAAAGGCTGGAAACGGAAATGGCGGCTGCCGAGGTTGCCAGAAAGACCCTGAAAAAAGAAGAGGAAAACGAAGAGCAGGAAGATTTGGAAAAGATAAAATAAAGGCGGGGCAGGAAACGCATAGAGGAGAAAGCAAAAGGAAAAGCATAAGAAAAAAACAAAAGGAAAATAAAAAGGAAATAAAAAGGAAATAAAAAGGAAAAGACATTAGGGAAAGAAATCAGAAAAAGGTAAGGAAGTGTCATACGTGAGGGAAATGGAATTTAAGATGGAGCGGGAGGGACTGCTTAAGGTAGGCGACAGGGTCACGGTAACGGAAGGCGTCCTTCCCAGCAGCTATTACTACACGATAGACCCGGCCCTCGCCATGTCGGGGAATATCCCCTTTCGGGAAAGAATGACGGCAAAGGAAGGAACCGTTGTGGATATCCAGGAAAATGACAGAGGCTATTATGTGACGGTCAATTTTGAGGAGGGCTGAGCATTTTCCGGATATATGTTTATAATCGTGGACGGTAAAATAGCGATATATAAGTAAAAATAGAAAAATAAATAATAGATTCAGGAGGAAGACAACATGTTAAAAAAAATCAGTACGGAAAAAGCGCCGGCGGCAATCGGACCCTATTCACAGGGCATCATAGCAGGAGATTTTCTTTTTGCTTCGGGACAGATCCCCATTATTCCCGAAACGGGAGAGCTTGCAGAGGGAGATATTAAAGTGCAGGCAGAGCAGGTCATGAAAAATATAGGCGCGCTTTTGGAGGCGGCAGGCGTCTCCTATGAAAACGTGGTAAAGACCGGCTGCTTTTTAACGGATATGGGCGACTTCGGAGCCTTTAATGAAGTTTATGCAAAATATTTTACGGATACGCCGCCGGCGAGAAGCTGCGTGGCTGTAAAGACCCTTCCTAAAAACGTGCTTTGTGAAGTGGAAGTTATCGCATATTTAAAATGATTATTGTGAAAATGCCCTGCCCTTTAGGACGGGGCATTTGAATGTTTGAGAGGGAAAGTATGAAGAAAAGAAATATAGACTGGCGTTTTTTCGTTGCACTATCATATCCTGTTGTGGCAGTTGTGCTGATTATAGGATTATTATATAAGTATTATTATCTTGATATAAGTTACCGGATCGTATGTCTGAATTCAGAGAAAAATACTGTTGACAGTGAGGAAATATATTTTTTCGCGGATGAAAGATATATATATCAATATAATTTTGAAACAGAAGAGACGAAATTGATTTATGAAGCGCATATAGAAGAGATGCCGATAAGGAGTGTTTCGGTATATGGAGATTATTTATATTTTGAAGATGATAACGAAAGAGTGCATAGATATAACTATCGAACCAATGAAGATGAGATGTTATTAAAATATTAAGATTATATTGTCGAGATGGATATTTGTAACGGGTATTTGATTTATAGAACAGGAAGTGGTCATTGTTTTTTGTATTCGGTAACAGGCAATACAGAAGAACCTATATCTGTTGAGAGTATTTTTGAGGGGAAGGCAGACAAAACAAATTCGGATATCCAGATAATTACTTATGAAGGTATGGATATTTACGGGTATTTTGAAGCCGATACAGGAGAGCGGATTATAGGAATAAGAAATCATGAAAATGGAAAGGAACTTGTTCCGCCGGAGAAAGATTTTACGTTGAGAGACGGAAGATGCTTGAGAATGTGGGGGAGAAAATCAGGAAGAAAATTAACATGTTATGCCCGATATGAAGATGATGATGAATGGTATGAAATTACATGCCTGGATGATAAGAATTTAGGTACAGAGCCTGAATTTTATGAAAAGTATATGACTCAGGAGGGAAATGAGGTTATCTGTCTGTTACAAAAAAATACTTCAAAGTACGGGAGGATGCGGCAGAAGTATAGCCTTGGCGATATTTTATTTAAATGGAATATAGAAACAGGAGAAAGCAGTATTCTTTATGAAACGTCAAACAGGAGTACCAGAATTATCGGATATAAAAACGGAAATATTTATCTCTTGCATAATAACCGGGTTTCTGTACAGTCTGTGGATGGGGGAAAACGGGAAAAGCTCTTTCGGATTCCCATGGGAAAAGAAATTTATTATTTCGACTGGCAGGGGGATTATCTGATCGTTACAGGAGCGGATGGAGAAGTTTTGAAAGCGTACAAAGTCGAAGATTGAATCGACATTTTTCAGAGAGATGGAGACAGAAGATATGAAGAAAAAGGGTATAGACAGGGAATTTGTTATTGCATTGATGTATCCTCTTGGGGTTATAGTGGTAATATTGGGATTTCTGGCGGTACGTGGTGTAGAGGAGAAAGATGCAACGGCTTATTGGCTGGTATGCTTAAATTCTGATAAAAACACAGCCGGCGATAATGAGGCCTATTTTTATGGCGATGACCGTGAAACATACCGGTATGATTTTGAGACAGGAGTAACAGAGCAGCTTTGTCAGCTTGATTTCGAGGCGGGATGTTCGGGAGTCGCGGATAAGAGGTTTGAGTTTGCAGTATATGGAGATTATGGATTTTATTTGGATGATCACAGAATCGACAATAATTGCGCATTGCACAGATACAATTACCGGACGAAAGAGGACGAAATATTACTGGAAGATGTAGGTCATGTTCATGGGATAAATATATGTAACGGTTATTTGATCTACAGGCCGACATACAGCGAATATTTTTTATATCCTGCAACAGCTGCAGCAGGGGAAGAGCCTATAGATTTGGCGGGTATATTTGAACGGGAAGGCGATAAAACGAATCCTGACATTCAGACAGTTACTTATGAAGGAATGGATATTGTAGGGTGTTTTGACAGCTCTACAGGAAAGGTATGGGGCATTGCCTGTGTAAAGGAGCATGGGACAGGCAAAGTGCTCATTCCATCAGAGCAGCACTTTGTGTTGAATGACGGCAGGCGGCTGGTGTTTAGCGCTGACCGCTGGACAGGGGATGCTCCCCAATACTATGCTGACATTTATGATGACAGCGATGACAGCAAATATGAAATTACATGCCTTGCGGGCAAGGATATAGATGAAAATTCAGAATTTTTTGAAAAATTTATGACGCAGGAGGGGGATGAAGTCATTTGCCTGCTGCAGATAAGTTATAAATATGGCGGAAAAGTCATGTGGCAGGTACATAGCGGAGGAGATATATTATTTAAATGGAACATAAAGACGGGAGAAAGCAGTATTCTTTATGAAACACTGAGGAGAGATACCAGAATTGTGGGTTATAAAAACGGAAACATTTATTTGTTACATAATAACTGGGTTTCGGTACAGCCTGTGAATGGCGGAAAGCGTAAAAAGCTTTTTAAGATTCCCAAAGGAAGAGAGATTTATTATTTTGACTGGCAGGGCGATTATCTGATCGTTACGGATATTTACAGGAAAAATGAAGTTTTGGCAGCGTACAAAATAGAATAAAAAGCAGTTTATGCATAAAATAATTCATTTCTGCACATGATAATTAGCAAAGATTTTCGGTATAACGTGTTTTTTGAAAGCTGTGTTGACAGGCAGACGTTGTGCCGGCAGATAAAGATTCTATGCGTATCATGAAAAGAGGAAATGTTTATGATGAGTTATATCAATGCATTCTGGGTAGGCGGGCTGATCTGTGCTTTGGCGCAGATCTTAATGGAAAAGACAAAGATGCTGCCGGGAAGGATCATGGTGTTATTAGTATGTTTGGGCGCCGTTATCAGCTTCTTCGGATGGTATGAGCCTTTTATGGAGTTCGCAGGTGCGGGAGCAAGCGTTCCCCTTCTCGGGTTTGGAAATACTTTGATGAAGGGCGTGAAGGAAGCGGTGGATCAGGATGGCTTTATCGGCCTGTTCCTGGGCGGCTTCAAAGCGGGAGCTGCAGGCTGCAGCGGCGCTTTGATCTTTGCGTATTTGATCTCGTTAATTGCCAAGCCTAAGATTAGGAAATAAAGATAAAAGGTTTAGAGCAGTTCAAAACCGACTCCCAAAGCGGTCAGGGAGGAAACAAAATCCCCGTCCCAGATATTATCAATGGTCTTATCCATGACAAAGGTATGATAGGAAGTACCGGTAACACATCTTAAGCTGCCGCTTTCAAAGCGGATATTGACGGTCAGCGCCTTCAGCTGTTCTAAATGAAAAGCGGCTTCCGGATTGTTTTTCAGCCGTTCCATATACCGCTCTCCGGCATGCAGTACAAATTTGAATGCCACGGGGGAGCGGTTTCCTTTGATCAGGGAAAAACAGACGGGACGCAATTTTTTCCAGGTGGAAAAGGCAGAAGGTTTTGCCAGGGTGTTGCCAAAGGCGTCCGTGCCTTCATAAAATGCGTCTACGATGTGCCCGTCTATGAGAAAAGTGTTAAAAGTGGTAATGGAGGCTTCCTCCATGTAAAAGCTGTCAAAGGCTTCGCTGTTCAACAGATGGTTCATAAATTCTTTGATGTTCTTTATTTCAAGTGCGATCATGAGACTCTCCTTTATGATAGGACAGCCAGGCCCGAAAAGATTCATATAAAGGGCCGTTACCTGTGCATATCCTATTTATGAGTCTAGCATATTTCCCGCCTTTCAGCCATATTTTTTTATCAGCGTCTCCCTTTACGGCCGATGTCTTCTGTCAGTGCCGTATTTGCTGTAATATGCGGCCTTATCCTGATACATTTTTGTCTCTGCCGCCGTGATCAGTTTTTCAACGCCGCCAAAATGGTTCTTATCCCATATGCCTCCGATCGCCATGTGTACGGATCCGTCCTTTAAGTGTTTCTTTAACCGATCGATCCCCTGCCACAAAGCCGTCTCTTCGATTCCCGCACAGATCGCTAACAGTTCATCGCCGCCGATGCGAAACAGGCCGTAATCGCCAAAGCTTTTTTTCAGGCACTCACAGGCGTCGAGAATGAGTTTGTCTCCAAAAGCATGCCCTTCCCGGTCGTTGACCTGTTTAAGTCCTGTTATATCGCAATAAACGATCCCCAGGCTCTGTTCGCTTTGCAGACCGCCAATGTATTCGTTCATGGCGTAACGGTTTCCGATCTGGGTCAGCTGATCGCGATAACTCATTTCTTTTAATTTCCGGATGAGGTTCCGCCGTTTCAAGGAAGAAATAATAAAATGCGCCATGATCTGGAGCATATCTGAAGCATAGTCTAAGGATTTCCCGGAAGGATTATCTATCCCGTAAAAACCGATGAGCTTCCGTTCATCGTATAGAGGGATCACGATCAGAGAGTGAATATCCTGACGTTTCAGGTTCTTATACTGTAAGGGATCGCTCTTTTGGATGTTCTCTATATTTTTTATGACAATATGCCTGCCTACCCGGAAATTCCGGTACCAGTTGGCGCATACTTCCGCCGGGAGATTCTGTAAGCTGTCCTTCATGGGCGTAACGCCGTCTGCCACCCATTCGTATGTATTGTCATCATAACCGTTTTCATTCCGTTCAAAGATATAAGTCCTCATACCGCCCAGGGCCTTGCCCACATACTCTAACAAGACCTGTAATGTCTGGGAGGGAGTCTCCTGCTGAAGGGCAACGCGGACCCCTTTGTTGATCTGCGCTTCCAAAAGCATCATGCTGTCATGCTGCTTTGGCGTTTCGGCGTCAAAGGTAAGCTCCATGCGGTATTTTTTTCCATCGGCTTCTATGATGGCGGTTTTATGCGTTACCTGTTCTTTGAGAACGGGATCGTAACACCGGCATTCCTTAAAATATCCCTGCTTCAGTTTATGATCGTCACATGTGGGGCAGGGAACGGAACAGTTCTTGAGGACCTCATAGCACTTTTTGGAGGAAATATCTGCAAGGGAGTGAAAGCCGTACGTCCGAAGCGCCTTTTTATTCATGTAAACCAATTCGTGGTTATCCATTTCAGAGGTATAGACAAGCGCATCCGCCGTATCAAAGAGCTCCCATATTTTATTCATGCCTGCGGTCCTCCTCAAACTGTAAGATATCTATATTTTTATACCACATTTTTCCCGCTTTTTTTGCATTTTGCGTGAATGGTAAATATATGGTGTGAATGGCAGACGGCGTACATTTACATTTGGCGGATAAAATGCTAGAATAGCTGTAATATACAAAATAGCAGGAAAAACGGCTGATGTTGGTGCAGATTTTATCTTTCATACACAATTTAATTACCATGTTGTTTGGTATCTATATTTCTGCTTTCTTTTTGGGGGTAAAGCAGAACCGGAAAAATATCTTCACGCTGTTTTTATTATTTTCCTTTGTGGGGATCATGTATATTATCAGTTTTTTCCTGTTTGGTCTGTCCGTTACAGACCGGCTCTATGCGGTTATCATACATCTGCCCCTGATTTTGTTTTTATCCCTGTATTACAAATATCCTGTTATACCGTCTTGTATTTCCGTGTTTTCCGCATATCTCTGTTGTCAATTGAGCAACTGGATCGGATTATTGATATTGGGGCTTACAGGCGAACAGTGGTGCTATTATGCTTCGCGGATCCTTACCACATGCGTATCCTTCTTTCTGTTGTGCAGGTTTGTATGCCGCACTACGGAGGCTATTTTTGCAAGGGCCACCAGGGAACTTTATATTATAGGCTTTCTTCCCACGGTATATTACTTTTTTGACTATTCTTTTACCAAACTTTCCAACCTGCTTTATTCAAATAACAAAGCAGTGGTTGAATTTATGGGATTCATTTTTTGCATCGCTTACTTTGCATTTCTGTTTGTTTATTTCCGGGAATATGAAAAAGAGCAGGAGATCAGACAGTACAACGATCTGATGAAGATGCAGTTTCTTTCTGTCGAAAAGGAGATTGAACAGGTAAAGCGCAGCAAGCAAAAGCTTTCCATACTGAGGCATGATATGCGCCACCATTTAAATATTATTCTGACGCAGCTTCAAAATGACAACATTGAGAAGGCGGTGGACTATATTGAGGAAATCGGCGACCTTTATGATGATACGACCATCACGACCTACTGCCGGAATGAAATGATCAATTCCGTAATTTCTATTTATCATGCACGTTTTACGGACAGGAAAATTGAGCTAAGGTATGATATCCAGGCGGGAGCAGAGCTTCCCTGTCCGGATACTGCGATCTGTACCATTTTATCCAATGCCTTAGAAAATGCCATGCATGCATTGGAAGAGGCTGATACAAAAGAAAAGTGGGCAAGCCTTACGATTTCCGAAAAGGGAAACCACCTTCTGCTTCAGATTGAGAATCCTGTTGTACGGATTCCGAGAGTTGTTAACGGTATCCCGGTTTCCGATAAAAAGGGACATGGAGTCGGTGTGAAGAGTATCGTATATTATGTGGAACAATTAAAGGGACAATATCATTTTTCGTTTCTTGACCATTCTTTCGTACTTAGGATCATTATTTAGAGGTAATGTGATGAAAATAGCAATTTGTGATGATGAAATACGTTTTATAGATGCGATCTGTCCGCTGTTAGAGCAATGGGCAGGGGAACGAGGAATAAGGCTTACGCTGTACCGCTTTACAAATGGGGATGATCTTTTGGAAGCCCATCAGAATGAATGGATGGATCTGATCATTCTGGATGTGATCATGCCTTTATCAAGCGGTATCGATGTCGCAAGGGAGCTTAGGAATATGCATCAGAGCGTTCCCATTGTTTTCCTTACTTCATCCAGGGGCTTTGCAGTTGAGTCTTATGAGGTAAAAGCCCTTAATTATCTTATAAAACCCGTTGATCCTGCTAAGCTGTTTCTTACTCTGGATGATTTCCTAAAAACATTTAATCTGCCTAAAAATTTCTTTACGGCAAAAACTGTTGACGGCTTCTGCAGGATTGAAATTGCAGATGTTGATTATTTAGAGGCGCAGAACAAACAGGTCCTTGTTCATATGGGAAGCGGCAGGGTAATCGCGATCCGTGAGCTGTTCTCAAAATGTGCGGAGGTTTTTACGCCGGAAAACGGATTTTGCTGCTGCCACCGCAGTTATATTGTAAATTTAAGCAATGTGGAGCGGTTTACAAAGACGGAAGTAACCACGATCCATCATGCGGTCATACCCATATCGAGGAACAACTATGCAGTGTTTAAGGGAACTTATTTTAACTATATGTTTGAGTAATACAGATTTTTTAAGTAAAAGGAACAAAAACGAGAAAATGTCTATAGACACCTTTTCAAATGGGATTTTTTGTGCTATCATATGTAGTAATGAAAACTACATTGCAAATATATGAGGAAAAGTTATGTATAAAATTTTAATTGACAGTTGCGGAGAATTTACAAAGGAGATGGAAGCGGATCCGGTATTTGAGCATGTTGCCTTACAGCTTCAGGTAGGGCAGTGGCATCAGATGGACGACGCTACCTTTGATCAGGCTGAATTCTTAAAGAGGGTGGCGGAATGTCCGGCATGTCCTAAATCCGCATGTCCTTCCCCGGAACAGTATATGAAGCAGTTCGAGGGCTGTGACGAAGTTTATATTGTAACTTTATCCGGCAATTTAAGCGGAAGCTACAACAGCGCCAAAACGGCTGTTGATATGTTTTATGAAACTAACGATACCGCAAAGATCCACATTTTTGATTCCTGTTCCGCATCTATCGGCGAGACTTTGATAGGATTGAAGATCCATGAATTGGCGGAAGCGGGCTTAAGCTTTGAGGAAGTGGTTGTGAAGGCTGAGGAATATAAGCTTTCCCTCAATACCTATTTTGTGTTGGACAATCTGGAAACCCTGCGGAAAAACGGAAGACTTTCAAGTGTAAAAGCCCTTGTTGCTTCTACCCTGAACATCAAACCGGTCATGGGAGCAACTGACGAAGGCGTCATTATTCAGCTTGGTCAAAAGATCGGCATGAAAAAGGCTCTTGCAAAGCTTGCGGAAACGGTTATCGTGGAAAAGGCGCAGACGCCGGGCAGGCCTCTTATGATCTCTCATTGCAATGCGCCGGACAGGGCTGCCTATGTTAAGGATATTTTAGAAAAAACAGGACTGTTTTCCTCTATCGGTGTGTTGGATACTGCGGGAATCAGCAGTATGTATGCAAATGACGGAGGCGTCATAATTGCGGTATAGAAAATCTGCGAAAGCAGGTATTGAAATGCACACCGGCAATAGAAACGGTTATGGCAGAATGTTGTAGATTTAGAAGGGCAGAAACCCCTTTAAGCGGGAGAGAGTAATAACTTCCCCGTTAGCCAGCCGGTATTCTTTTTTGGTATGTGAGAGGACATGGTTTTGATTCAGGACCGTGTCTTTTTTTGCGAAGAAAAATTCGGGATAATTGTCCACCCAGTGATAAAAGTCGTCTATTTCTCCCAGCATGGAGAGCACGGTTCCGTCGTCTAAATGGACATCCACAAGATGGGACTGGCTTTTTGCATACAGGATTTTTTCCACAGGGACATAGTGGGTCTCGGATTCTGCACGGATCTCAATGGTGGGAACGCTTGTCTGAAGATGGTATTTGTGGGCTTCCCGGATCATCTGATGCAAGGGAGCCGTTAAAACAGGCTTTTGCATAGAGAGAAGCCCGTCAATGGCGTCCTGATAGGAAAAGGGAGTGCCCTCGGGATGGCAGACTGCGATCTGTCCTGGGATATGGATGGATCTCAACTGTTCTACGATGGATCTGCCGTGGTCTTCCGTCAGCGTGATGTCGATGATGACCAGTTCATATTTCATGGGCGCGCGCAAAAGGCTTTGGGAATCTCCGAAGGCCTCTACATACAAAGTGCCCGTTTCAGCACAGAGGGCTGAGTTGGCGCGGCCTAAAAGCCTTTCCAATTGTTTCCTGTCGGCAATGTTGTCTGCAATGACCCCAATATACATAAAATCCCTCCTCTTTTACAGAAAAAGAAATTCGATCGGCGAACGGTAAAGAAAGTAGATGATGGCGGCCTGAATGATCAAGATCAAAGGCATGCCGTATAAAAAATACCAGTGCCTTGTTTTGTGGCGGAAAAGGAACATGCCAAGGGTAGTCCCTAAGCTTCCTCCGAATATGGCAATGGTAAATAAAGTGGCTTCCGGTATACGGAAGGTTCTTTTTTTGGCTTTATATTTATCAACGCCCATAAGGATCAATCCCAAAAGATTGACGGAGGCGGTATAAATGACAAGGGTAAGTACAACGTCCACGGGTTTTTCCTCTTTTATCTATTTTTACTAATTAAATTTTGATCATCACTACTTTTAAGATAACACAAAAAAAGAAAGACCGCCATAGCAGAGATAAAGTATTGGAAAAAATCCTCACAAATCCCTGCGTGGCAGTCTGAAAATTGAAAGAAAAACTTTAGGGCCTGACTATTTGTTTTCTAATTCCTGTTTTTTCATGGCGCGGACCTTGCTGGCAAGACCGAACAGGTTGATAAAGCCTTCCGCATCGTGATGGTCGTATAAATCGCCTGTTGTGAAGGAAGCAATGCTTTCGTTGTACAGGGAATACGGACTGGTGGTGCCTGCCTTGATGATGTTGCCCTTGTACAATTTGAATTTGACTTCGCCGGTCACATATTCCTGAGTGGATTCGATAAACGCCTGAACCGCTTCGCGGAGAGGGGTAAACCACTTTCCTTCATAAACGATCTGTGCAAATTTATTGCCCATATCCATTTTTACCGTTGTTGTCTCACGGTCTAAGATCAATTCCTCCAACTGCTGATGAGCTTCATAGAGGATGGTGCCGCCGGGGGTCTCGTATACGCCGCGGGATTTCATGCCTACTACGCGGTTTTCAACAATATCCACAATGCCGATACCGTGCTTGCCGCCCAGTCTGTTTAACTCCTTGATAATATCGGAAACCTTCATTTCCTTGCCGTTTACGGATTTGGGAACGCCTTTTTCAAAGGTCATTGTCACATACTCGCCTTCATCGGGAGCCTTTTCCGGCGTTGTGCCGAGAACCAGTAAATGGTCGTAGTTAGGCTCGTTTTCCGGCTCCTCAAGTTCCAGGCCTTCATGGCTGATGTGCCATAGGTTGCGGTCGCGGCTGTAGGAACTGTCAGCGGAAAAAGGAAGATGGATGCCGTGGGCGCGGCAGTATTCGATCTCTTCTTCACGGGAGTTCATAGTCCATTTGGGGTCTCTCCATGCTGCAATGATGCGAAGGTCGGGAGCTAAAGCCTTGATGCCCAGCTCAAAACGGATCTGGTCGTTTCCTTTACCTGTTGCGCCGTGGCAGATTGCTGTAGCATTTTCCTTGCGTGCGATCTCAACCAGTCTCTTGGCAATCGCGGGACGCGCCATGGAAGTGCCTAAGAGATATTTATTTTCATAAACGGCATGCGCCTGTACGCAGGGTACGATGTACTCGTCGCAGAAGATGTCTGTCAGATCTTCAATATAGAGTTTTTCCGCGCCGGATGCCTTGGCCCTTTCCTCCAGACCGTCCAGTTCATTGCCCTGACCGCAGTCAACGCATACGCAGATCACGTCGTAATCATAATTTTCTTTTAACCAGGGGATGATGGCTGTTGTATCCAGACCGCCGGAATAAGCTAAAATAACTTTTTCTTTCATTGTAAAAGCCTCCATTTGAAATATGTAATAATAGATGTTTTGCGGCCTTGTAAAACCGCTCTTTTACCAATATACATCATAATAAGAAATAATGCAACAGGAAAAATGTGAATAAAACAATGAATATTCAACAAATTATGCATAAAATAAATAAATATTGAATATTATGCAGGAATGTTTTATAATTATGCAATCGATGGGGCGTGCCGCCGCAGGAACAATATACGCTAAAGGGCCGTCTGCCGCCTTGAAAATCGATTTTTGTGGGAAAGCGGGGAGGGCGTCTTGAATTCGGAAGCGGTTTTGGGTATGATGATAGATGCATGAAAACAACTGTCGGAAAATAAATGAAAGGATGAACAAATCAATGATTAAAGCAGGAATCATAGGAGCTACGGGCTACGCAGGAGGCGAGCTGGTAAGGCTTTTGACACAGCATAAGGATGCGGAGGTAGTCTGGTACGGATCCAAGAGTTATATAGACAAGAAATATGCTTCCGTCTACGGCAATATGTTTCAGATCGTGGATGATAAGTGTATGGACGACAATATGGAGGAGCTTGCAGAAAAGGTGGATGTGATCTTTACCGCAACGCCCCAGGGACTTTGTGCTTCCCTTGTGAATGATGATATTTTGAATAAAGTGAAGATCGTGGATCTGAGCGCCGATTTCCGTATTAAGGATGTGGCAGTATATGAAAAATGGTACGGCCTTGAGCATAAATCTCCCCAGTACATAGAAGAAGCCGTTTACGGTCTTTGCGAGATCAACAGGGAGGATGTGAAAAAGGCCCGTCTGGTGGCGAATCCCGGCTGTTATACCACCTGTTCCATACTGACGGCGTATCCTCTGGTAAAGGAAGGTCTGATAGACGTTCATTCCCTGATCGTGGATGCAAAATCCGGCACTTCGGGAGCGGGCAGGGGAGCCAAGGTTAATAACCTCTATTGTGAGGTCAATGAGAATATCAAGGCCTACGGAGTGGCCTCCCACCGCCACACGCCGGAAATCGAGGAACAGTTAGGCTATGCGGCGAAAGAACCTATCGTGATCAACTTTACGCCCCATCTTGTTCCCATGAACCGCGGAATCCTTGCGACGGAATATGCCAATCTTAAGAAGAAACCGGACGGCAGTCTGCCTTCCTATGAGGAGATCAAGGCGGTCTATGATAAATATTACGGAAAGGAAAAGTTTATCCGCGTTCTGGATAAAGGAAGCCTGCCGGAAACCAAATGGGTAGAGGGCAGCAACTATGTGGACATTAACTTTGTCATCGATGAGCGGACGGGCCGCATCATTATGATGGGCGCCATTGATAACCTGGTAAAAGGAGCGGCAGGACAGGCGGTGCAGAACATGAACCTGATGTTCGGGCTGCCTGAGGATGAAGGCCTTGATCTGGTGCCGATGTTCCCGTAAGATTATGGGGGCGCAATTGGAATTTTGCTTTTCTTATGGAATGGCAGCCGCCTTTTCTTTTTAGGCATTCTCATAGATTTTCCTGTAAGCCAGTGGGGAGGAACCATAATATTTTCTAAAAGTCTCGCAATAATAGCTGGCCCCGCAAAAGCCGTACTCATAAGCGATATCCGTAATGCTTTTGCCGGGGGTCAGCAGGGAAGCGAGGCTTTTCTTCAGGCGCAGCTTTGTGGTATAGGTTATGGGAGTATCATTTAGGTATTTTTTGAAAAGCAGGGAGCATTTGCTTTTGCATACGGCTCCGGATAAAGCAATGTCTTCAAGGGTAATATGCTCCGACAAATGTTCTTCTATATAGCCGATCATGGTTCTCAGCGTGGAAAGCTCTGCCGATTCTTTTACAGGCCGGGAGGTTTCTGTGGGAAGGTTCTCATATAACAGTTTCATAACAGCAATAAAATCCTCCATTACTTCAAAGCAGGACAGGGGATCTGTGGGAGAGCCGGAAAAGGAATGGTAGAGACTGTAAAGCCTTTCCAGAACGGCTGCTTCCCAGCCTTCCGGATTCAGGCAGTGATAGGGGCAGGCAGCATTTCGGGTAATATGTTCCATGCAATTTTCATAAAACCATTCATTTCCCTTTAACAATTCAGGAGACAGCAAAATGCAGATAAATTCACATTCTTCATGCTCTTTGGAAAATCCGTAATGGAGCTGTCTGCTGTTAACCATAATGCCGCTGTTTTCAGGAAGCTCGATCAATTCTCCGTTTACATTGTAAGTCATTTTTCCTTTTCTTATTAAAACAAATTCCAAATCCTCGTGCCAGTGGCTGATAGCGGAATAGTCCGGATAGGTGGAAAGGATCCCATAGCGGGCATAGGCGGGAAAGAGAGGATTGTTATATGCAACTGTCTCTGAGGCGTCCGGGTTGAAGGCGGAGCAGTAGCGGGCGGTAATGTTCATAATGACCTCCTTGAGTTTTGATTTGTTTTAAATTATTTGAAAAAAGAATATTGTTATAAAATTATACGCTATTACGAAAGAATTTCAAGAGAGAAGATGATATTGTTAAATAACAGAAGGAAAAAGCCGGAAAAAGGCAGCGGCAGAAAACGGCAGGCAGAAAACAGCAGGCAAAAAACAGGAGGATAGAAAACGACAGACAAAAAACGGCAGACAGAAAACAGACGGATAGAATGAAGAAACTGTGAAAGGGACCGGGGCGGTGTGATATGAAAAAAGGGAATGCTTTAAACAAGAGAATCTTTCAATTGGTTTTTCCCATGGCCTTCAGTCAGTTTATGCTTGCGCTTGTAAGCGCCAGCGATGCGGTTATGCTGGGCAGGTTGGATCAAAACGCCATGGCGGCGGTATCTTTGGCATCTCAGGTCACATTTGTATTTAACCTTTTCATGACGGCGTTTGTAATCGGGGAAAATATGTTTGTGGCCCAGTATTATGGGAAAAAGGATTTTTTGAATATCTCGAGAATATGCAGCCTTGTGCTTCTCATCGGGTGCATGGCAGGAGTTTTGTTTTGTGCAGGCGCGGTTCTTTTTCCTGAAAACATTATGCGTTTCTTTACAAATGACGCAGGACTGGCTGAAATGGGAAGAGACTACTTGAAATATGTGGGAATTTCCTATATATTGTCTGCAATAGCCCAGGTATATATGACAATTATGAAAAACTGCGGCGCTGTGAATTTAAGTACTGTTATCAGCAGCATAACGGTTATTTTAAATATTTTCTTAAATGCTGTTTTTATCTTCGGATTGTGGGGATTTCCTGCCATGGGGATCAAGGGAGCGGCGGTGGCGACTGTAACGGCGACCGCCTTTCAGGCTATAGGAAGCGTTGTTTATGTAGCGGTAAAAATGAAATTTCTGAAGCTTCATTTACCAGGGTCGGAAAATGATCTGGCAAAACGGTTCCGGGATAAAACAGTTCCCGTTTTGCTGAATGAGCTGGTATGGGGCGGCGGTTTTACCATGTATTCCGTCATTATGGGGCATTTAGGAACCGATGCGGTGGCGGCGAACAGCATTGCCAATATTTCCAAAAATATGGTAATCTGTTTGTGCCTGGGACTGGGAAATGCAGCGGGCATTATCGTGGGGAATGAATTGGGAGCCGGACATTTTGATAAAGCAAAAGAGGCGGGAAGGATACTTACAAAGGCGTCAATTCTGTGCGGAGTGCTGTCAGGCCTGTTTCTTCTGGCTGTTTCCCCGGTTATTATGGGAGCGGTAAAGCTGACTTACGAGGCAAGAGGATGTTTGAGAGGCATGCTGTTCATTTCCTCTTACTATCTGGCAGGGAAATCCATAAACAGCATGACCATAGGCGGGATTTTCCCCGCGGGCGGAGATTCTAAATTCGGACTGCTTTGTGATACGGTGACTTTGTGGTGTGTGACGATTCCTTTAGGCTGCTTATGCGCTTTTGGGCTTAAGCTTCCCGTATTGGCGGTATATTTTGTACTGAATCTGGATGAAATCGTAAAACTTCCTGTTGTATACAGGCATTATAAACAATACGGATGGGTCAGAAATTTAACAAACGGAGGGCATGGAAATGAGCGAAATGAAAGAAAAAATGCATACCGGAGAACTTTATCTTCCGGGGGATGAGGAAATCATGAAGGAACAGGTGATCTACCAGGACAGATTGTGTGAATATAATATGACAAAACCGTCAGAGCAGGAAAAGAGAGCGGGAATGTTAAAGGAAATGCTGGGAGACTGCGGAGAGGGCGTATATATCGAAGCGCCTTTCTATTCCAATTTTGGCGGACATCATTGTCATTTCGGGAAAATGGTTTATGCTAATTATAACCTGACCTGTGTGGATGACACACATATTTATGTGGGGGACTATACCATGTTTGGCCCTAACGTGACCATTGCTACTGCGGGTCATCCCATTCTGCCGGTGCTTCGGGAGAAGGTTTACCAGTACAATATGCCCGTTCACATCGGAAGGAACTGCTGGATCGGCGCAGGAGCAGTCATCATGCCGGGAGTGACTATCGGGGATAATACGGTAATCGGCGCAGGAAGCGTTGTGACAAAGGATATTCCCGCAAATGTAGTTGCGGTAGGAAATCCCTGCAGGGTCATGCGGGAAATCGGGGAGCATGACCGGAAATATTATTATAAGGACAGGGAGATAGAAGAAACACTCCTTGAAAAAAAACAGTCTTAAAACGGATTGGAGATATGAAAAATTCAAAAAGGAGGTATTGTATGCTTGCAGATTATCATGTGCATACGGAATTCAGCGACGATTCCGTATATCCTATGGAGCAGGCAGCAAAGGACGCCATAGCCATGGGGCTTTCGGAGATCTGCTTTACAGACCATGTGGATTACGGCATTAAGGAGGACTGGGACTGCGGCCATCCTATCAGATATCGTGGAAAAGAGCCTCTTGCAAATGTGGATTATCCGCTGTATGAGGCTGAAATAAAAAGGATGCGGTATCTGTATGGGAAAGAGATAGGCATTAAAATGGGCATGGAATTCGGCATGCAGACCCACACCATAGAGCAGTACAAAGCCTTGTTTCAAAAATACCCTTTTGATTTCATTATTCTGTCAGTGCATCAGGTAGAGGATCAGGAATTCTGGACCCAGGATTTTCAGAAGGGGAAGAGCCAGAAGGAATATAATGAGCGGTATTATGAGGAGATGTTGAATCTTGTGAGGGCATATAAGGATTACAGCGTACTGGGTCATATGGATCTGATCACGCGGTATGACGAAAAGGGAATTTATCCTTTCATAAAACTGGAGCCTTTGATAGAGGAAATACTGAAAACGGTCATAGAAAGCGGGAAGGGTATAGAATTTAATACGTCTTACCATCGATACGGGCTGAAGGACACTACGCCGTCAGAGGATATTCTGAAGCTGTTTAAACGGCTGGGCGGGGAAATCATTACCATCGGCAGCGACAGCCACAGGCCGGAACATCTGGGGGCATATATAGAAGAGGGAAAGCAGCTGTTAAAAAGCCTGGGATTTCGGTTTTTTTGTACTTATGAGAAAATGAAACCTGTATATCATAGTTTGTAAAAAGTATAACGATTATCAAACAAGTGTCGGGAAAATTATGAGCGGATTTATCATCAGGAAACCAATACAGAAACCATGTGAGGAAAGTATGAAAGGAATGTGGACGGATAAAAAGAAAAGAATCCTGATCCGGTTATTTACAGTGCTTTTTGCTGTAAGCGTATCGGCTGCGGGGCTGCCCTGCGGCATCATAAATGCATACGGCCTGTTTGGGGAAGTAAAAGCTTTTGCCGTAACAGAAGAATGTCAGGAACAGGAAAATGAAGGGGCGGTCAGGAAAGTAAAAACAGCTTATGCCAAGGGCATCAATCTGTTTAATAGCTGGTTTGAACTTTTAGGCGTTCTTGTCTGCCTGATCGCTGCAGTATATATGATAAAGCTGCCGAGGGGCAGAACCATTGTAACATTGAAGGTACGAATGGATGATTGAACTCTTTTTTGTAAGTGGAAATAGCAGACATTTGCAGAATGCGAACGTCTGGATGAACACATGCAGAAAGGAGAGAAGACGGTTTGTTTGAACAGGATTATATTATGCGTCTCATCAAGGAGATGGTAAGAACCTTATTAAAGCTGTTGTTCCATATCGATACGGATTCCCAGACAGAGGAGCTGTTAAAGGAGAGGGAAGAGAAAGAGACCCTGAACGCTTTGCTGGAACTGGTTGACGGGGGAGAAATCAATGAGGCCGAGAACCGGCTTTATGACCTGATTTCTGAGGGAGATATGGCGGCTTTAGAAACGGCTCTTTTGTTCTATTCTTATCTGAATGATAAGACGGATGAATTTCTTGAAGAGAATCACTTCAGCAGGAATGAGATCATATCGGGCTTAAAGGACGTTGTCGGCAGATACGGATTAAACGGTATGGCGGATGTGTTTTTGGAGGAATTATAAAAGCGACAGCGGCATTGGCGGAGAGCTGATGCCGCTTTTGATATTGTAAATACGGTTTGTATGAAGTACAATATTAGCAAAATGCATAGAAGGCGCAACTGTGTAAAAAATGAAAGGATTTGTGTTCAAGACGAAAAAGATCCGAAGGAATAGAGGCGTTATTGAATGATATTTGAAAAGCATTATCTCCCGCAGTTCAGGGAGGCTGACAGAGACGGATATGTGGGGCTTAAGGGATATATGAATTATTTCCAGGATGTGGCAACACACTACATGCACAATTTAAATAAGGGGAACGATACCCTGCCGGAAGAATATGGGATTGTCTGGATGTTTACCAAATATAAGATGGAGGTAAGCCGGAAGGTCGATTTTACCGGGGAATTAACTATGGAAACGTGGATCCCCGAAAGGAAATTATCGGCGGTTGTCCGCCAGAATCTGCTTATTTCCAGAAATGGAGAAGAATGTGCAAAGGGCTGCGTTGAAAGCTGTCTTTATGACATCGCGAAAAACAGGCTGGTCCGGCTTAGGGAGATTGATTTCCCGACGGACATAACAGAAAACAAAGCATTTGAGATAAGTAGTTTTCAAAAGCTTTCAACGGATTTTGACGGTATGGAATATGCTTATACACACCGGGTCAGGTATACGGATTTGGACAAGACCGGGCATATGACCAATTTGAAATATGTGGATTTATTTTTGAATGCTTTTGACAGCAGATTTTTTGAGGAATTTCAGATAGGGGAGTTTGAACTTCATTTTTTAAGCCAGTGCTTTGAAGGAGAAGAACTGCATGTTTATAAAAGGATGCTTGATAATGAAGTTGCCCTTATAGCAGCGAAAGACGATAAGGTTCCTTGCGCTGTCGCGAACATTCGGAGAAAATAGAGGTGTGATTATGCAAAAGAAGATTTTAGTATTTTGCGCAAAAGGATTTGAGACAATGGAATTCAGCGTTTTCATTGATGTAATGGGCTGGGCCGGAAATGATTTTTGCTGCCCGGTATCTGTTGATACATGCGGATTCACGAAAACGGTAAGCAGTACATTTGGTGTTCCGGTTGTTGTGGACAAGACAATTGATGAAATAGTGGCGGATGATTATGATGCTTTGGCGATTCCGGGCGGCTTTGAAGAATTTGGCTTTTATGAAGAAGCATATGATGAGAAATTTCTGAATTTGATAAAAGCCTTTAACCGGCAGAAAAAGCCTATCGCTTCCGTTTGTGTTGCCGCCCTGCCTTTAGGAAAAAGCGGCGTGCTGAAAAACAGAAGGGCTACGACCTATCATTTAAACGGTGGATGCAGGCAGAAGCAGTTAGCAGAATTTGGCGTCAATGTGGCAAATGAGCGGGTTGTGGTAGATGATAATATCATTACTTCCTATTGTCCGGAAACAGCGCCGGATGTTGCCTTTGAACTGTTGAAAAAGTTGTGTGGGGATGAAAAAATGTTTACTGTTAGAAAGGCGATGGGGTATGTTTGTAGTAATAGGGAAACTTAAGGAGATGGTATGAATAAATCTTTATCTGAAATGACATTAGAAGAGTTATGGGAATTATTCCCGATCATTCTTTCTGAACATAAAAGCTGTTGGAAAGACTGGTATGATGAAGAAAAACAAGAGATAGCTGATATTTTATGTGATAATGATTTCAGGATCCATCATATTGGAAGTACGGCGATCGATCATATATGGGCAAAGCCTATCGTTGATATTCTTGTTGAAATTCCGAAGAGCATTTCTATGGAAGATATAAAAGAGAAACTTGTAAACAATGGTTATATCTGTATGTCTGAGGAGGAAAACAGAAAATCCTTTAACAAGGGATATACAGACAAGGGATTTGCAGATCGTGTATTTCACATACACTTACGTTATGATGGCGACAATGATGAATTGTATTTCCGGGATTACATGAACAGCCATCCGGAACTTGCAAAGGAATATGAAGAGCTAAAGATTTCTCTTTGGAAAAAGTATGAACACAACAGGGATGCTTATACCGATGCCAAAAGCGCATTTGTAAAGCGATATACAAAATGTGCGAAGGCATGTTTGGGGAATCGGTATGGAAATGACAAAAGCTGATATTTCATCAGCTTATAGTACGTCCATCGGTAATACAATGCATAAAGATTGAATTAAATTTTTCAAGCTGGTCATACATGATTCCGTGACCGCTGTCGGGTAAACTTATAAGCTTTGAATTGCAGATATTCTCATGCTGTATTTCGGCAAGTTCGCTGGAGACAATGATGTCTTTATTGCCGTGAACAATGTATGTGGGAACATGGACACATTCTAAATCATCCCTGCCGTCTTCGTCACGCAGAGCAATAGCGCATTTTATTGTTCCGATTCCTGACGCGGACAAGGCGATATCCTTAAACCAGTCAATAACGGCGTCCGAATGAGGACATGCAAAAAGCTGCTTGCTGAAGTTCTGGCAAAGCTCTGGTCTGTCGGTTCCGGCGAGGTTTATCAGGTCATCAACTTCCTGCACGGTTTTTCCGTATGGAAAACCGGGACGCCTTGTAAAGCATGGAGCTGCGGCGGAAAGCAGGATCAGTCTGCATACGCCCAAACCGTTGTAACGATTCATATATCTTAAGGCAATGGCTCCGCCCATAGAAAAACCGATCAAGATAAAATTTTTAAGACAAAGCTTACGCACAATATGAAATACGTCGGCAGACATCCGATCGTAAGAGTATCCGTCTGCAGGCGTATCCGATCTGCCAAAGCCTCTTAAATCCACCGCGACTACGCGGTATCCGCAGTCGGTAAGCAGGTTTATCTGATATTCAAAGATCCGGTGGGAAAGAGGCCAGCCGTGAATGAGAAAAACGGTCTGTTTTCCCTGTGGATTGTAGTCATAAACGGCAATTTTTGTTCCGTCGTTGGATGTGATATAATACATAAATATATCCGCAATCGGTTTTTTTATATGATATGCGGAAAGTTATCCGGGGTGTCTGGAAAATTGAAAATTGGGATTTGTGAAGGCTTTGAAAACAGAAAATATGTTGCAGAACCAAAATCAAGATTTTAGGAATTGTCTAATGTGAGATGCATGGAGATATTAGGGATGGCAGAACATAGAAGAATTATAACAAAAACAGAGCGTCTTATAATCAGAGAAATGGTGCAGTCCGATTTTGATGCATTGTGCAAAATATTGTGTGATGAAGAAGTAATGCGTGCGGCTTATGAAAGGGCATTCAGCGTAGAGGATGCACAAAATTGGATGAACAGACATTTCAAAAGATATGAAGAATATGGTTTTGGACTTTGGGCTGTTGTATTAAAAGAAACAAATGAGATGATCGGCCAATGCGGCTTAACAATGCAAAGCTGGAAAGAAAGAGAACTTTTGGAAATAGGTTATTTATTTCAAAAAGCATTTTGGCATAAGGGTTATGCAACAGAAGCAGCGATTGCATGCAAAGAATATGCTTTCTCGGTTCTTAATGCAAATAGCGTTTATTCTATAATCAGAGATATGCATACAGCTTCTCAAAATGTTGCTGTACGGAACGGTATGAGTATTATTGATAAGGGTGTGAAAAATTTTAGGAATATAGATATGGAATTTTGTCTGTATTGTGTAGACAGATAAATGAGAAAAATGTGAAATGAAGAGTGATGATTGTTTATTGGTCTGGAAAATATTTATTTATAATGGGAGCAAGCAAATATGAAAAGATATATTGCGTTTTTACGCGGTATCAATATAAGCGGTAAAAATAAGGTTCCAATGGCGGAATTAAAGAAAGGTTTCGAAGATATCGGCTTCGAAGAAGTTAAGACATATCAAAACAGCGGCAATGTAATTTTTTCGAGTGATAAAGGCGATATGGAGAACTTTATAAACCGGATTGAATCAATGATAAAAAATCGGTTTGGTTTGGATATCCCTGTTTTCATTATATCTAAAGAAAAACTGGAGGACATTTTGGACAATGCACCAGACTGGTGGGATAGTAAAAATAAGGAAATTTATGATAATCTCATCTTTATTATCTCTCCGGCTACATTTGCTGAAGTATTCAACGAGATTGGAGGACCTAAAGAAGAACTGGAAAAGATAAAGAACTATAAAGAAGCCATATTTTGGTCTTTCAGCCGAAAAGATTATCAAAAAACAAATTGGTGGGCCAAGACGGCAAGCGCAGGTATCAGTAATAGACTGACAATAAGAACTGCAAATACTGTCAGAAAGATAATCGGAATGTGATAATTTTTGTTGGTATGGTAATATATGTTTTATTTAATACGGAATTCTATTTTCAGAACTATTTTCAGAAGCAGAAAGGGAAATTTTCAGGTTGGAGATATTAGATGTCAGATGGACAGCCGGAGAGGAACAAAGAATTATGGTTACGATTAAAGAATTGGACATTCAATATTTAGAAGAAATTAAAACTTTATTTGCAGAGATATTTACAAACGATCCGTGGAATGATGACTGGAGCGATGAAGCGCAGCTTCATGAGTATATAATGGATTTAATGGGAAACAGGAATTCCCTGACGCTGGGGCTTTTTGAAGATGAAGAATTAATCGGTTTGTCCATGGGCAGTATCATGCATTGGTATACCGGCACGGAGTATAATATATCTGAATTCTGTATCAAAACAAGGAAGCAGGGCCAGGGGATGGGAACGGTTTTTATTAAGGAAATGGAAGAGTATGTTTTGAAAAACAAAAAAGTTAAGCAAATTTTTCTGCAGACCGAGCGAACCGTTCCGGCATATGGGTTTTACCGGAAGAAGGGGTTTGTTGAATTAAAAGACCATGTTTCGTTCTTTAAGCAGTTTGACAATTAACGATAACAAACTGTGTAAATTTGAACAATGACAAAATATTGGGCATAGTCAGGAGAAATGAAGCTATGAAAAAGGGAATTTGGGCAGCAGCCCTCTGGATGGCGGCAATGATTGGATTGAGTGGATGTGGAGCAAAAGCAAATAATGCGGAGGAAAATTTTGCAAGTCTGCAAATAGAAGAGTTAGAGGAAGAGAAAGTAACAGATATTTCGGAAATATTGCCGGAAGCGGAGATTAGGCAAATGATATTGGAAAAGGAAAGCGAATCTCCCAAAGGCTGGCGGGAAGCTTACCAGACATTTATTGATGATTGGAAACAGATAGAAAAGTATGGGGATTTCAGTTATCTTGAAATGTATTTTGGTAAAGAACACTATAATTTTGATAAATATTTCCTGTGCGATGTTGATGGCAATGGCACGCCGGAATTGTTTTTATACTCGACCTATATGGGGCTTACGGCAGTGTTTACTTACACAGATGTGCCTGTTTTTCTTTTATATAATGACATCTGCGGTATTAATTTCGAAACGGATGAGGTGGTAATTCATGGACACTGGCATGGTGCCGGCGGCTCTTGGGAGAATGAGTGGTCGGCTTATTGCATATCTGAAGATACGGCGGAATATACCATGTACATAGATTTCATGGATCTTTCAGAATATGATGAGGGGATTCGCTATACAGTTTATGATGCGGAAACAGAGGAATATATTGACTCGCAGGATGGTACTGAATATGACGCATTCTATACCGCCCATGTAAAACCATGCATTTGGGCAGAGGATTATTTATTGTATGATTTTTATGATGAGAGTGGATTTGATCATATTCAATAATTTACTTTTGGGATTAACACTCTTGGCGGGAAAATGAAAATTCACGGAGGAACAGGTATGAAAATGGTATTGTTGGTGGTCGATGCGCAAAAACTTATAGCAAATAAAGAGTTATACAACTTTGACCTATTTGTATCCAATGTGAAAGAGCTGATCAAAACGGCAAGAGAAAATGGTATTGAAGTAATCTACGTCCGCCATGATGACGGAATCGGTCAGGAATTGACAAAAGGAACGGACGGATTTGAAATATATGCAGAATTCGAACCGGGCAAAGATGAAAAAATCTATGACAAAACAGTGAACAGTCCCTTTCGGGATACAGGTTTATTGGAATATCTTGCCGGAAAGCAGGTAAAACGGATCATGGTTGCCGGTTTGCAGACGGATTATTGTATTGACGCCACAGTTAAGTGCGGTTTTGAACATGGATTTCACATGATAGTGCCTGAAGGAACCAATTCCACTTTTGATAATCAATATATGTCTGCGAAAGAAACGTATGATTATTATAATCGGTTCATGTGGAAAGGCAGATATGCCAATTGCATATCCATGGAAGAGGCGCTCGAATTGATGAAAAATTGAGAGCAAAGCGCGAGACTGATTGTAAAATACCCATTTCAATGAATTGATACAGTAAAAAAAGGAGCTCCTGAAATGAAAGTTAAAAATACTGCGACGGTATTTGCGATATTGGCTGCTGTATTTTATGCCATCAATATTCCGTTGTCAAAATTGCTTTTAGGTCATATAGGGACAACTATGATGGCTGCGCTGCTGTATCTTGGCGCCGGACTTGGTCTGATGATTTGTAGCTTTGTGAAAAAGCTGTCCGGAAAAATACAGAAGGCAGAACGTCTGACAAAGAAAGAATTGCCTTACACAATAGCTATGGTAGCCTTAGACGTCATTGCCCCCATATTGCTTATGCTGGGTATTGCGAGGACAAATTCCGCCAATGTATCACTGCTCAATAATTTTGAAATTGTGGCAACTTCGGTTATTGCACTGGTAATATTTAAAGAAGCTGTTTCAAGAAGGCTGTGGTTGGCCATTTTTCTGGTAACGATAGCCAGTGCTACTCTCAGCTTTGAAGGAAACGGAGCGTTTGTTTTTAATCAGGGTTCTCTTTTCGTACTGGGAGCATGCATCTGCTGGGGATTTGAAAATAATTGCACAAAAATGATAAGCAACAAAAGTTCCGTAGAGATTGTTATTATAAAAGGGTGTTTTTCAGGCATGGGGAGCCTGATCATTGCGTTGATGCTCGGAGAAAGCATCCCTGAATTTCAATGGTTATCTGCGGCGTTAATACTCGGTTTTTTTGCATATGGACTCAGCATTAATTTTTACATTCTGGCGCAGAAGGATTTGGGAGCGGTTAAAACAAGCGCATATTATTCAATTGCTCCGTTTCTGGGAGTAGCGTTTAGTATGCTTCTGCTTGGTGAGAGGCCTTCCATACAGTTTTATGGCGCTATGCTGCTTATGATAGTGAGCACAATCATTATGGTAAAGGATTCCATTGCCTTACAGCATACTCATGAGCACGAACATACCCATACCCATGAGCATAGTCACGGGGCGCTGGTTCATACGCATGAACATGTTCACAGACATACCCATCTTCATGTTCATGAAGAGGATTCGGAACTTCATGAGCATATCCATGATGATTTACCGGACCATCGGCATGTCCATGGAGAGATATGTTAAATGAAGGTCTGTAGTTATTATAAGATTCAGATTAACTTTAGAAGGAGGAAATTACAATGTATTATTTTACAGATGACTGCCTGATCGGCGTAGATGAAATTGATAATGAGCACAGGGAACTTTTTCGAATCATAAATGAAATTCAGGAATTGCTGGAAAATCAGATTTTAAATGACAAATACGACCGGATCCGGGAGCTGATAGAACGATTGGAACAATATGCTGAAGAACACTTCCGGCACGAAGAAGCTTATATGGAAAGTATCCGTCATCCGGAGCTTGAACTGCAGAAAAAACAGCATCTCTTTTTTTGTGACAAGATTAACGGCCTCACAAGTTCCTTTGCTTCTGATCATGAGCAGCAGGCCGTTCTTGAAGATCTGTTGAAATATCTTGTAACATGGCTTTACAGACATATT
This sequence comes from Lachnospiraceae bacterium UBA3273, assembly GCA_002362385.1. Lineage (GTDB taxonomy): Bacteria > Bacillota > Clostridia > Lachnospirales > Lachnospiraceae > UBA2882. Next base: position 98,458 of record DEUB01000010.1, read on the forward strand.
ATCAGCTGCGACCTTATGATAGGCAAACTAAAGGGATTAGAGGAAGATAAAGAAGCGCCTTTGTTTACCGAAAAATATTTGACGGGAATTGCGCTGATCGATAAGGAGCATAAAGAATTGTTCCGTATTATAGGAGAAGTGCAGCATGCGATTTCGGATGAATTTTTATACGATAAATATGATGAGATTGTCCATTTGCTGGAGGAATTAAAGGATTATACCAAATTTCATTTCCAGGATGAGGAACTCTATATGGAAAGCATTCATTATGACGGGCTCGAAGCCCAGAAAAGGGCACATGATGCATTTGTGACACGCTTAGAGGAGATGGATTTAGAACATATCGATGAAAATCAGCAGGAAACCTTAGAGGAACTGTTGGAATTTCTGACACAATGGCTCGTGAACCATATTTTGAACAGCGACAAAAAGATCGGACAAAGCCAAGGGAAATAAAACATGAAAAAGGCTGGCCGAGAGGCCCTGATCCCCCCATAGGCGGGGATTTACCCCGCCATTATTATTTCCAGAGTATTTATAAAATAGAAGAACAGCAATCATCGGAGGTAAAACGGTCAATGATAATTGAAACGGAAAGACTTATATTAAGAGAATATACTTGGGAAGATTTTGATTCCCTTTATGAAATTGTCTCTGATGCTGAAACAATGCAGCACTACCCTAAGCCTTTTGATGAAGAAAGAACGAAAAGCTGGATTGAATGGAATCTTCAAAACTATGAAAAATATGGCTTTGGATTATGGGCGGTCGTATTGAAAGAAACAGGAGAATTTATAGGCGATTGCGGAATAACCATTCAGGACATTGATGGAGAAAATCTTCCAGAAATCGGATATCATATCCATAAGAGATATTGGAGAAGAGGATTTGGGAGCGAGGCGGCAAAAGCTGCCAGAGATTGGGCCTTTAACAATACGGAATATAACTGTTTGTATTCATATATGAAATATACAAATATAGGTTCTTATTCTACCGCTGTTGCAAATGGTATGAAAAAAGTAAAAGAATATCCTGATGAAAAGAATGGTATTTCATATGCTTACGCTATTACACGTAAAGAGTGGGAAGAAAACCACAGATCATAATAGGCATGTCTTGAACGGACAAGGCTGGTCAAAGGAGGAAGCGATTATGAACAATATCATGGAATTTGCCGACAGAGAAGAGTTTAGGAAATGGCTCTATGAGCACTGCCGATCAAATGAAGGAGTCTGGCTTTTATTTGGCAAAGCCGGCGGACCGAAAACAATAAAGGCGCAGGAAGCGCTTGAAGAAGCCCTCTGTTTTGGGTGGATCGACGGACAGATGCAAAGCCTCGACGATAAGACATATAAGAAATATTTTCATTTGCGCAGGGAAAAGAGCAAGTGGTCGGAGAAAAATAAGGCATTGGTCAAAGAGCTTGAAAAACGGGGAATCATGACTGACTTCGGCAGAAAGAAAATAGAGGAAGCCAAAGCAAACGGTCAGTGGGACGCTCCCAAACCTATGGGGATTACAGAAGAACAAATTGCCCACCTTTCTGCATTGTTGGAAGAATATGAACCTGCCCATACAAACTTTCTGGCTATGTCCCCATCGGTAAAGAAGACCTATACGCGGGCATATTTTGAGGCCAAGACAGATGCCGGACGAAAAAAACGAATTGCCTGGATGGTGGACAGGCTCAATAGGAATCTAAAACCGATGTAATTTTATAAAGATGATTATGAATGAAGGGAAATGAGACTATGAATAAAGATACGTTTTCATTTATTATATATATGATTCATGCATGTGCAAATCAATGGGAGCAGAAACCCTCTGATGTATATAAAAGTATGAAAAGTACAAATTGTATTATGGGATTTTTAGTGCCAAATTACGAGATCCTTCATACGCAAAGCACAAAGTATATTATTGAAGATATTAAGGAATATTTTAACGTCAGGGGGATATCCATATGATTGTTTATCATGGTTCAAATGTGATTTTATGAGGTAATGGAGAAATGAATGAAGAAACGTTAGAAAGTGTGTATCTGGAAAATCTTGAAGAATGGATAATAGCATATTTAGCAAAGATATGTGATTTTTCCTATGAAAAGGCAATAGACCTATATTATAGCAGCAAATTATCTGATAAGATATATCTTGGGAAAGATGGAATACAATATCTGGATTATAAGGTGTTAGCCCAGATATTGCTTGAAACGGAGAAAGAGCGGCTGGATTTCGGGAAACTTTAATTGTAAATGTTTGATGTGAATGATAAACGAGGGAAATAAAATGAGGCTGAACGTAGCGGTTTTGCAAAAGAAATCATTGAATCGGCAATGCCAAAAAAGTACGGATATTATCATGGAAAAGATGCGGGAAGCGGCAAAAAATAAGGCAGACATTCTTTTATTGCCGGAGGCGTTTTTAACGGGATATGAGTTACCCATGAGTAACGACGAGGCGTTGGATGAGAACAGCCCTTATATTTCGGAAATATGTGGTGTTGCCAGAGAGCTTCATCTGGGAGTGGTGCTGACCGCCATTACAAAAGGGGTAAATAAGCCGCAAAATTCGGCGTATGTAGTAGATAAAAACGGTATGGTAATCATGAAGTACTCAAAAGTCCATACATGTGATTTTGCGGATGAGGCATGTCTTGAAAGCGGGAATGTATTTCATGTCTGTGATTTTCATGGAATAAAACTGGGTATCATGATCTGTTATGACCGGGAATATCCGGAAAGCGCACGTATCCTTATGTTAAAAGGTGCGGAAATAATTCTTGTTCCCAACGATTGCAGTGCAATGAAACCGCGCCTTTGTGCGTTACAGACCAGAGCCTATGAGAATATGGCAGGTGTTGCAATGGCAAATCCCAATGGGGAAAATGCCGGTAATTCCTGTGCATTCAGTCCCATTTGCTGGGATGAAAACGGGATATGTGTGGATAACGTTTTACTGATGGCGGATGACGTGACAGAAGGTTTATTTTATGCAGAATTTGATTTGGATGCAATTCGTAATTACAGGGAGCATGAAATGATGGGAAATACCTTCCGCAAGGCAGGGGCATATGATCTATTGTTGAGTGAGAAGATTGAATATCCGTAAAGAACCGGACAAGCTGGTTTTAGCAAATCCAGGTTATGTCAGAACAGGTAAAAGACAGATGCGTCTTGGCGGTAAATCTAATCCGCGAAACAAGGCACTTATGAAAATGTTTAATTTGATTAATATTGGTGAACGTGTCGGAAGCGGTGTATCGAACATCTTTAATGTTTGGGCTGACGAAGGCTGGGAAGAACCGGTAATTGAGGAGCGATTTGATCCGGACAGAACAGTATTGTCGCTTTCTTTTAAGAAAAAAGTGACGAAAAAACTCAAGAAAAGTACGATGCTATTTTGAATGCTATGCAGTTTGATAAGTGGCATAAGGCTTCTCAACTTGAAAGCATTGCGGGAGTTAAAGAATCAAGAATAAAAGTACTGCTTAAGGATATGACAGAGCAGGGATTGATAGAGAGCACTGGTAATACAAAGGGTAAAATGTATAAGAAAGGATGACTTTATATGAAAATACAATATGATAGCTCAATACAAGATGACAAATGCATAAGGCTTGAAAATGAAGTTTCTGATTTTTATGAAATATTTGAACCGATTGAGAAGATAATATATTTGTTAATGGATAAGGTAACAGGGGCAGTGTTTTGTGAATGTCACGTATCGGCAAAGAATTTAATAAATAATTGCACCGTAGATGTCCCGTTAGATCCGGAAGAACAATCGGATTATAGAGCAAACAGAGAGTTGGTTGAAGATAGTAGTGCATTTGCACAGATGAAGACTGATGCAAATAACGGACGTATATTTAGTAATATAGTTGCTGAATATAATGTAGAATTTGATGAAGAACATCCGCTGAAAATTGTAGGTGGTCAGCACCGAATAAAAGCAATTCAAGAAGCATTAAAGAATGAAGTAGAAGAATATCATGGTATAAAAGTTTATTTTGATTTAAATATGGTACAAAGATTAGACGTACAGTTGATTTCTAATACAAATATTGCAGTTTCTGCTGATTTGCTCGATCGAATGATGGAAACGGTAAAAGGTCCAGAACTAAGAAATTGGTGTCACGAAGTTGGTTTGTTGGATGATAATAGTGATTTTGCGGATAAGAAACAGCGAGGTAATTGCATAACTGTAAGAGAAGCAAGAACTTTTATTATTAACTATTTCTTAGGAAACAGTGTGTCTGACTTTGAAAAAGAGAAAACAGATGGAGTTATTGCCAAGACAGGTGGTAATGATGAAGATTGGGATAAATTAAAAGAGGACCATCCTGAAATGTGGAATGATAAGAAATTAAAGGAAGCGGGAATTGCTTTCGCAAACTTGGCAAATAAGCAAAAAGAATATTTTGCAGAAGATGGAAAAAAGCCGTCACGAGAATATGCAGATAAGGCGTTTAATTATGCTATTATAGCATCATGGGCATTTGTGGCAGGGCTCTTGTCTGATAATGACATTAGAAGGATAAGGCATTTTGAATTGCCAGACCATTCTAAGAAAGATCCATTAAATGCAGAAGCATTGGCTTCGGCAAGGCATAAAAGTGACCCGGAGAATTATAGAGGATTAGGAACACGAACTGACGCAAAAGAAAGAGGTCGGCTTATAGAATTATTTTATTTACAGGCAGAAGAAGGTAAGGGAATAACCAAAGCGCATATCAACCTGGCATTAAGTAAGTATTTTGCTAAGCAGGCAAACTTGGAAGTACAAAAGATTGAGAAAAAGGTAAGAAGATGAAAGAATTTGACTTTTTTGGAGAAATGCTTTTTGAAGAAGCTAAATATTATTTAGAGATTGCTAAATCTGAGGAGGATGGAAGTGAACATCAAGTAGCATCGCTTCATGCAAGTTTGTTATTGTCTATGAGTGCATTAGAAGCTTATGTAAATGCGGTTTCTGAAGAATTAGTATCAAGCTTTCAACTAAATATATATGAAAAATCACTCTTGTCTGAAAAAAATATTGAATTGGATAAGGGAGTGCCGAAATTGGGCAAAGGTTTGAAGATGCAGCGGCTAATTGATAGAATAGCTTTTATTTATTCTAAGTATTCAATGAAAGAGTTGTCAGATGCGGACTTGTGGTATATGGAAATAAAGCAAACTATTGATTTGAGAAATGGTTTAGTTCATCCTAAAAGTGTTGTACAAGTAACATATACTCAGATTGAGAAGGCATTATGGAGTGTTTTGAATACGGTAAATGCATTATACTTGGCAGTATATAAACGGAAAGTTCCAATATATAATTACGGAATACAAGCAAAAGTGCTTGGCGAATAAGTTGTACAAAGAGAGGAATGCACCATGAATATTCTTGTTTTAGGAAATGGATTTGATTTGGCACATGGTTTGCCGACTTCGTATAAGGATTTTTTGGCTTTTTGTAAAAAGATTGAGTCATTGTATAAATACAACGAAACCATTTCTCAAAGTAAATATAAAGCAAAAGAAATTGATTCGTGGAAAATGAATGAAAGTATAAAAGAAAGATTTGTTAATGCCTATGCAGATAGAAAAACTGACAAATGTATTTGCGAAGAAGGGATTGAAGTACTCGTTTCAATCGACTCTATATATGATGAATTATATGAATATATACAACAAAATACTTGGCTTGAATATTTTTGGAATGCACCAACATATGTAGGAGAAAATTGGATTGATTTCGAAAAGGAGATAGCAGAAGTTGTTAAGTCGTTGGATGTTGCAAGGGAATGGATGGAATGTGGTAATTCGATAAAAGATTTGGAAAACGGAGATGGTGTTACTGTTATTACAATCTGGAAAGCTTCAAAGTGGAACTTAAAAGATGCATTTAAGGGATTACCGGAAATGGATAAATTTATCGAATTCCTTGGTCATGAACTTGATAAGTTGATACGTATTTTGGAAATATATATTGATGAGTTTATCGGAAAAATTGAGGTTGAAAAGAGAAGTCAAGACGTATTAGATATAAATGCAGATCACGTTTTTTCATTTAATTATTCTGATACTCATGAAAGATTGTATGCAGTTAAAGAAAAAATAGAATATGATTATGTGCACGGAAAAGCAGATGTAAATAATGTAATAGCATCAAATAATATGGTTTTAGGAATTGAAGAGTATCTTGAAGATAGTAGAAAAAATGAAGATATTAGATTTATAGCATTTAAGAAATTTTATCAGAGAATACATAAACAGACTGGATGCGAATATAAGAAGTGGATAGAAAAGATTGCTGAAGATGAAAAGAAGAAAAAATCGTGGCTTGTAGATAATAAAGACCATTCAAGAGACTATAGACATAATTTGTATATATTTGGGCACTCATTAGATGTATCGGATAGAGATATCTTAAGGGAATTTATTTTACATGATAATGTAGATACAACTGTTTTTTATTATGAAAGAATCGATGAAAACGGTGTCAGTGATAATGGAAGAACTGAATTAGGTCAAAAAATAGCAAATCTTGTGAAGGTAATTGGTCAAGAAGAACTTATCAAAAGAACTGGTGGCAGTACTAAGACAATAAACTTTAAGCTTCAGCAAAATATGTGAAATATATAATGATATAGTATGTTTTTTAGTAAAGATACACATAATAATAGCCTTTCGTGTATACTTTTTTTAAATGTGTATCACACTGTACATCACGGCATCTGTGACGTATTAAAAAGGGACACAGCGTGCTCTGATACTTGATAATATGTATCACGCTCCCCCAAATGTGTATCATACCCCGGATTTTTGTAAAAAAACAATTTACATTGTGTCTGCTGATTAATTCTAAAACACTTGATTTTACTGATTTGTGTCCCGATATCTGGTATAATATCTACAAAGGTTTAAATGAAACAGGCTCATTTTTCCTGCAGCTTTTTATGGATAACGGGGTAAAACACATGTATAAACCGCTTGATAAGTTACAGCATTCGTTCCTTGATTTCAACCAACCCATGGGGCTTAAAATGAATCCGGATAACCGGTGGGTCAAAATGGCTGACTGTATCCCGTGGGATGAATTTGAAATAAAATATACACAGCTTTTCCCAAGCGATACTGGCAATGTTGCCAAAACGCTGCGTATGGCGCTGGGCTCCCTAATCATCCAAGCAAAGTTTCAGTTTGCTGACCGTGAACTTGTGAAACAGATCACGGAGAACCCATACCTGTAGTATTTTATCAGGCTTCCCGGATATCAGGAAGAAGCCCCGTTTGATGCAAGCACGCTTGTCCTGTTCCGTAAACGCATTACAGCAGAAATACTGATGGAAGCAAATGAGTACCTTTTTGCACACAAAGAGGATGGTAAAAATGACAATACCCCTCCATCTGCCGGAGGCTCATGCGCTCCTGATATTGCAAAAGAAGATGGGAACAGAGGTACACTGACACTGGATGCGGCCTGTGCGCCGATCAACATCCGTTACCCACAGGATATTTGCCTGCTGAATGAGGCAAGAGAAAAGCTGGAGATCATTATTTGCCGTTTCTGCAAATCTTATGGACTGCCGCTGCCAAGGCGGTACAGGAGGTGCGCCCGGAAAGACTATCTTGCCTATGCCAAAAGCAGAAAGCACAGTGCGGAGAAAATACGGAAGGCACTCCGTAAGCAGCTCGGTTACGTTGCAAGGAATCTTCGGTATCTGGATGGATTTATGAGCCATGGATATGCCATGACAGATAAAGAGATTAGCCTGTACTTGACGATCTTCGCGCTGTATGGATAGCAGAAGTATATGTATGATAACAGGGTACATTCCGTAGAACACCGTATTGTGAGTATCACGCAGCCATGGATCCGGCCAATCGTGAGGGGAAAGGTCAAAGCGCCTGTTGAATTCGGAGCATAGTTTGACCTGAGCCTTGACAGTGAAGGCTACGGACACATCGAAAAGATATCGTTTGAACCGTACAATGAAAGCGCCTGCCTGATAGAGGCGGTGGAACGTTTCAAAGTGCGTACCGGCCATTATCCGGAACGTGTACTGGCGGATCAGATCTACCAGACAAGAGAAAACCGGAACTATTGTAAAGCCCATGGTATCCGCATATCGAGCCCGAAGCTTGGCAGACCGGGCGTAAATACAAAAACGAATAAAAAACAGGAGTATCAGGATAACAGAGACAGAATCGAAGTGGAACGTACCTTCAGTTTAAGCAAACGCTGTTACGGAATGGACTGTATTGTAACAAAACTGAAAGAAACGTAGCTGACCTCCATCGCAATATCCGTATTCGTGCCGAATCTGTTTAAGATTCACAAGCGGATATTTTACGCTCTTTTATATCTGTTCCAATATTGGAATAGATATAAACGTTGGAGTATGCAGATATTCGCTTAATCAGCAGACACTACATTCCGGTTCGCCTATGCTATATTATTACTTAGGTGGATGGAAAATAGCGGATTATCATGATACGAATCTGCAACACTTTCTCAGGAAAAAGATAAAATAATAGGTAAAATATCCATAAAATGAGTCAAAAAACGGCAAAAACCGTAACAAATAGGTTTCTAAATACGACCAAATCAGACCGTTTATAAGGGGGAAAAACATATGAACATCAATAACTATAAGCAGTACATTTCAGCAGAAACCATGATGGGACCAAATAGTATAAGGATTTTAGAAGAACTGTTTAACAAGTATCCTTTACAAGTGACTCCCGATGATGCCATTCTTGATTTAGGATGCGGAACGGGAATAACCAGCCTGGTAATTGCGAAGGAGACCGGGGCAAGGGTTTATGCAAACGATCTCTGGGTAAATGCAGAAGAGAATGGAAAACGATTTGAGAAGTGGGGGATTGGCAAACAGGTAATTCCCGTTTGTGAAGATGCCAATGACCTTCATTTTAAAGAAAAGCAATTTAATGCTTTGGTCAGTATTGACTCTTATCATTATTTTGCAGGTCATAAAGGATTTTTTCAAGAAAAGATTCTGCCATTTATAAAAGATAAAGGTGTGGTGCTGATCGGCATTCCAGGGTTGAAGGATAAATATACAGACCGTGCCGAAGAACTTCTTTCTGATTGGCTTGGGGATGAAGCCTATATGTTTAAAAGCTCAACGCGATGGAAAGAGCTGATTGGCAGCAGCGATAGGGTTGAATCGGTAAAAACGTGGGAAATGGATTGCTTTAGCAAAGCATGGGACGAGTGGCTTGCAGTTGATAATGATTTTGCCAGAGGCGATAAGCGGCATTTTGAAGCGATCATTGAACCGTATACCTGCTTTGTCGGCATCTATATAAAGTTAAAATAGGCTTTGCAGCTGAATCGAAGCCGGAGGATAAAAAGATATGAGAAAAATCAGTTTATTTATTGCCATGAGTCTTGACGGGTATATTGCAGATAGCGAAGGCGGTGTGGATTGGCTGAAAGGACACGGCAGCGATGATGAGAATATTGATACCTATTCCGAGTTTGTAAAGGATATCGACACCATCCTGATGGGGTGGAATACGTATCATCAAATTGTGACGGAGCTTTCTCCTGAAGAGTGGGTATATCAGGATTTTACAACTTATGTGATTACGCATAATGAGCATGATTCTTCGGAAAAAATCCAGTTTGTAAATATGAATCCTGTTGGGCTGGCAAAAAGGTTAAAAGAAGAAAACGGAAAAGATATCTGGATATGCGGCGGTGCCAATCTCATTCAGCAGTTAATAAATGAGGATTTTATTGACTACTATTATATTACTGTAATTCCTACGATTTTAGGTTCCGGTATCCGGTTGTTTGAAAATGTAGAACATGAGATTAAGCTGAGATTGCTTAATACACAGTCATATAATGGTATGACGGATTTGATCTATACACGAAGATGAATTATGGCTTAACGAAAGCTGTTTTCTTTTTGCAATAGGACAGCGCTGAACAAAATAGTAAAGAATTTTCTGACTCTGACATCAATGGTAAAAGGCAGGAAATTATAAACATAGCTAATGGATATTACATTGTTCGTTGTAAAAAGTGTTATTATAATTCGATAGATCGTTGTAATTTTTGTAATTGAATGCTATAATGTGCTCAAATTATAATGATGGAGGTGCATCTATGTACCGAATTGCGATTGAAAAACTGTTAAAATGGAAAGAAAGCAAACGCCGTAAGCCGCTGATCATCGAAGGAGCACGGCAGGTTGGCAAGACCTGGCTGATGAAAGAGTTTGGCAGACAAGCATATGCAGATACTGTTTATATTAACTTTGATTCTAATTCAAGAATGGCGGAACTGTTTGCGTCCGATTTGGATACCGAACGTTTGATCATGGGATTGGAGTTGTATACGGGTCATAAAATTGATCCCGATAATACGCTGCTGATTTTTGATGAAGTGCAGGAAGTTCCGAGAGCGTTGGCGTCTCTCAAATACTTTTACGAGAATGCTATGCAATATCATATTGTATGTGCCGGTTCTCTTCTCGGTATAGCCTTGCACGAGGGCACTTCCTTCCCTGTAGGTAAGGTTGATTTCTTAAAACTCTACCCTCTTTCCTTTAAGGAGTTTCTGCTGGCAACCGGTAAAGAACGTTTTGCAGAGCTTCTTGACAAGCGGGATTTTGGAATGATTACAAGTTTTAGGCAAACATATATTGATGCTTTGAAACACTATTATTTTGTTGGCGGTATGCCCGAAGCAGTGCAGAGCTTTGCAGAAAACAGAGACTTTAATGAAGTTCGTGATATTCAAAAGAAAATTCTGGCAGCTTATGAACAAGACTTCTCCAAACACGCTCCGAATGAGATCGTTCCTAAAATTCGCATGTTGTGGAACAGTATCCCCTCTCAGCTTGCAAAAAAGAATAAGAAATTCATTTACGGTCTTATCCGTGAGGGTGCCCGTGCGAAAGAATATGAGACAGCGCTTATGTGGCTTTCCGACTGCGGACTTGTTTATAAGGTCAGCCGGGTCAATAAAGCAGGTATTCCATTAAAGGCATATGAGGACTTGAAGGCGTTCAAACTGTTTATCGTGGATGTGGGACTGCTTGGTTGTATGACAGGACTTCGTCAACGCACTCTGCTTGATGGTAATGACCTTTTCGCTGAGTTCAAAGGCGCTCTTACGGAACAGTATGTTTGTCAGCAGCTTAAAACGATTGAAGATTTGGGAATTTACTATTACACCAATGACAGAGGCTCCTGCGAAGTTGATTTTGTCATTGATACAGGCGAACAAATTATTCCGGTTGAAGTAAAGGCGGAAGTCAATCTCAGGGCTAAGAGTTTGAAAACTTATCGGGAGAAATTCCTGCCCGAGGTTTCTTTTCGTACATCAATGACAGATTTCAAAAAAGAAGATTGGCTTGTGAATTTGCCGCTGTATGCAATAGAGCAGATTGCTAAAGAGGCAGAGGAGAAAGAAAATGGCATTTATTAAAAGAAAATTAACGAAAGAAGACAAATTATGGTTAAGATCTATAAAAGCTCCTACCTTTATTTCAGGCGATTATGGAGCATGTATTGTTGAAGATGAAAAGAAAGAGATAGCGCTTGTTTGTCTGGGTGGGCAAGGCGTTATGACCGAGAAAGGGAAATATATTAGTGACATACCGGAAGTGTGGCTTCTCATTTGGAATGAACATTTTGTGAAGATCGATCTTTTTCATGCACAAAAAACAGTGGTTCCCAATAAAAGGGTAGAAGCCTTTTTTTCTATTCAAAAAATTGTCTGCGAAAAATGTTTTATAGAAAATCCTGAAGAAGTTTTAAAAATAATAAAGGAAACACTTGAGGTATATGGAACGGATTCTCCCGGAGTTGAATATGAGGATGTTCATTTTTTGAGAATTGCAGAGCCGGTATATGTATCTGTTGTCCGATAAGGAATAGAATTGGTATTATGGTGTTTTTCCTATTGACATTTTATTACCCAAGAAGTATGATTTGTATAACAAATCATACTTTGGAGGTAAAAGAAAATGGGAGTACCGAAGGGAAAATATGCATGGACGGCTACTGTGGGGGAAAAGGGACAGATTGTGATTCCCAAACAGGCGAGGGATATATTCGGGATCAAACCGGGAGATACGCTTCTTATTCTCGGAGATGAAAAGCGCGGCATTGCCATTCCGCCGAAGGGGGCGTTTGCCGAATTGTTCGGCGTGGCGTTTCAGGAAAAGGAGGGCGGGGAAGAATGAAGAAGATTGCATTTTTTTGTATTCCGGCCCACGGCCATACAAACCCTATGCTTCCGGTTGCGGCCGAGCTTGTCAGACGCGGGAACGCAGTGCGGTTTTATTCCTTTAAAGAATTTGAAAAGAAGATAAAGGATGCCGGAGCGGAGTTTATATCCTGCGATCCTTTTTTGCCGGAACTGACAGAGCAGGAAGAAGCCGGCTTAAAAAATGTTTCTACTACGGAAATGACGGTGCAGGATATCCGCATTACGCTTGCAATGAATGATTTTCTGGAACAGGAGTTTAAATCCTTTCAGCCGGATGTGGTATATACGGATTCCGTCTGCTTCTGGGGAAAACTGAACGCATGGAAGCACAAGGTGCCCATGGTTGTATCTACGAGCACTTTTGCATTTAATCAAATGTCTTCCTGCTATATGAAGAACAGTCCGAAAGAAATGGCGGACATGATCTTCGGGCTTCCGAGAATCTCTAAGGAACTGAAAGAGCTGGAGCCCTACGGATACCACGTAAAGAGCGCTCTTTCTCTGGTCCAGAGCGACAATAATACGGACTCCATTGTATATACTTCCAGAAGATTTCAGCCTTATGCGGAGAGCTTTTCCGGCCATTATACCTTTGTGGGACCTTCGGTATTTTCAAAGGTCCTGCCAAAGAAAGAGAAGGAGCGGCCCCTTATCTATATCTCTATGGGAACGGTCATTAACGACAAGCCTGATTTTTACGGCAAATGCATTGATGCTTTAAAAGATATGGACGCAGACGTCATCATATCCTGCGGAAATGCCGTAAATATCGAAGAGCTTGGAGAATTGCCGGAGAATATCAAGGTGTACTCTTATGTTGACCAGCTCGATGTTCTTTCCAAAGCAGATGCTTTTATCACGCACTGCGGGATGAACAGCGTTTCCGAAAGCCTGTATATGGCTGCCCCCATGGTCCTCTATCCGCAGACCGGCGAGCAGTATGCCGTAGCCAGAAGAGTTACCGAGATCGGTGCGGGAATCATGCTAAAGGATGATTCAGCCCACGGTATCCGGGCGTCCATACGGGAAATTTTGGATAATAAAACATATGGGGATGCCGCCGTCTGCTGCAGTGAAGATTTCCGTGCCTGCCCCGGGACTGCCGGCGCGGCGGAATTCATAGAAAATGCACCCCATTCATGGGACGGCGTGGATATAATGGATAGGCTGAACAAGGCAAATGGGAAGTTTTTGACTCTGTACTGGCTGCTTGTGATCGCTTCCATCAATCTGATCGGTTTTCTTGTCAGCTGGAAATACGTGTGGATAATCGGAATAGCTGCCGGGATCCTGTCTTCCCCTATCGGTAAGGCGGTACAAAAACGAAAATATAAAAGTCTTACAAAAAACATTACCTGAGGCAGCAGGCAAAGCGGCATTTTGAAAACGGCCTTTTAAAACCGGTAAAATAATTGCCATTTCCTCATTTTTTAGGTATACTATATAAGAATGAATGCTTTTGATTTAGGGGCGGATTTTCCGCCCCGTTTTTACAATAGTAGGAGAATATAAGATTTCTTTTGCCGGACGGCGGAAAAGATGAAGGGAGTATTTAAAAATGGCGGTTTCAAATATAAAAGTCACACTTCACAGTGACATTCAAAAGGTATGGAAGGTCGTTACCGATGTTGCGCATTATGACTGGCGCAGCGATCTGGGGAGAACGGAAGTTGTAAGTGAAAAACAGTTTGTGGAATATACCGTAGACGGTTATGCCACGACTTTTACCATAACGGCAGAAAAGCCCTGTGAGCGCTGGGAGTTTGATATGGAAAACGACAATATGAAAGGGCATTGGACGGGTATATTCACAGAGCAGGGAGAGAAGACCGTTGTTGATTTTACGGAGGATGTGACGGCTAAGAAAATTTTTATGAAGCCTTTTGTGAAGGCATATCTGAAAAAGCAGCAGGCGCAGTTTGTGGCGGATCTGGAAAAAGCGCTTCATTGATTTACAAAAAGAAAGAAATCTGATGGGATAAGTGTTAGGAGAAAAAGTAAATGTATCTGATGCGAGATAACTTCTCGGTGCAGTGATAAATCTGATAGCAGATTGCATCGAGTAAAAATTATGTTATCAGTTAGCTGCACCGTATCGTAGATAAAAATGCGAAAAGGAGTAGTTAATATGAAGAAAGAAAAGTTAATAGAAAACTGGTTAAAAGAGGAAGCGGCCGCCCATATAAAGGGCTGGGATTTTTCCTACATACAGGGTCGGTATGAAGAAAAGGACGACCTGCCATGGGACTACGGGGCAATAGTCAGACAGGTCCTGAAACCGGATGATTACATGCTGGATATAGACACCGGGGGCGGAGAGTTTCTGCTGTCCCTGCATCATCCCTGTGACAGGACCGGCGCTACGGAAGGCTATCCGCCCAACGTACAGCTTTGCAGTAAAACCCTGCTTCCTTTAGGGATTGACTTTAAGGAAGCGGATGCCGGTATCTCGCTGCCTTTTTCTGATGAGAAGTTTGATATTGTCATCAACAGGCACGGAGCCTGCAGCCCAAAAGAGATCTGCCGTGTGCTGAAACCCGGCGGAATCTTTATTACGGAACAGGTTGGGGCTTTAAACGACAGGGATTTGGTGGAACTGCTCTATGCAGATCCCCCGAAGCTGCCTTTTCCGGGTCAGCGCCTTTCTTTGTATGTCCGAAGTTTTTTGGAAAGCGGTTTTACCATACTTGACAGCTGCGAGGCGTTCGGTACCGTCAGATTCCGTGATATAGGCGCCCTTGTCTGGTTTGCCAGGGTCATTGAATGGGAATTTCCGGACTTCTCGGTACAAAACAACCAGGAACGGTTGTTCCGTGCCTGGGAACAGTTAGAAAAGGACGGGATCATAGAGGGAAGAACCCACCGCTTTCTGATGACAGCCCAAAAGTGCGATGACCATAAATTACTAAATAAGGAGGCTTTATTATGTCCGACCGCTGTGACACCTGTGTAAATTATGTATATGATGAGGATTACGAATGCTATTGCTGCGACTGTGATCTTGACGAAGACGAAATGAGCCGCTTTTTAAGCGGCAGCTACAGGGAATGCCCCTACTACCAGTTGGATGACGAGTACGGGATCGTAAGGCACCAGATGTGATGAAACAAGCCGTGGCAGAAGGCGGTACTTCTGCCATGGCTGTTATCATAAATAAACCGGAGGAATGAAAGACAAATGATTCGTGCAATGACATTAAATGACTATGAAAAAGTATATGATTTATGGATGAAGATAAAAGGCTTTGCCATCCGCAGCATAGACGATTCCCAAGAAGGTGTGGAGCGTTTCTTAAACAGAAATCCCGGCATCAGCGTTGTGGCTGAGGAAGACGGCAGGATCGTAGGAGCCATTCTCTGCGGACATGACGGGAGAAGGGGCTGCATGTACCATGTGTGCGTGGATCCCGACTACAGGTTAAAGGGGATTGGCAAAAGCATGGTGGTCTTTGCCATGGAAGCCTTAAAGAAAGAGAAGATCAATAAGGTTTCCCTGATCGCCTTTACCAAAAATGACATTGGAAATGCCTTCTGGAAGGAGATCGGCTGGACAAAGAGAGAAGACCTGAATTATTATGATTTTACTTTAAATGAGGAAAATATCAGCGCCTTTAACAGCTGATACATACTTGATAATAGTGCTTAAGGGGAGTCCGGAATGAGGAGGGAACATTGATTTGGAAACGGGAATGATAGATATATTGGAAACGGCAGCGATTACAATCAGCGGTTTTCTGATAAAAAAGTATGTATTTTTAGAGCCGGATATGGAAGCAAAAAAGCAGCGTATTTTTTATTGGATCAGTTTTTTTCTGATAGGGATCGTATTCCTGATTTTTGGAAAAGACGCCGCAACGATGTCAGCCCTGCTTTTGATCGGACTTTCCATCTGCCTTGGCAGGAAAAAGCATCGGCTGCGGGGACTGTTTTTGATGGTTCCGTTTCCGGGTATCATTAACGGTCTTTTGGTGCCGGTCCTTCTCGTGCCGCCCTATCTGCTTGCCCTGACGGCAGAGGTTACCCTGTTCTATCAGTTTAAGGTTTACGGAGTCCTGTTTCTGGGACTGATTCTTTTCTATGTAAAAGGAAAGGAATGGCGCAGCTGGTTTGATGAGAATATGCAGCACAGAAGGCTGGGAAAATCAGAGAAATACCTGCTTTGGATGGTCGGGATCCTGATGCTGTTCTTTTCAAGGGAAGTGGCGTCACAGACCGGGACAGCCGGAGCGGATATGATGGCGCCAGGCGGAATTTTTGAACACAGGCTGGCATCTTTTATCGGCATCAGCAGTATTGCCGCATTTATTATGACGGTTACGATCATCGCACTGATCATGCAGGGGAATAAGCGTTCCTTTTATCATGAACAGGTTTCCGGAATGCAGTCCGGTATCATTACGCTGATGGCGGAGATCGTGGAGAGCAGGGACGATAATACGGGGGGACATATCAGACGTACGGCGAAATATGTGGAAGACATTACAGGAGAATTAAAAAGGCAGGGGGTCTATGACGACATCCTGACTGACGGGTATATGAAGGATATGGTGGCGGCGGCGCCCCTTCATGATATCGGAAAGATACATATACCCGACAACGTTTTAAATAAGCCGGGAAAACTGACGGAAGAGGAATTTGCAATCATGAAAACCCATACTACGGCAGGAGAGGAACTGCTTACCCGGGCAAAGGCGGAGCTTGGGGAGTCGGGGTATCTGGCTACGGCGGTTGAAATGGCGGCCTATCATCATGAGTGGTGGAACGGCAAGGGGTATCCTTATGGCATAAGCGGGGAAGAAATACCGCTCTGCGCCAGGATCATGGCGGTTGCAGACGTATTTGACGCATTGACTTCCAAGCGCTGTTATAAAAGCGCCATGCCCTTAGAAAAGGCATACTTCATTATCAGGGAGGAATCCGGCACGCATTTTGACCCGGCGGTTGTGGAAGCGTTTTTTGCGGCAGTGAAAGACGCCGGGATAAATGAGAGTCTCTAAGCTTTCTGTAATTTATTTGTAAAAAAATATCGTTGTTAAAATTATCTGTAAAAATCTCTTGACATATCTATACATATACTGTATATATAATTATATACAGTATATAATCGCAAAAGATCCAAAGGCAAATCCAAGACTAAAGGCGGAGATATATATGACGATCGAGGCAAAGGGACTTTCAAAAAAACTAAAAAATTTTCAACTGGACAATCTGTCCTTTACCATTCCATCGGGCTATATCTGTGGTCTGATAGGACAAAACGGCGCGGGAAAGACTACGCTTCTTCACTTGCTTTTGGGACTTTACCAAGTCGACGAAGGAGAGCTTCTGATCGACGGCATGGACTATGCAGGAGAGGAAAAGCGGATCCATAATGAGATTGGCACGGTATTGACGGAAGAACTTTTTGACCCTTCCCTTACCCTTATGCAGAACGGGAATGATTACGGCAGATATTACGACGCTTATGATAAAAAGGCTATGGAAAGTTATCTGGAACTGTTCGGCCTGGAAAAAAGCAAAAAATTCGGCAGGCTGTCAAAGGGAGAAAAACTGAAATGCCAGTTTGCATTTGCACTGTCCCATGATGCAAAGCTCTTGATCCTGGATGAACCTACGGGAAATTTTGACCCTGAGTTCAGGGAACAGTTTTTCAAAATATTAAAGGAATTTATTGCGGACGGCAGCAGAAGCGTGGTGCTGGCAACTCATTTGACGGAGGATCTGGACCGCATGGCGGATTACCTTATTTTTCTGGAAAAAGGGAAACAGGTCTTTGCCGGGGATATCGAGAAATTTCGGGACAGCTACCGTATGATTTCGGGAGAAGCCTATAAGATCAGGCTTTTGCAGAAGGAAAAAATTATCCGTATGGAAGAAAACGCCTACGGGGCAAAGGCGTTGACAGCCCACAGCAGGCTGAACCGTTATGACAGGGAGTTAGTGGTCGCGTATCCTACCATTGAAGAGTTCATGTATTTTTACGGCAGGAGGAAAGAGGAATGAGTTTTATTTCCGTTGGGGCTTTTGCCGTGATTGATGGAGCGGGCAAAGGAATGGAGTGATGAAAGATGAAGAATATAGTCAGGGATTATTTCAGGGCAATAAAGATAAGCCGTTTGGGAAGAGAGACAAACGGTCTGTTTCTTCTTTCTTATTTTATCGTAATGCCCGTATTGATAGGGGTAACCGGAAATGTAAATTTCCGGAGGGAATATATGATAGCTTTTACGGGTATCCTCCTGCCCATGGCACTGTGCTGTCTGGATATTTTGCTGCGAAGCCCCGGGCTTGATAAAATGATGTATCTGTGTCCTATGAGCAGGGAGGAACGAAAAAAATATATTTACGGCATGTATCGTTTCGGCGTGGCGGTCAGGATGCTTGTTTCTCTTATGGGAGTATGTATCATCATTCCCTTTTCCTGTTGCGGTCTGTTTTCGGCTGTGCAGATATTACTGAATGATTTCCTCATAGCGGTCATGACAGCTTCGGAAGGAAGCGGGGAGAACGATGGAACGAATAAGGAAATCCAGCAGCAGATCTTGATCATAGCCCTGGCCTTTATTTCCAATATTATTGAGACGGCCATTGTGGCGGATGAACTGCCGGATTTTTGGGTTAAACTGGCACTCTTTGGAATATTTGTCATCGTACAGCTTCCCATGTCGTTAAAATACGTCAGGTATCAAAAACAGAAGCTGGATGATGCGGTTTACTACGAAACATGGTTAAGGAGAACGGCATGAAAATTACAATTCTTCCACAAGGGACTCTTGCGATCTATGAGCAGATCGTCAACCAATTAAAAAATGCCATTGTGACGGGGCACCTTCAGGCGGGAGAGGCCCTGCCCTCTATACGGGCATTGGCGGCGGATCTAAGCGTCAGCGTCATTACCACCAAGCGGGCTTATGAAGAACTGGAAAAGGAAGGGCTTATCCGGTCCGTGGCGGGAAAAGGCTTTTATGTCTGCGAGTACAATACGGATTATCTGAAGGAAAAGCAGCTGATGATGATCGAGAAACGGCTGGGAGAACTGATCGACGAAGCGAAACAGGCAGGTCTTGGATGCGGGGAATTTGTGGAGATGGCGGAAACCTTGTGGAAATAACGGAAAGTTTATGAAAGTACCGGAATTTTTGGCAAAAGCAGTACAAATCTGCGCTAGGAGGGATAACATGACGGTTCCTGTATTATCATTTGAACATGTAACGGGAAAAGGGCGTAAATTTCATTTGGAAGACATCAGTTTTGAAGTGATGCCAGGATTTATCTACGGGCTGACGGGAAAGAACGGTGCGGGAAAAACCACGCTCTTTCAATATATCATGAAGGAAAATGCCGGGTACAAGGGGTGTATCTGCGTGGATGGAGAGGATATCAAAGATAACCATGCCGCCGTTATGAATAAAGTGGGTCTGGTCTCTTCGGACAACAGCTTTTTCGAATCTTGCACATGCAGGCAGAACGCAAAGGTCTTAGGGGCTTTCTATGACGGGTTCTCCATGGAAAAGTTTGAGACGGTCATGGAGGAGTGGAAGGTGCCGCCGGGGAAGGTCTACCGGAAAATGTCCCGGGGAGAGAAGTATAAGTTCCAGCTGGCATTTGCCATTGCCCACGATCCCTGTCTCTACCTGTTGGATGAAGTGATGGCGGGAATGGACCCGGTATTCAGGCGGGAGTTCTTTGACAGGATGCGGCAGCTCATAAAGGATGAGAAGGCGTCTGTCCTGATGACCAGCCATATTTTGTCGGAGATGGAAACGGGTACGGATTATACGGGCGTACTGGAGAACGGCAGACTGACCGTATTTGGGGAAAGTCCGGAAGTTGCGGATAAACTGGAACGAAAAATAATTTAAAAGCGGGGAAAAGCTTATGGACGGAAAAGGATTTTTGGATAAAGGGCAGCAGGCGGTGCTGGAACGGTTTTTTAAAGAAGAAAAGATATGGTATCCGGACTATTGGTATTTGTGCTTTGCAGGCGGCCTGATGCTTGCACCGGCCATGTTTCTATTTATCATGCCCTTCCAGATATGGGAGGGGGATTACACGTCCGTTCTAGTGGTACTTGTCCTGGAATTGGCGGGGGTGGAAGTGTATCTGGGAAGATACGTAAGCTTCAGGGCGGAAGGAAAAATAAAGGATGTTTATGAAGTGCTGCGTTTTCTTCCCCTTTCCCGCTGCCAGTTTAAACGATACAGAATCGGGAAGCTTTTCAGGCTGTGCCTGAAACTGACAGGGACGGCAGCAATCTGCCAGACGGCGTTTGCAGGGGTATTTATGCATACGTTTTCCATAGGAAATATCCTGATGCCTGTGCTCTTATGTTTTCTGGCGCCCATGGTAATAGCGTGCTGCCAAAGGAATTATATGTGCTAAAGGGCCGTCTGCCGCCTTGAAAATTGATTTCCATAGATTTGCCGATTGAGAACTTGTTTTTTCTGTGCTATACTTAATTCCGAAAATAGGAGAAATATATCTGAATTTACATATCAGGGAGAAGAGTTCATGAAAAAAACAAGATCCTTTTGGATGATTACCTATGTTGTTTCTTCTGGCTGCGATAATCGTTTTATTCCAGTGGTATACGGACCAGAACAGCAAACGCATGGAGGAACGGAATAAAAACTATGCGGCCGATTCGGCACAGATAAAGGCTGAGCAGATCAATGATGAACTGGGCAATGCTTTGAGCCGTATCAGTGCCTATTCCTATTTTACGGGAACCAGTCTGGACAAACCGGAAGTGACGCCGCAGATGTTAAAGGAAATGGAAGAAAACACACAATTCGACGCAGTTATTTTTACAGATCTTAACGGTATCGATTATGCGTCTGACGGGCGGACTGTGGAAGTAATGGACAGGGATTTTTATAAAAAAGGCATAGAAGGAGACGAGGGAATCTCCATCATATACGATCCGCGCTTTTTTGACGAGGCAATGGCATGTTTTTATACGCCCGTCCGCTATAAAGACGAGATCATAGGCGTGCTGCGGGGCGCCTATCTGGCCGAAGAATATTTAAAGAATATGCTGAGTACCACTTATTTCGGAGAAGCGGCCGATGTGTATTTGTGTGCGGCTGACGGAAAAGTGATCGCCGGATCCGACAATACAACCATATATGAAGAACCGCTTTTGGAAATTTTACAGAAAAACGGCGTGATCGATGAACAGGCCGCAGCCGATGCGAAAGCTGTTTTTGAAAACGGCGGAGAAGGGGCGTTTATCTGCAGCTCGAACAGCAAAACAGATAATATCTGCGTAAGATATCTGAAGGACTATGACTTTGTCCTTGTACAGACCTTTCCTAAAAGTGTGACGCAGAGCATGATAAGGGATGAAAACTTTGTAGGGATCCGTCTGGAAGCCATGCTGATCGCACTGTTTGTCATCTATATCGTTGCCCTGATCCTCCGGTCGGAACGAAACAGAAAGATGCTGGAGCAGGAAAATCTGGAGATGGGATATATCATCAATGGCGTCAATACTCTTTTTACCAGGTTCGTCCTCGTTGATTTTGAAGCGGATACCTACCAGTATCTGGCAGGCACCAAGCCGGAAGGCGTCAACCTTGCGGTAAAGGGGCCTTATAAAGCGTGGGTGGATCATACCACCGATATTCTGATGAATGAAAGCGACCGGCCCGCTTTTGCTAAGGCAATGGAAAAGGAAGCTCTGACAGAGGCCCTGGAGAAACAGAGCGATGTCCGTTTTGAATGCCACGTACTGCGGAACGGCCATGGAGAATGGGAGCATGTGAATATCATCTGTCTGGAAAGAAAGGAAGGCAGGGCGGTCAAGGTTTTGGCTATCCGTCAGAATATTACGGAAGTAAAGGAACGGGAAATGCATATCCAGGCGGAAATGTCTCTTGCTGACAGAAAAGAGAGGCAGTATCGGATCGCTATTACATCGAATGCTTTTTCCACCTTTGAATTTAATCTGACAAAGGATCTGATAGAGCAGGATATTGTACGGGAAATAGACGGAGAACAGGTATCCCTTTTAGAGAGGGCGGGATTAAAAGTTCCCTGTAAGGCTTCCGAGTGTTTTGCGTGCTGGAAAAAATTTGTACTGGAAGAGTCCCTGGAAGATTACAGCGCTGCCGTAAATACGGAATATCTCAAAGGGCGCTTTGAGGAGGGACAGGCAGAGGTTACCGTCGACTACTGGGGACAGTCTCCCGAAGGCGGTCAGATGTGCGTCCGCCAGTCCTTTATCATGACCCAGGATAACGACACGGACGACATTATGGTCATGGTAGTTTCAAGGGAGATCACGGAGCAGGTGCAGAAGCAGAGGGAACAGACCCAGGCGCTGCAGGATGCTCTGATGCAGGCGCAGCATGCCAACAAGGCAAAATCTACCTTCCTTTCCAATATGTCCCATGACATCCGTACGCCCATGAATGCCATCATAGGATTTACAACGATTGCGGTCAGCCATATAGACAATAAGGATCAGGTCAGGGAATGTCTGCAGAAGGTGTTGTCTTCCAGTAATCATCTTCTGAGCCTGATCAATGATATTCTGGATATGAGCAGGATCGAGAGCGGGAAGGTACAGATCAAAGAGCAGGAATGCAATATTTCAGAGCTGATGCACAATCTGGTCAATATCATCCAGCCCCAGGTAAAGGCAAAGCAGCTGGAGTTATTTATTGATACCTTTGAAGTCGCAAACGAAGATGTGATAGCCGATGCCCTGAAACTAAACCAGGTATTTATCAATCTTTTAAGCAACGCCGTTAAATATACTCCGGCAGGCGGGACCATTACATTCCGCATCATGCAGAAGACCACATTCCGACACGGTTACGGCGATTATATCTTTATCATCAAGGATAACGGCATCGGAATGTCAAAGGATTTTGTGGAACATATTTTTGAACCCTTCGAAAGAGAGACGACCGTTACCCAGAACGGTATACAGGGAACGGGTCTGGGTATGGCGATTACCAGGAATATCGTGGAAATGATGAACGGAAACATCAGCGTTGAAAGTGAAGTTGGCAAAGGCAGCACCTTTACCGTGGAACTTTCTTTAAGGCTCCAGGATGTGGAGAAGAATGCGGCCCAGATCAAAGAGCTGGAAGGGCTGCGGGCGCTGGTCGTGGATGATGATTTCAATACCTGTGACAGTGTCAGCAAAATGTTAAAACAGATCGGAATGCGGTCGGAATGGACAACTTCCGGCAGAGAGGCGGTATACCGGGCGAAGTCGGCTTATGAGGAAGGGGATGCTTACCATACTTATATCATTGACTGGCAGATGCCGGAGACCAGCGGCGTGGAAACGGCGAGAAGGATCCGGAAATCCGTGGGCGGAGATGTGCCGATCATTATTTTAACAGCCTATGACTGGTCGGATATCGAGGAGGATGCAAAGGCAGCGGGAGTTACGGCCTTTTGCGCAAAACCCCTTTTCATGTCCGATCTGAAATCCGTCTTGTTAGCGGCTAACAATCTTATCGAAAAAGAGGAAGAGGTTGCGGAATGGACCAAGGCTGACTTTAGGGGTAAACGTGTCCTTTTGGTGGAGGATATTGAATTAAACCGCGAGATAGCCGAAGTAATTCTTACGGAATCGGGCTTTGAGGTGGAGACGGCTCCGGACGGAACGGATGCGGTAGCCATGGTAAGAGAAGCGGAGGAATATCACTATGATGTGATCTTAATGGATATTCAGATGCCTATCATGGACGGCTATGAGGCAACGCGGACCATCAGAAACCTTCCCAGGAAGGATGTGAAGGATCTGCCCATCATTGCCATGACGGCCAACGCCCTGGAGGAAGATAAAGAGGCTGCCTTAAAGAACGGAATGAATGCCCATATTGCAAAGCCTTTGGATATGGATATCTTTATGACGGTGCTTAAGGGATTTTTAAAATAAATGCAGGGCCTTTTGCGTCACGGTATGCAGAGGGTGCAAAAGCATATGGATAAAAGAGGAGAATGAAAAAATGGAACAAAGGGAAATGGAACAGGTTATGAAGAAGGCGGAGGTCTTAATAGAAGCCCTGCCTTATATACAAAGGTTCAACCGTAAGATCATCGTTGTAAAATACGGCGGCAGCGCCATGAGCAATGAAGAACTGCAAAAAAATGTCATCAAGGATGTTACCTTGTTAAAGCTTGTAGGATTTAAACCCATTATCGTTCACGGAGGCGGAAAGGCCATCAGCAGATGGGTCGGCAAGGTGGGAAAGGAAGCCGAATTTGTCAATGGGCTTCGGGTAACCGACGAGGAGACCATGGAGATTGCGGAAATGGTCCTTGGAAGGGTCAATAAGAGCCTGGTTACCATGGTACAGGAGCTTGGGGTAAAGGCCGTTGGTATCAGCGGTAAGGACGGCGGACTGTTAAAGGTAAATAAAAAATATTCTGACGGCAAGGATATCGGATATGTGGGAGATATTAAAGAGGTGGACGCCAAGATCCTTTACGATCTTCTGGAAAATGATTTCCTTCCCATTGTAGCGCCCATAGGGCTGGACGACGATTTTAATACCTACAACATCAATGCGGACGATGCCGCCTGTGCCATTGCCAAGGCGGTAAAGGCGGATAAACTTGTGTTTTTAACGGATATTGAAGGGCTTTACCGGGATATCAACGATAAGAGCACTTTTATTTCCAGGCTGACCGCTTCCGACGCTAAGGCGTTGATTGAAAGCGGCATTATCGGCGGAGGCATGCTGCCGAAGCTCAATAATTGTACGGAAGCCATTGAGGAAGGGGTCAGCCGGGTGCATATCCTGGACGGAAGGGTTCCCCATTGTCTGCTTCTGGAGATCTTTACCAAGCACGGTATCGGCACTGCGATCATTTCTGACGATGATAACCTGGCAAAAGGGATCCACCGGGACAAATTCTGCCCTGAAGAATAAAAAAACGGCGGGAGAAGAAACAGCCTGAAAGCGGAAGGAAAACCGCATAAACAGTAAGGAGAGAATAAAATGGCAAAGGATATGAAAACATACATTGACGAAGCGGAAAGCGCCCTGTTACACACCTATAACCGTTATCAGGTAGTGCTTGAAAGAGGAGACGGCGTTTATCTGTATGATATGAACGGCAAACGTTATCTGGATTTTGTGGCGGGTATCGCCGTGTTTGCATTGGGTTACGGAAATAAAGAATATAACGATGCGTTAAAGGAGCAGATCGATAAGATCATTCATACTTCCAATTATTACTATAATATACCGGCCGTTGAGGCGGCAAAAAAGCTGAAAGAGGTTTCCGGCATGGACCGGGTGTTCTTTACCAATTCCGGCGCAGAAGCCATGGAAGGGGCCATCAAGGCGGCCAGGAAGTATGCCTACAACAAGGACGGCAGAACGGACCATGAGATCATTGCCATGAACCATTCCTTCCACGGACGCACCATGGGAGCCCTGGCGGTTACGGGGAATCCCCACTACAGGGAAGCCTTTGAGCCTTTGATCGGAAATATCAGATTCGCAGATCTGAATGATTTGGACAGCGTCAAAGCCCAGATTACGGACAGGACCTGCGCCATTATTTTTGAGACCGTTCAGGGAGAAGGCGGCATTTATCCTGCCACAAAGGAATTTATGGAAGGAGTGCGCGCCATTTGTGACGAAAGGGATATCCTGATGATCTTAGACGAAGTGCAGTGCGGCATGGGAAGGACCGGCTATATGTATGCATGGCAGAAATACGGGGTAAAGCCCGATATTATGACCACGGCAAAGGCTTTGGGCTGCGGCGTTCCCGTGGGGGCTTTTCTCTTAAACGAAAAGACAGGCAGCTCTTCATTGGCGGCAGGAGACCACGGAACCACTTACGGCGGCAATCCTCTTGCCTGTGCGGCGGTCTGCAAGGTATTTGAACTGTTTGAAAAAGAGCATATACTGGAGCATGTTAAGGAGGTTTCCGCATACCTGGAGGAGAAGCTCAATGCCCTTGCAGGGGAATGTGAGGACATTAAATGCCGCAGGGGCGCGGGACTTATGCAGGGACTGGAATTTAATAAGCCTGTAGGCGGCATTATCACAAAGGCAATGGATGAGGGACTGATCCTCATAAATGCGGGAAGCAACATTATCCGCTTTGTTCCGCCCCTTGTTATAAAAAAGCAGGATGTGGATGACATGATCGCCATTTTACAAAAATGTCTGTAGGGTTGAGGTTCTGATATGACAAAAAAGATTTATGCGGTTATTCTGGTGATCGCCATGACGGTTTTAACGGCACTGGCAGGAAATATAGAGAGCGGACAGACTGAGACGGCGGGGCTGTTTCAAAAGAAAGAGAATATTGTCATCTGGTATACGGATGATGCTTTAAGCGATTATCTGGCCGGGGCGGCCCTTAAGTATTATGAGGAAAATGATGTGCGCGTTACGCCGGTTCTGGTATCGGGACTGCAGTATTTAGAGCAGATCCACAATGCCCAGATGAGCGGCGAAGGTGCGCCGGATCTATACATTATCAGCAATGATACGCTGGAAAAAGCTTATTTATCGGGACTGGCGGCACAGATCACGGATCCGGAGGGAATGGTAAACGCATCCCACTATTCGGATGCTGCTCTCCATGCGGTCACATATGAAAATAAACTGCTGGGGTATCCCCTGTACTTTGAAACTTCCATTTTTTTATACAATGAAACCTATCTGACGGACATGGCGGTCAAAACTATTGAAGCGGAGCAGAATGCTGCGGAAGGGGAAGCCGCTATGGAAATGGTTGAGGCCGCGGAATCGGACGCCGAGTTAGAAGCCCTTGCAAACGACAACGGAGCCACATCCGTAAGCGACATCACTGAGGAACAGATAAAAGAAAAAAAGGAAGCGCTGGTTCCCGTTACCATGGACGGTATTCTGACCTTTGCGGATTCCTACGACGCGCCGGAAATGGTGGAAGCGGTATTTAAGTGGGACGTATCGGATATTTTCTACAACTATTTTATTGTGGGAGACAGCATCAGCGTGGGCGGCATCAACGGAGACGACGCCGGGACCATTGATATTTATAATCAGAAATCCGTTGAGTGCATGACCTTGTACCAGCAGCTGAACCAGTTTTTCTCCATCGATACAAAAGCGGTTACCTATGATTCTGTGCTTTCGGAATTCATGGAAGGAAAGATCGTATTTACTGTAGCCACTACCGACGCCATCGGCAAGTTAGAGAAGGGAAAAAAGGACGGCACTTTTGCCTATGAGTACGGGATAACGGAAATTCCCGCGGTCAGCGATACCCTGGCTTCCAAAAGCCTGTCCGTGACCAATGCGGTGGTCATAAACGGATTCAGTAAAAACGGCGCTCTTGCAAATGATTTTGCATCCTATCTGGTCAAAAACCAGACGGAAGAATTTTATACAATGACCGACAAGATCCCCTCCAGATATGACGTGACCTATGAAAATCCCGCAATTTCCGTAGCTCTTTCGGAATACGGCACATCAGTGCCCGTCCCGAAGATGATGCAGACCTCCAATTTCTGGGCGCAGCTGGAAATTGCCTTTACCAGGATCTGGACGGGTTCCGATGTCAATGAGATCTTAAGCGATCTGGATGAAAGAATAAAGAAGCAGGTATAGGAATATTTTTGACCGGGCATGGGTAAAATAATCCAAATAATATTTGGAGGGATATATCCATGCTTGGTTTTTTTATTGCTATTTTGTCCGGAGCCCTTATGAGCATACAAGGGGTTTTTAATACCGGGGTAACAAAGAACTCCTCTATGTGGAGCGCCAATGCCTTCGTACAGCTGACAGCCTTTGCGGTATGTATTCTGGCATGGCTTTTTACGGACAGGACCAGTTTTGCCAAGGTGGTCCAGGTACAGCCTAAATATATGCTTTTGGGCGGTGTGATCGGCGCATTTATTACTTATACGGTCATCATGAGCATCAACCAGTTAGGACCGGCCAAGTCGGCGATGTTCATTGTCATTGCACAGCTCATCGTATCCTACATCATTGAACTGATGGGGATATGGGGAATGGAAAAGCAGCCCTTTTCACTCAGGAAAGCGGCGGGAATGCTGGTAGCCATTGCAGGGATCGTAATATTCAAGTGGGAAACATCCAAGTAGCCGGGGCATGAAGGCTGAAACGGCGCTGACGGTCCCCCCCCTGTACGGGGCGGCGGCGCCGGATGATAAATGGGGATAAATGTTACAAAATTTTTAAATTTCATGAATTCTTTCTTGTAAAGTGATTTTTTTTGGAATACAATAGAAACACGATTAGCATAGAAGGGCCTTCTGTTTATAAAATAGGAGGTTATGTTATGAATCACAAAAAAGAGAGAATATTTCAATGGGGTCGGAACGGTAAAAAGATCTGTGTTCTGCTGATCGCTTTACTGTTATCCGGCTTGTTTGGGTGTGGAAAGAAGGATACTTATACCCTTTCCTTAGAAGGGCAGGAGATCACGGGATCCTCCGCTGACATGGGGGATGCGGAGGAGGCGTCTGAAGGCTATGACTTTGCCGGGAGCAAAACGGGAGAAAGTCAAGATGGCCGGATCTATGTGCACGTATGCGGCGCGGTAAAATATCCGGGGGTTTATGAGTTTCCCGGGGATGCAAGGGTATTCCAGGCTGTGGAAAGCGCCGGCGGTTTTTTACCGGAGGCGTGTGAAGCGGCGTTAAACCAGGCACAGCCTGTGAAAGACGGAGACCGCATCTATGTTCCTACGAAAGAGGAATGGGAGAGCGGGCTTGCAGGTCCTTCGGAAGAGATGAAAGAGGCAAAACCGGATGACGGGCTGGTCAATATCAATACGGCGGATGAGAATGAGCTTTGCACCCTGCCGGGAGTGGGACAGACCAGGGCTAAAGCCATTGTGGAATACCGCAACGAGCATGGAAGCTTTGGGAAAATCGAGGATATCCAGAATGTATCCGGGATCAAAAGCGGCCTTTTCGCAAAGCTCAAGGATTATATCAAGGCAGAGTAAAGGCGGAATAAAAGGCTGAACAGAAAACAGCAGATAAAGAAGTAAAAGAGCAGAATAAATGAAGGCAGAATGTGGATGGAGAGAGAAATGAGTAAAAGGGTTTTGGTTGTAGATGACGAAAAACTGATCGTGAAAGGGATCCGTTTCAGCTTAGAACAGGACGGCATGGAAGTGGAGTGCGCTTATGACGGAGAGGAAGCGCTCGCAATAGCGAAGGAGCAGAAATTTGACATTATTCTTTTGGATGTCATGCTTCCCGGCCTTTCGGGATTCGAGGTGTGCCAGCAGATTCGGGAATTTTCCAATGTTCCCATTGTGATGCTGACGGCCAAGGGAGAGGATATGGATAAGATCCTGGGGCTGGAATACGGGGCCGATGATTATATTACAAAGCCGTTCAATATATTGGAGGTAAAGGCCAGGATCAAAGCCATTATGAGGCGGACTGCGGGAAAAGCGAGTCCTAAGGCTGAGAACGGCAGCTTTATTGAACGGGGCGATATGAAAATAGACCGTGAAGGAAGGCGGGTCTATATTGAAGAGAAAGAGATCAATTTGACGGCGAAGGAATTTGACGTATTGGAACTGCTGGTCTTAAACCCCAACAAGGTTTACAGCCGCGAAAAGCTTTTGACGCTGGTCTGGGGAGAGGATTATCCCGGGGATGTCAGGACTGTGGACGTGCATATCAGACGGCTGCGGGAAAAGATTGAGAAAAATCCCAGCGAGCCCAGATATGTCCATACAAAATGGGGCGTAGGGTACTATTTTAAATAAAAGGGTGTTTTTGTGAGAGCGGATATCAGAGCATTTTTAAAAAAGATTTTATCGCGCCTGACCTTTGTGAACAGTCTGAGGTTTAGGATTTTTGCCATTGTCATTATAGTAAGCTATGTGCCCACCCTTATTATGCGTTACGGAATTTTGCAGAATTATGAGGAGCGGGCTGTTTCCCTGCGCATTTCCGAGGTTGAAAACCAGGCTATGATCCTTGCAAATCATCTGGGGGCAAACAATTACCTGCAGGATACTTCCTCTGAAACCATCAATGCGGAGCTGGTACAGTTGTCAAACCTCTATGACGGCCGGGTGCTGGTCATTGACCAGAACTTTAATGTGGTCAGGGATACATATGGTATCAGCGAAGGCAAGACCATCATTTCGGAAGAAGTCATCCGCTGCTTTAAAGGAAACAATGTAAGCAATTATGACGGCAACAACCGTTTTATCGAGATGACCACGCCGATTACCGTTACGGTAAACAACGGGGAAAAGGGTGGGGGAATTTCGGAAGGGAAGGAAAATAACAGAATTGTCGGGGTCATGCTCATAAGCGTTTCCACAGACAATATTACCACCAATATAGCTGTCCTGGACGGCAAGGCTTCTATTCTCCAGTTTTTGATGATGATCCTTGTAGTGGCTCTTTCCTGGATCACTTCGAGGATCCTGGTAAAGCCCTTTGAGCAGGTTACGGCGGCGATCCGGGCGGTAAAGGACGGATTTGAAGCGGAGGCTATCGATGTATCGGATTATCTGGAGACGGAGCATATTATTACGGCGTTTAATGAACTTTTGAACAGGATGAGGGCTTTGGATGAATCCAGGCAGGAATTTGTTTCCAATGTGTCCCATGAACTGAAAACGCCTATTACATCCATGAAGGTTCTGGCAGACTCCTTAAACGCCCAGGAGGATGTGCCGGTAGAGCTTTATAAGGAATTCATGACGGATATTGCCGATGAAATAGACAGGGAAAACAAGATCATCAACGATCTGCTGTCTTTAGTCAAGATGGACAAGACGGCGGCGGATCTGAATATTGAAACAGTCAATATCAATGAACTGATCGAACTGATCTTAAAACGCCTGCGGCCCATAGCGGGGCAGAAGGACATTGATGTTATCTATGAAAGCAACAGGGATGTGACGGCGGAGGTGGACGAGGTAAAGCTGACCCTTGCCATTTCCAATCTGGTGGAAAACGCTATCAAATACAATGAAGAGCATGGCTATGTGAAGGTTACCCTGGATGCAGACCACCGTTTCTTTACCGTTGTTGTGGAGGATAACGGCATGGGGATCCCTGAGGAATCGAAGGAACATATTTTTGAAAGGTTCTACCGTGTGGACAAATCCCATTCCCGTAAGATCGGCGGAACCGGCCTGGGGCTTTCCATAACAAGGAGTGCGATCCTGATGCACAGAGGCGCCATCAGGGTGGAAAGCGAAGAGGGGAAGGGGACCACCTTCCTTGTAAAGATTCCCCTGACCTATGCGTTAAAGGGATGACCTGTTGGGAGAGAATATGAAGAAAATCAGATTATATTTATGCTGCATCTGTATCTGTCTTCTGGCAGGCTGCGGCAGGGACGGCGTTGAAGCAAAGGAATATACCGTTTATTATGTAGACAATGAAGAAAACAAGGTGTCGGGCCAGAGCGTGGAGATTGAAGGAGAGGATACGAGGGAAATCTTACAGGCTCTGTTTGCGAAGCTCTCCGAACAGCCGGAAAGCGCCGGCTATAAAAGCGCTATACCCGAAAATGTGGAGTTAGAGTCTTTCGCTTATGAAGATTACCAGCTCATCTTAAATTTTAACGGGGAATATTCGGCCATGAGCCCCACAAGGGAAGTGCTTACAAGGGCTGCCATTGTGAGGACGCTCTGCCAGGTAAACGGGGTAAATTATGTGGCGTTTAATGTGAACGGGGAGGCCCT
The DNA here is from genome assembly GCA_002362385.1 of Lachnospiraceae bacterium UBA3273. Classification (GTDB taxonomy): domain Bacteria; phylum Bacillota; class Clostridia; order Lachnospirales; family Lachnospiraceae; genus UBA2882. The sequence continues at coordinate 130,376 of DEUB01000010.1, forward strand.
TGTGAATGTGAGCGGCGTTCCCGTGGGTTACATGACAGCGGACCAGTTTGTGGATAACGAAGGAAATGAGATCAATGCATATGAAAAAGTCAGCCTGACTTTATACTATGCGGATATCAGCGGCGGAAGCTTAGAGGCCCATCTGGTCGATCGGGTCTACAACAGCAATATTTCCATGGACAGACTGATCGTGGAAGAACTGATCGCGGGGCCGGAAGGCGGGGAGAGCGTGGAAAACGGTTTTGCAACCCTGTCGCCCGATACAAAAATAGTCAGTGTTACCACCCGTGACAATACGTGTTATGTGAATCTGGATGAGGGATTTTTGAACCTTCCGGGAAATGTTACGCCGGAAGCGGCCATTTATTCCATTGTGAATTCTTTGGTGGAGCTTTCCGATATCAATAAGGTACAGATTTCCGTTAACGGAAGCACAGACCTGATCTATATGGAAACCATACCCTTGTCACAGGTGTTTGAGAGAAATCTGGAGATCATGCGTGCACAGTAAGGAGCGCTATGAGAAGACCTTTGTGTCTGTTATGTCTTTTTTATGTCTTAGGGGTAATTTTCATTTTGGAGCTGTTCCCGGTTTCCAAAGGGGAAGAGGAACAGCTGCAGAATGAGAAGATGTGTATCCTTTCCGGAGAAGTGTACCGGATGGAATACAAAAACAACAAATCTGTATTATATCTGAAAGTCTCAGATACAGAAATCCCAGATACGAAAATCCCAAATACGAAAATCCCAAATACGGAATCCCCGGATCTGCGGGCACTCTGTTACACAGAAAATCAAGAAATCCTATCAAAAATAAAGATCGGAAACCGGGTAACGGTTAAAGGAACCTGCCGCCTGTTTGAGGAAGCAGCAGGTGAGGGGCAGTTTGACAGCAGGCTGTATTACAGGATACAAGGCATTTCCTGCTTTGTGACAGGGTGTCAGGTAACTTTGGAAGACGAGGGATTTTTACCCTGCGGACAGGGGCTTTTTGCGGCAAGACGTTATTTGTCCGGGGTTCTTACAAGGTCCCTGCCGCCCAAATATGCAGGGATCATGCAGGCTGTGTTTCTCGGGGAAAAGGGCGGGCTTGATGAAGAGATCAAGGAGCTTTTTCAAAGGAACGGCATTTCCCATATCCTTGCCATATCGGGGCTGCACATATCCTTCCTGGGCATGGGAATATTCCGCTTTTTAAAAAAGCTCAGAGTGCCCTCCCTGGCGGGAGCCGCCTTCTCTGCCTTTTTTATCATAAGCTTCGGCATAATGACGGGACAAAGCGCTTCCACGATCCGGAGCGTTATCATGTTCCTTCTGTTCCTCCTTGCCGGACTGTGCGGGCGTACCTATGATATGCTTACGGCCGCGGCGATTTCGGGGGCTGCGCTTCTTTTAAAGCAGCCCTTGTATATTTACCACAGCGGTTTCCTATTATCCTTTGGGGCGGTCATGGGCATCGCATTGCTCATACCCGCCATAGAAAATGTGCTGCCTAAAGAACCGGCCGCACAGGCCATGATCTTAAACCGGAGCAAAAAAGAAAAGATTCTGCGCTCTTTAAAACGAAAAATAAGGTCTTCTCTTATTGCAAGTCTTTCCATTTCCCTGGCAACCCTTCCCATTCAGCTTTTCTTTTTTTATACCTTTCCCCTGTACTCTGTTTTTTTAAACCTTTTCATCATCCCCCTCATGGGCCTTCTGATGGCAGCGGGCTCGGCAGGTCTTTTTCTTTCCTGCCTTGCTCCTTTTTGGGGCGGCTTATTTATGACGCCCAGCAAATGGATACTGTTGGTCTGCGAGGGGCTCTGCCGTCTTTTTGACGGACTGCCGGGAGGAAATCCGGTTTTGGGAAAGCCGGAGCTGTGGCAGACCGTGATTTACTATGGAATTCTTTTATGGCTGGTATTTAAGACAAAGTCCTTTGAAAAGGACTTCATAAAAGAAAAAAATCTTGATAAAAAGCCATGGGAAAAGAAAGTTTTGCAAAAAAAGAAATTAAATGGTAAAGGTAATATCCTTCTTCTTATGGCGGGAGTGTTTATACTCTGCTTAAGACTGCGGGGTGCAACTGCCCTGACCATGTTGGATATCGGGCAGGGGGACTGCATGGTGCTCGAGGAAAAAAGCGGATACAATGTATTGGTTGACGGCGGCAGCAGCGATGTATCGGAGGTGGGGCGCTACAGGATCGTTCCGTTTTTAAAGAGCCATGGGATCAGCAGCCTTGACTATGTTTTTGTTTCCCACGCCGATTCCGACCACATATCGGGCATTTTGGAAATACTTTCGGATGACGAAAAAGAAAGAATTAAAATAAAGCATCTTGTCCTGACGAAGTTTGCCATAAGCGATCCTGTCTATGAAGAACTGTTAGCATACGCTGACATTGCGGGCGCTGAAGTTTTAATAGTGTCGGAGGGAGACCGGTTTGAGATCGGGGACACCCGCTGGGAATGTCTTTATCCCGGGATAAATGAAGAGGGAGAGGGGAATGACCAGTCCATGGTCTTATTTATGGAATGCGGCGGTATCGGGACCTTATTTACAGGAGATCTGCCGGGAGAAAGGGAGGAAAAGGTTATTAAAAGGCTCGGGCAGAGAAATATCGGGGTTCTAAAGGTGGCGCATCACGGTTCCGGATATTCCACAACAGAAGCGTTTTTAGAAGGCTGTCTTCCGGCTGCCGCCCTTATTTCCGCAGGAAAGGATAATTCCTACGGGCACCCTCATAAAGAGGTGTTAGAACGTTTAGAAGATACGGGGTGCAGGGTTTACGGAACATTTTCAAAGGGAGCCGTTACCATCCGGTACGGGAAAAGAAAATAGTTAGTGTATAATTTTTATTGGC
>DEUB01000069.1 GCA_002362385.1 Lachnospiraceae bacterium UBA3273
TCCAAAAACCGTAATGCTATAATCAATCCGTAATAAATAGTTTAAGGCTTTTAAAAAGAGCATTGGGAATGGATTTTCTGGTGCTTTTTTCATGTGATTTAAAGGAGTGGAAAAATGAATACCTTCATAGTCATCCAGCAAATGCTGGTGCTGTTTGCCCTGATGGTGGTGGGATATGCCTGTTATAAAGCGTCCTGGCTGGATAAAAATGCATATGGCAGGCTGTCTAAGATCGTTGTAAACGTAATGAATCCCATGCTGATCATCAATGGGGTCCTGAATAAAGATACGGGGGACGATTACCGAAAGGTGCTGATAAATCTTTTGCTTGTTGGGATCTACTTTATTCTTTTGACCGTCTTAAGCTTTTTCATTGTAAAGATCTTAAGAATCGAAAAACCTGTAGAGAGCCTTTACCGGCTTATGATGATCTTTTCCAACGTGGGATTTATAGCAATTCCCGTGATCAGCAGCGTTTACGGAGAAGGCGCGGTATTATATATTGCATTTTATATCCTGGGATATAATTTCCTTTTATATACCTATGGGCTTCATCTGGTAGAGGAAAGCATAACCGGAGACGGGAAAAAAGAAAAAGGAAAGGGCTATAAAAAAATAATCAATTCGGGCGTCGTTGCCTGCCTTGCCGCTATCCTCATTTTTGCGGCGAAGATCAGGGTGCCTTCCTCTGTAGAAGCTTTTGTTTCTTATCTGGGAGAGCCTGCGGTTCCTTTGTCCATGATCTTGATCGGGGCGTCTATGGCCCAGCAGGATTTAAAACGGCTTTTTGCAGATATTAAGATGTATTTATTTTTGCTTATCAGGCTGCTTGTCGTACCTGTTACGGCGGCTTTGCTTATCAGGGGATTTGCCCTGGATGAAAAGATAGCCGGAACATTCATCCTTATGCTGGCCATGCCGGTGGGGAGCATTGTAGTGCTGCTGGCGGCGGATCAGGGAGCGGATGAGAGCTGCTGCATTAAGGGAAGTGTTTTAAGCACTCTTTTAAGCGTTATAACGATACCTGTAGTTTCATTTTTGCTTTAATTAGTGTATAATGATTTTAATTGTTGTTGATCTGCAAAATACGACAAAAAATGCAGATCAATCTTAAGGGAGCATAGGCCGGGGAATCCGGTATGGAGTATGCTCAACTGTTTGCGTAGAAGTGTTTGATTTTGAAGAAGGACAGAAAAAATGAAGGAGTGAAAAGGGATGAAGGAGTCAACGCAAAAGGATGCTGAAAAAAAGAACGGATTTTTTGGAAGCATCAAAGGCAATATTATTTCCTATGTGGCGCTGTGTATCGTGATCATCATAGCAGTAACGGCAACGCTCAACAGCATTGTTCTGAGAAATGTACTGATAACTAACGGTCATAACACGCTTTTGGAAGAAGCGGGGAATACGAGCGAGCTGATCGATGAGTGGCTGATCAGGCAGGCCTATATTGTTGAGACTATGGAAAGCGCTCTTCGGACAATGGACACAGACGACATGGAAGCCGTCATGGACTATCTGGAAGCAAACCTTTCCGAAAATCCGGATGCCCTGATGTATTATTGCTGTCTTGCTTATGACGGCGGAGTTTTTCCCGCAAACCACTCTTCCCTTGATCTGGATCCTACTACAAGAGGCTGGTGGATCGATGCGGTAGAAAAAGGAGATTTGATCTACACGGAGCCGTATACGGATTTTGCCACAGGGCAGATGATCGTATCCATTGCAAAGCCCTTTACCATGGATGGGGAACAGGCGGTTATTCTGGCGGATATTACCATTGACAGCCTGATTGAAATGGTAAAGAGCGTGGGAACGGATGAGAGCGTGCAGACCTTTCTCCTGGCCGAAGATAACAGTGTAATTACCCATGAAAACAAAGAATATCTGCCGAAAGAAGAGGGGAATACCGTTTTATCCGACGTTCTGGACATTGATCTTGAAAAGGATCATGTATCCACGTTCAGGGATTACGACGGCATTTCCAAGTATTATGCCGTTCGGAAGGTCGAGACAACGGGGTGGCGTCTTGGGATCACACAACCTACTTCTGTTATCAGCAGTAAGATCAGAAATAATCTGATGCTTCCGCTGGCAGTGGACATTATTTTTCTGGTAGTATTCATTGTCCTGCTGAATATCGTAGTCAACAGGCTCTTAAAGCCGTTAGCTGAGATGAAGGCCTTTATTAAGGAAAAGGTAATCGGCACGAAAAACTGCAGAGCGGAGAAGAACGAAGTAAAAGAGATCAGCTACCTCATTGAGGAGTTAGAGAGCAGGGTAATTTCCACCATACAAAAGACACAGCGGGAAACGGAAATGATACGCGATATGATTTCGGGAACGGACAGTCATGTGTCGGATATGAACGGGAATATTATGGAGATCAGCGCTATTATGGAAGAAACAGGGGCGAGCGTGACCTCCCAGACAGAAAGCATCAGCGATATCGACAGAAACTGCCGGGATGTTGCAGAAGCCATGGACGAACTGGTAAAAAATACCCAGTCCATTACGGTGCGGGCAAAAGAGATCATCGTGAGAGTGGAACAGATGATCCCCGGGCTGTTGGAAGACAAGGAAAATGCCATTTCCGTTACATTAGACAGTAAGAAGAGCCTTGAGAGCGCTATTGAAGAAACAAAAGTGATCGGGGAGATCGTGGAGGTTTCCCAGGCGATCAGCGCCATTGCCGAGCAGACCAATCTTCTGGCACTTAACGCTTCCATAGAGGCGGCACGGGCAGGAGAAGCCGGCAGAGGTTTTGCTGTGGTGGCGGATGAGATCAACCAGCTGAGCAATACCACCAGCAGTGAGATCGACAAGGTCAACGAACTGGTTAAAAAGGTCATGGAAAGCGTGGATAAGTTATCCGATGCCAGCAGCAAAGTCATTACATTTTTGGATGAGATCGTACTGAAGGATTATGATAAGCTGGAAACTCTTGCGGACAGCTACAAAGAGGATGCAACTTATTATGTGGAAGTCAGCAATGCGCTGGGTTCACATACCGAAAACTTAAACGCATCCATTGCAAATATCAATGAGATCATAGATACCATTGATACTTCCCAGAAGGAACTGGACGGAGCGGTTCATTCAGTCAATGAAAATCTGCAGCGGATTACCAATGCAAGCGAAAATGTTTCAGCGGAAACAAAGGATGTTATGAGGAGCATCGCTTCCCTGCAGTCCACAGTCGAACAGTTTAATCTGTAACAGGGAAGAGATAGGAGCCGGTTACGCTTGAAACAAAGCAAAGAAGGGTGTATAATGTTCATGTTTAGCTTTCGGAAAATTGTATAGAAATCATCGAAAGCGATTAAAATGTATTAAAAAATTTAGCACGAAGGAAGTAGAAGCTTATGGGAGAAAATGCAAAAAAAACAGGCGGATGGCGCGCGAATAAGTGGTTTCGGGCAGCGATTCCCGCATTATTGCTGCATTGCAGCATCGGAACTGTGTACTGTTGGTCGATCTTCAGTCAGGAAATTGCGGATTACATTGGATTTTCAAAGGGTGCCACCGAATGGGCATTCAGTTTTGCAATCTTTTTCCTGGGTATGTCGGCGGCATTTTTGGGAAATGTGGTTGAAAAGGATATACATAAGTCGTCCCTGATCGCCACGATCTGTTTTGCGGCAGGTATGGCCGGCACGGGATTTTTCATTTACTACGGCGGACTGCATAAAGGAAATGTGCTGTCACTGGTAGGTATTTATCTGTGTTACGGATTTATTATGGGCATCGGACTGGGTACGGGATATCTGTCTCCGGTCAAGACGTTGATGCTCTGGTTTGAGGACAGAAAAGGTCTTGCAACAGGTCTTGCGGTTGCAGGCTTTGGCGCAGCAAAGGCTATTGCAAGCCCCATTATGCAGTCCATGCTGGATAATCTGGGAGAGGGCGGCATTTATAAAATGTTCCTGATTCTGGCAGTTGTATACTTTGTCATGATGTTTGTGGGACATTTGCTTTTAAAGAAACCGGAAGGCTGGCATGAGCCCCAGAAGAAGGAAAAGGGCCAGAGCATGATGGCAGTCATCAAATCCAAGCCTATTACCAACTATATCGGAATCTGGCTGATGTTCTATATCAATATCACATGCGGCCTTGCTCTGATCTCCCAGGAAAAGATGATCGTAAAATGTATCGGTCTTGCAGGAGCTGCGGGAATCATTTCCACCGTATCGGCAATCTTTAACGCCGGCGGGCGTCTCGGCTTTTCCGCATGGGCGGATACCATGAAGGACAGGAATACGATCTATAAGCTGATATTTATTCTCTCTATCGTATTTACGGGAATTGTACTTTTGACAAGTGGAATCAAAAACGGAGAAGGAAGTATAATGCTGATCATCCTTGTACTGGGATTGATCTTCGTCGTCAACGCAGGATACGGCGGCGGTTTCTCCAATGTACCCACATTGTTGTCCGACCATTATGGTATGGGCAATATCAGTGCGATCCACGGACTTACTTTATCCGCTTGGGCATTTGCGGGCCTGACCGGAAACCAGATGGCAACATGGATCGTCAATACCTTTGGGGCGCCTGTTGACATTGAGCATGCCCTTGCTGACGGTACGGTGGAAGTTCTTACGGTAAATCCTACGGGCTACCAATATGTTTTGTATGCCACCATCGTGCTTTATATTATCGCACTGCTCGTATGCTTCCTTATGGTAAAGCCTACAGATAAGGCATTGGAAGCCAAAAAGGCAAAATAAAAATTCTATAGCGATTGCAGATAAGTGCAGATAAAAGATAAGAGAGCGACACTTTCCGACGAAAGATGCCGCTCTTTTTATAATAAAGCCATACCGAAAAAAGGATCGTAAAAGAGCGGATGGAGGCAAAGATTTTATAGCGTTATGCTTGCAAAGAAAAAGGCGGTCATATATAATATAGAATAATAGGGGATTTTAAATGATTTTAGAAAACTGGTACTAATTTCCTACAATAAGGAGCGAAAATGAGCGGAAAAAGACTGAATATAGGTTTATTAATAAGCGAGTATTGTGACATTTTCGCCAGAGAGGTTTGCAACGGGGCAATGTATGCGGCTGAGGAGATGGATGCAAATCTGTTTATTTTGGCCGGCGGTTACTTTGATGCGCCTTATATGGAGCGGAACAAAAGCAAATACGAATATCAAAACAATTATATATTTAATTTTGTGACAAAGAAAAATATTGACATACTGGTGGTCTTATTGGGGACCATTGCAAGCAATGTGGATGAAAGCGTCCAGAAAAGGTTCCTTGAAGGATATACGGGAATCCCCGTCATTACCATTGCAAATAAGGTCGAGGGATATGTCAACATTTCCTTTGACAATAAAGCCGGTTTTGCCAAAGAGGTGGAGTATCTGATCCGCTGTCTGGGAAGAAGGAAGATCGGAATTGTCTGCGGCCCGGCAACCAACGAAGATTCCATAGAGAGGCTTTCGGCTTACAAGGAAGTTCTTCAAAATAACGGCATAGCGGTAGAAGATAAGAAAATCGTATACGGGAATTTTACCGAATATAGTGATGATGTGGTGGAAGAGCTTCTTGCAAATAATAACTGCGACTTGGATGCCATTGTCTTTTCCAATGATTATATGGCTATCGGAGGTTACCGCGTTCTGGAAAAGCACGGAATGAGGATAGGAAAAGACGTTTCTGTGGTGGGGTTTGACGATTCTCCTTTTTCTTCCCTGATGGAACCCAGCCTTACCACGACAAGGGCGGAGTCTGCGGAACTCGGATACCGCGCTCTTATGGAAGCATGCAAAGAAAAAGGAGAGGGAAATAAGGATCTGCGAATTGAAACGGCTTTTATAGCGAGAGAATCCTGCGGCGGAAAGAGCAAAGACGCTGTTGCGAGGATCGAGAAAAAGTTCAGCTTCGATCCGGATAAAGACGATGTCAATGTTTTGGTAGAGCAGATCAGCGAAGCCTTATTCGATACCCATGCAGAAGAAGATACGGTTTCCATGGTGGAAAGGGAACTGGAGAAGTTTACGACATGGATGATTGAAAATGTTTACGGCAAGAGTATCAGCGATGAGTTATACGGGGAAATATCAGACCATTTTTTCAGGCTCAATGCGGAAATATTGGCAAAGACGGATAATATCAGCCGTGTGTATGAAGTGGGCGAATATTTAATGCTGCTGTTTGCCAAATCGGTGGAATCCGATAAGGACAGGATCAAGCTTTATGTTGCTTTGGCGGAATGCTACAAAAATATGCTGGTATTAAATGAAAGGCATAAGAATCAGAATTCCAGGGAGCGAGATATGCTCAATCAGGTATCCATGGCGATTACCAGAGATATGATCAGTGACGACAATACCGAAAATTACGATACGCTGTTAGCGAGGATGTATCAGCTGAATGTTGCCAAAAGCTATCTTTTAATGTTTCCGGAAGTATTGAAATGCAGGAAAAACGGAAAATGGGAGAGGCCGGATAAGCTTTTTGTCAAAGCATACCAGAAAGGAAGGGACAGCTATATTCCCCCTGCCGAAAAACAGGAGATATCCGTTGACGACATATTTAACAATCCTTTTTTAGAGGACGGCAGGAGAAAAACGTATGCGGTATCCTTCCTCTTCTCAAAGGATGAACAATACGGACTGTATGTAATGGAACCTACAAGGGAAAACCTGATTGCCATAGAACCGGTTGCTTTCCAGATTTCATCGGCGATCCAGACCATCCGTCTGATTAAGAGCAAGGAAGCTGTCAGCGTCCAGCTGGAGGAAAGCCTTGAGCAGTTAAAGGAGACCAACGCCTTTTTAGATGAGGTATCCAAATCCGACGAACTGACCCAGATCTATAACAGGAGAGGGTTCCTGGTTACGGCCCGTAAGACTATGAGAGTACCTGAGAATCAAAATAAATGTGCGGTCATTATCTATGCGGATATGAATAACCTGAAGCTGATCAATGACAAATTCGGCCATGAAGAAGGGGATTACGCCTTAAAGGCCATTGCGCAGATATTGCAGGATGCTTTGGGAGAAGATCAGATCATCGGCCGGTTTGGCGGAGATGAATTTGCCGCTTTTCTGTTTACGGAAGATAAGAATTACGAGAAGCTTTTGCGGGATAAGATCGCGGAAGCTACGGTTCTGCTCAATGACAGCAATGATAAACCGTACTATATCAGCATGAGCGTGGGCATGAGTTCCTTTGTCAATGAAGAAGGGGCCGCTTTGAATGATGCCATGGTCCGTGCCGACGTGGATCTGTATTTGCAAAAGAAGCATAAGAGAAACAAAATTTTAAAGTAAGAGATTTAGGTTCGGACCGGCCGGTCCGGGCCTGAATTTTTAGAATTGGGATAAAGAGATGGCGAAAGCAGGAAAGAAAAAAGTAAAGGACATAAAAAGCGAAGGACAAAAAAAGTCCGGCGTTTTATTTAAGATCTGGATTTTGCTGGGAATACTCTGCCTTGGTTATTTTACGGGCCTGGTGGCTTATGCGGGGTTGGCTAATGCATTTTATTTTATCTGGCTCATAGGAGGCATTTTTTTTCTGATCTTTGCATGGATGGCAAAAACTCATTTTGTCAGGCGGTTTGTGCCGGGATGGCTTAAGGTGGCAATGGTAATTTTAATTTGTATCGGACTTGGTATTTTTATTACGGTTGAAGGCTTTATTTTGTCGGGATTTTACAGAACGCCGTCCAAAGAAGTGGATTATGTGATCGTGCTGGGAGCGCATGTAAGAGACGGGAGGCCCAGCAGGGTGCTTGCAAAAAGGCTGGACGCGGCTTACGACTATGCAATGGGGCATGAAAATGTAACGGTTGTTGTATCGGGCGGAAAAGGCAGCGACGAGACGACCACGGAGGCCTATGCCATGGCCGCTTATTTAAAGGAAAAGGGACTTGACGAAGAAAGGATCCTTTTGGAGGACAGGTCCACAAATACAAAAGAAAATCTGGCTTTTTCCAGGGAACTTATCGGAGAAGGAAAGAAAATAGCGGTCGTCAGCAATGACTTTCATATTTTCAGGGCCGTGCATCTGGCTGCACATCAGGGATTTGAGGAACCGCAGGCGCTTTCGGCAAGGGATGATATCGCAACGATGCCCGCAAATCTGGTCAGGGAATTTTTCGGGGTGGTAAAGGATTTTGCCTGCGGCAATATGAATTTATTTCCATTGTGGTAAAGGAGGCAGTATATGAATGAGATTGAAAAGCTTCAAAAAATGATCGATGAAAGCAGTTCCATTGTGTTTTTCGGGGGAGCGGGCGTGTCCACGGAAAGCGGTATTCCGGATTTCAGAAGTGTGGACGGATTATACCACCAGAAATATGATTATCCGCCGGAGACGATTTTGAGCCATACATTTTATCGGAACAAACCCGAGGAATTTTACAAATTATACAGGGATAAGATGCTGTGTCTTGACGCAAAGCCCAATGCGGCACATCTAAAGCTTGCCGAGCTGGAGGCGGCAGGAAAGCTTAAGGCTGTCATTACCCAGAATATAGACGGGCTTCATCAGGCGGCGGGAAGCAAATGCGTATATGAGCTTCACGGCAGTGTTTTGAGAAATTATTGCGAGGAATGCGGGAAATTTTACGATGCCCGATATATCCTGGATACGGAGGGCGTGCCCAAGTGCAGCTGCGGAGGGCCTCTTAAGCCCGACGTGGTTTTGTATGAGGAAGGCCTGGATAATCAGGTGTTAAACGGCGCCATAAGGGCCATCAGCCAGGCGGATATGCTGATCATCGGCGGAACCTCCCTGGTGGTTTATCCTGCGGCGGGACTTATTGATTATTACAGCGGCTCTAAACTTGTCCTGATCAATAAAGCGCCTACGTCAAGAGACAATATGGCGGATCTGGTCATCAGCGGGCCTATCGGGGAGATTCTTTCACAGATAGAAGTCCATGCCTGATGCTTTCTGCTCCGGTTTCCACATAAACGGCAGGCCGGCAGGATCTTAAAGAGGATAGAGAGAAAAGGCGGGAAAGGAGCATTGAGATGAATTATCAGGTGGGAGACCTTGTGACACTGAAAAAGCCTCATCCCTGCGGCAGCAGGCAGTGGGAGATTTTGCGTGTGGGAGCGGATTTCCGTCTGAAATGCTGCGGATGCGGGCACCAGATCATGATCGCAAGGAAGCTGGTAGAGAAAAACACAAAAGAAATACAGAAAAAACCTTGAAAAATGTGGAAAATCATGCTATCATATCCTTCTGTGATATATTTTATCCTTGCTCCTTACTTTAGATAAGGGGCCAGAGACCAAAAGGAGGTAACGTAGCATGAACAAATATGAATTAGCCGTTGTTGTCAGTGCTAAGATCGAAGACGATGAAAGAGCTGCTACTATTGAAAAAGTAAAAGCTTATATCGAGAGATTCGGTGGAACAGTTACGAACGTTGATGAATGGGGCAAGAAGAGACTTGCTTATGACATTCAGAAAATGAAAGAAGCTTTCTACTACTTCATCCAGTTCGATGCTGAGGCATCTGTTCCTTACGAAATTGAAAATCGCGTTCGTATCATGGAAAATGTCATCAGATATTTATGCGTAAGACAAGACGAGGCATAATAGAAAGTAGGAAATAAAGATGAATAAAGTAATTCTAATGGGACGCTTAACAAGAGATCCGGAAGTAAGGTATTCACAAGGGGCCAGCCAGACTGCGGTAGCACGTTTTTCTATTGCGGTGGACAGGCGTTTCAAGCGCGAAGGCGAGCCGGATGCAGATTTCTTTAACTGTACTGCTTTTGGAAAGCAGGCGGAATTTATTGAGCGCTATATGCGTAAGGGTATCAAGGTTGTTGTGTGCGGAAGGGTACAGAACGATAATTATACCAACAAAGAAGGGCAGATGGTCTACAGCGTGCGCATCATGGTGGACGAGATCGAATTTGCAGAGAGCAAATCCAGCCAGCAGGGCGGCGATAACGGCGGTTATGTGCCGATGCAGAATACAGCTCCTGTTGCGGCAGGCGAAGGCTTTATGAATATTCCCGATGGGATCGAAGAATTGCCGTTCAATTAGAAACCGATTAAGAATGGAGGCAATGACATGGCTTTTAATAAGACAGAAAAATCCGATTCTCCTATGAAGAGAAGAGGCGGAGTCCGTAGAAGAAAAAAAGTATGTGTATTCTGTGGAAAAGATAATGTTATCGATTACAAAGATACCGCTAAATTAAAAAGATACGTATCTGAAAGAGGAAAGATCCTTCCCAGAAGAATCACAGGAAACTGTGCAAAACATCAGAGGGCTTTGACGGTAGCGATCAAACGCGCGCGTCATATTGCACTGATGCCTTATGTACAGGACTAAGCTTTTATCCGCGGATAAGATTTTACGGATGAAACCATGGATCAGTAAAATAATGTAATGGATCAAAGACCGGCTATTTGAAAGAGTAGCCGGTTTCTTTATAATAGATAAAGTCATAGAGACACGAGATTTTATCAAAGCTGATGCGATCCGGGTAAGGTATCCGATAAAATCCGGGTGTGGTATGCGGGAAAAGAAAGAGGAATTTGAAAGGAAGACGGGGATGAAAAGAGGAAGTATAAGAAAATTAAGGAAAGAAATCCGGATATTATCGGCGGCGGTTTTGATCGCATTTCTGATGGCGGGATGCAGCGGTAAAAGCGGAGCGAAAGATGAGATAGAGAATAAGGATGAGCCGGGGCAGACGGAAGAGACCCCGCAGAATGAGGAGCCCGTGCAGGAAAAAGAGGCCGACAGAGCGGAGACGCTTTTGCAATATGCGGCAGGGCTTGAGGCCTGCGATCTTTCGGGGACGCAGCTTGTTTATGAAGAGCAAAGTCCCGGGGAAGACAGCGATTACGTATTGTATATGACTCAGGGCTTAAAGGGGCTTCCCGAGAAAAAGGAAGGATATCTTGATACGGCAATCCTGGACCTTGATGGGGATGGGGAGGAAGAGCTTTTGGCATTCCGCCTGCAGGAGGGAAGTGAAGCGTACTGGATCAAGGCGGCGGTATATGAATACCGGGATGGACAGGTTGTTGAATCGGCGGTATGGGATTTTCCTGATTACGTAATAGGCCCCCATTGTGACGGCGGAGAGATCCGCTTTTTGCTAAAGGATGGCAAGTATATCTGCATGGACAGCTGGCAGTGCACCTTTATATCAGCGGACGGAGTGAGTATTGTGCTGAATGCCTGCTGTTATGATGGAACAGATTTTATAGAGACTGCTGAGTTCGCTTTTGGGGGATCCGATTATTATGAATTGGGAAAAGCGGAAACGGGGCTTATAAGGCAGCTTGAGCTTATGGGATTTGACAAGACGGCTGCGGCAGTCTATGACAGGGATATGTTTTATTTCTATGCGGCGGATGAAGGCGTGGAACCACTTTTTAAAATCAGCATTATCAATAGTAATGCAACAGGAGAAACAAGCTGGGACGAAAAGCCGACTGCCGTGATCCGGCAGATCAACGCCGGACCGGTAGAGGAAGAATTTCTATTGCCGGAGAGCAACAGCCGTATCCTGGAAGTAAAGGAGCTTTCGGGAATGACAAAGGCAGAACTCCGTATTGCGCGCAATGAGATTTATGCCAGATACGGCTGGCAGTTTGAAAGCGAAGAACTTGCAGATTATTTTGAAGGGAAGGCATGGTACGTGCCCGGCGAAAATGTGGATGATACCATTCTTTCCGATGTGGAGCGTGCAAATATTAAGCTGATCTCAGAAGCGGAACAAACGGCGCCGGGAACGGCGGAAACACCCCTGGAATCAGATATGGGGATAGAGGGCGGAACTGCATTGACATCATTGGAACTGGGGGAAATGTCAGAGTTTTTACGGAAAAAGGATTCTTATGGGTTTCTGCAGAGCTTTTATCAGGATGTACGGGATGTGGAACTGGGAGAAGTGTTTTACGTTGGTGCGGGTTTGGACAGGGTAAATTCGGAGGATGTGAGGAACAGTTATCTGAAAGCTGTCGGAAAATCGGAGTTTGATACGGACTTCATTGCATTAAGGGAATCGGATATTGATGCGCTGCTTAGGAAAAGAACCGGTTATGGGCTTTCCGATATGAGCAATCCTCTCTCGTGGACATATCTAAAGGAAGAAAAAGTTTATTGTATGGAAGCGGGGGATACCAATTATATGGAGGTTTCTGTCATCGATGGGATGAAAACGGATGACGGAATATATTATATTCTATATGAAAATCCTTTTCTGGAATATACGGATGAAAATACCGACTGCGTGGTAACCTTGAAAAAACAGGGGGATGAGTATCAATTTGTTTCTAATAAAAGGCAGTAATCCCCGTTCTTGGATATTTGGCAGTTTTTCTTCTTGTCCCTTGGATAAATAGGGTTTATACTGTTCATGGTAAAATGTGGAAAAGCTTAATAAAGAAAACAGAGGAAATCGATCATGAAAAAATTTTTATACAGAAGAAGCGTAACTGCCATGATATGGCTGGCTGTGTTATTTGCATTAAATCCTGTTTTTGCGAAAGCTGCCGCCTGCCGGGACGGAAATGAGGACATGGAAACAAAGCAGGATCCGGATGCCTTAAGCGGATACCGATACATAAATCCCGATCTGACAGCATTTCTGTCAGGCATCTATACAAAGCTTCTGGATAGGGAGTTTGATGTGGCTGGGCTGGAATATTGGTGCAGGATCTACTTTACAAATGAAATGACGCTGGAGGAGATCATAGAGAACGGCTTTTTACATTCAGAGGAGTTTGAATCGAAGGATTTGGATAATAAAACTTTTATCGTCAAAATGTATGAGGCCTTTTTTAACCGTGAACCGGACGAAGCAGGATTGTGCGACTGGGTCCAAAGGCTGGGAAGCGGAAAAGAAACCAGGGACAGTGTCATAAGGGGATTCGTTTATTCGGAAGAATTCAGCAAACGGATATTTTATATAGAAAAACCGGCAGTGGATCTGATGATCTTTATGGGACAGAGCAATATGAGCGGCGGAGGCGGTAATGCGGCGGAAGCGCCTGTATTAACGCGCGGGGCGGGATATGAATTCCGCGCAGTCACAAATACCGGCGATTTATTTGTTTTAAAAGAACCTTTTGGGGAAAATGAGAATAAAGAAGGCGGATGTGATGACCGTTTTATTTTGAAACGTTCCGGGACATTGGTAACAGCTTTTGTCAATGCCTATTATGAAAATACAAAGACGCCGGTAATAGCGGTATCCGCATCCAGGGGAAGCACTCATATGAAGGAGTGGACCGGCGGGATAAGCCTGAAGGAGGACGCGGCAGAACGCCTGATGTGCGCCAAAAACTATCTGGAACAGAACGGATTCGGAATCCGGCACATCTATATGGTATGGTTTCAGGGAGAAAGCGACGGGGCGGACCGGACTTCGGCAGATGCGTATAAAAGGGATTTTGAATACCTCTTTTCGTATATGCAGGGATACGGGGTCGAAAAGTGTTTTCTGATCGAAACGGGATATGATCTTCATGATCTTGAACAGGAGGATCAGGAGAAAATAGAAGGCTACCGGGCGATCATGCAGGCCCAGGAGGAAATATGCCGGGAGTCTGAGGATGTGATACTGGCATCAGCGGCGGCGCCCGGATTACAAAGCAGGGATGATAAATGGTGTGACGGCGTACACTTTAATCAGGAATCTTTAAACAAAATAGGCCGGGAAGCGGGGCAAAGAGCGGGAGAATATACGGTAAACGGACAGTAACACAGGAAATTGTAATGGTAAAAATTCTCTTTTGATGTTATAATTAATTATATGTGTTTTTTTATCTTTTAAATATTATGAGCGATCAAAGAGGCAATCGGATATATGAAAAAAGATTTAAAGTTTAAAGGAAGGCTGCGCCTGTATTTTCAGATGCCGGTATGGTTCGGCATTTTATTGGCGGCAACGAATGTAGCCATATATACTGTCGATGTGACGGCGGGGATCATTTTATCCTGCTTTACCTTGTTATACCTGATCTCTTTTTTGTTTTTGGAGCATTTTAACCGTCCCATCATTATGACGGAGTTAGTCAGCTTTGCCACCCAGTACGGGCAGATTCAGAAAAGGCTGCTCCGGGATTTGGAACTGCCCAATACGCTGCTTGATGAGAACGGACATATTATATGGGCCAATAAGGCTTTTTTGCAGATCGTAGGGAAGGAAAAACCGGAAAATAAAGTGATTACAAGCTTTTTTTCCGCTATCACTGCAGATAAGCTGCCCACAGGGGATGTGGATGAGACGGAAGTGGAATTTCAGCAGGGCGACAGGGATTATCATGCCAAGCTAAAGAGGATCCCTTTGGCTGAAATGGTTGAGAACAGCGATATTTTCGAGTCGGACGGAGCTTATGACGGCTGCCTGATCGCCGTTTATCTTTTTGACGAAACAGCCCTTAAGATCGCCCTCAGGGAAAATGACAACCAAAGCCTTGCAGTGGGCCTGTTATATATCGACAATTACGAAGAGGCTTTAGACAGCGTGGAAGAGGTCAGACGTTCTTTGCTGACCGCATTGATAGAAAGAAAAGTAAACAAGTATTTTGCTTCTATCGACGGCATTGTCCGAAAGATGGAAAAGGACAAGTTTTTCTTCATCTTAAGAAAACAGTCCTTAAAAGCGCTGCTTGAAAATCGTTTTGACTTATTAGAGGATGTAAAGACTGTCAATATCGGAAATGAAATGTCGGTTACCTTGAGTATCGGCGTGGGTGTCGGAGGGCTGACCTATGGGCAGAATTATGAATATGCCAGAACCTCCATTGATCTGGCCCTAGGACGGGGCGGCGACCAGGCGGTAGTAAAGACCCAGGAGGGCGTCAGCTATTACGGCGGCAAGAGCCAGAGGGTGGAGAAAAACACCCGCGTAAAGGCACGTGTAAAGGCTCATGCTTTAAAGGAGATCATTACTTCCAAGGACAGGGTCATGGTCATGGGGCACCGGATGACGGATGCGGACAGTTTTGGAGCCGCGGTGGGAATTTACAGGATAGCCAAGGCTTTAGGGAGAAGCGCTTTTATTGTTCTTAATGATATTTCCATGTCGATCAAGCCTATGGTGGATCATTTTATCAGCCATGAGGACGAGGATGAACTGATCCTCTTAAACAGCGCCCAGGCTATGGAATATGCCGGGGCCAATACCTGTCTGGTAGTTGTGGACGTAAATAAGCCAAGCCTTACGGAATGCCCGGAGCTTTTAAAGCAGTGCCGTTCCATTGTTGTTCTGGACCACCACAGGCAGAGCGAAGAGATCATTGAGAACGCAACCCTTTCCTATATCGAGTCCTATGCTTCAAGCGCCTGTGAAATGGTAGCGGAGATCATCCAGTATGTGGAGAGCGGACTGAAATTAAAGAGCGCAGAGGCGGACTGCCTTTATGGCGGTATCGTTATCGATACCAATAACTTTATCAGCAAAGCGGGAGTCAGGACCTTTGAAGCGGCCGCCTATTTAAGGCGGAACGGGGCGGATGTTACCAGAGTGCGGAAAATGTTCCGGGACGATGTCTTTGATTACCGGGCAAAGGCCGATGCGATCAGCAGGGCGTCTGTCTTTAGGGAGGTATTTGCCATATCCGCATGTAAAGCGGGAGAAGCCCATAATCCTACCATCGTAGGGGCCCAGGCCGCAAATGAGCTGTTAAATATTACGGGAATCAAGGCCAGCTTTGTGCTGACGGATTATAATCAGGTAATTTATATCAGCGCACGGAGCATAGATGAAATAAATGTACAGATCATTATGGAAAAGTTGGGAGGCGGCGGTCATCTGAATGTGGCGGCGGCCCAGTTAAGGGATACATCCCTTGAAGAAGCGACTGAGCGGTTAAAGGAGACTTTGACCGTGATGCAGGAGGAAGGAGAAATCTGATTATGAAAGTAATTTTATTGGAAGATGTGAAATCTTTGGGAAAGAAGGGCGAACTGGTCAATATCAACGACGGATACGCCAGAAATTTTATCCTGCCCAAAAAGCTGGGAATTGAAGCGACACCCAAGAATTTAAACGACCTGAAGTTAAAAAAAGCCAACGATGATAAGGTGGCGGCGCAGCTCTTACAGGAGGCAAAGGATTTTGCGGCCAAAATGGAGGAGCAGAGCGTTACCGTTAAGATGAAGGCGGGAGAAGGCGGAAGGGCTTTTGGCTCTGTTTCTACCAAGGAGATCGCGGCAGCATATAAAGACCAGTACAAAAAGGAAATTGACAAGAAAAAGATCGTACTTCCGGAGGCCCTTAAAAATTTCGGAACTTATGAGGTAAAGGTAAAGCTGCATCCTAAGGTCAGCGGAGTGCTGAGGGTAAAGATAGAGGAAGCATAGAAACGGATAAAGTATCGGAAAAGAGTTAAATTTTTATGGCAGCGGAAGAACAGGTAATCAAAAGAATAATGCCTCACAGCGTAGAGGCGGAGCAGTCTGTGATCGGTTCCATGATGATAGACAGGGATGCGATCATTACGGCGTCGGAAATGTTGCTGCCGGAGGATTTTTACGGGAAGCAGTTTGGGACGCTTTTTGAGGCCATTGTGGAGCTTCAGGAAAGCGACGGAGTGGTCGATGTGGTAACCCTTCAGGATAAACTCAACGAAAAGGGCGTTCCCATGGAAATCAACAATATGGAATATCTGGGTAATCTGGTTGCGGCAGTGCCCACGTCGGCCAATATCAGGCAGTATTGTCAGATCGTATCGGAAAAGGCTCTTCTTCGTAAATTAATCAGGCTAAATGAGGATATTGCCAATTCCTGTTATGCTGGCAGGGAAGAGACGGATGTGATCCTGGAAGAGACGGAGAAAAAAATCTTTTCCCTGGTGCAGAAACGAAATTCCAGAGACTATATTCCCATCAGGGATATCGTCATGGAAGCCATGAACAAAATTGAAAAGGCTTCCCAGACCAGCGGGGCGGTCACGGGGATTCCCACAGGCTTTTTGGATCTGGATTATAAGCTTGCAGGTTTACAGCCTTCGGACCTGGTGTTGGTGGCGGCAAGGCCTTCTATGGGCAAGACGGCTTTTGTATTAAATATCGCCCAATATGTGGCGTTTAAACAAAATCTTACGGTTGCGATCTTCAGTCTGGAAATGTCCGAGGTCCAGCTGGTAAACCGTCTGTTTTCCCTGGAATCCAATGTGAATTCGGGAAATATTAGGACGGGTAACCTCTCCGATGACGACTGGGATAAGCTGATCGAAACGGCAGGCGTAGTGGGAAATTCCAACCTGATCATTGACGCCACTCCCGGTATCAGTATTTCGGAGCTGCGCAGCAAGTGCAGAAAATACAAAATGGAAAAGGACTTAAAGCTGATCATCATCGACTACCTGCAGCTGATGAGCGGCAGCGGCCGTTCGGCGTCGGAGTCCAGACAGCAGGAAATTTCCGAGATTTCCCGTTCCTTAAAGGCTCTGGCAAGGGAATTAAACGTGCCGGTAGTCGCGTTGTCACAGCTTAGCCGTGCGGTAGAGCAGAGACCGGATAAACGCCCCATGCTTTCGGACTTGAGGGAATCCGGCGCAATAGAGCAGGATGCGGACGTGGTCATGTTTATTTACAGGGATGATTATTATAACAAAGATACCCAGGAAATGGGCGTTGCAGAGATTAATATTGCAAAGCAGAGAAACGGTCCTATCGGCGTGGTAAAGCTGGCATGGCTGCCTGATTATACCAAGTTTGCAAACCTGGAAAGACAGAGCGGATATCGGAGCGAAGGATAGGCTTATTCTCCGCTCTTCCACTTTTTGTAAGTATAGATAAGCTGCCAGATCAGGGTAATCGTAACAACTGTTATGGCAGCTATGGCATAGTGCGGGCGGAGAAAGATATGAAAAGCGATACATAATATGATGGAAAAAGGCGTAATGATGAGCGTTCTTATGAACTTCTCTTTGTAGTTTAATTCGTTCCATTGTTTCATAGTAAAAATACTCCTTTGTAAGATCTTTTAATAAAAAAGCCGTGCATTGAAATGAAGATTCTTTCATGCACGGCTTTCATATTTGTTGATTATTCTGCTGAAATAGCACCGGTAGGGCACTGACCTGCACAAGTACCGCAGTCGATACATTTGTCAGGATCAATTTCGAATTTGCCGTCTCCCATGCTGATCGCTCCTACAGGACAGCAGCTTTCGCATGCACCGCAAGCTACACAAGCGTCTCCGATTTTAAATGCCATAATCATATCCTCCTTAGAATTATAGATCTTGATAAATAATTATCAATCCATAATGTTATTCTAATACAAATATATGCAGAAAACAAGTAGCAAATATTAGAAAAGTGTTAATTGTGGTGGGTTATGCCCAGTTCTTCCCGCCGTTTTCTGATGCCGTTTAAAATAAATTCCTTCTTCTCGGGAATCAGCTTTTTATCCATAGGCGGAACGTCTTTAAGCTTGTAATCCATATTTAACTCTTTGTATTTCTTTTTTGCCATATCATGGTAGGGAAGGACGTCTAAAGCCGTCAGATTGGTAAACTGTCCGATAAAATATCCCAGCTTATAAAGGGATTCTTCATCGTCGGTAATACCCGGTACGACTACATGCCTTATCCACATATTTACTTTTTTTTCGTTGAGATATGCGGCAAAAGCCAGAATGCCGTCATTGGGCTGGGATGTCAGTTCCTTATGCTTATCGGGGTCAATATGCTTAATGTCCAACATGACCAGGTCGGTAAGCTCCATCAGTGCGTCCAGCTTTTTGTTGTATTCCGTGTTGTCGGGCTTGTAGGCGATCCCTGAAGTATCGATACAGGTATGAATGCCGTGCTCCTTGCACAGGGTAAACAATTCGATCAGAAAATCGATCTGCATTAAGGGTTCGCCGCCGGTAACGGTAAGACCGCCTCCGTTTGCATAAAAAGGTTTGTTCCTTTCATACTGCTCAATGATTTCCGAAGCCTCCATAACAGTGCCTCCGGTCATAGGCCAGGTGTCCGGATTGTGGCAGTAAGCGCATCTCATGGGACATCCCTGTACAAAAACTACAAAACGTGTGCCCGGGCCGTCTACGGTGCCAAAGCTTTCTAAAGAATGAATTCTTCCGCTCATAAAAAACTTCCTTTCTGAATTCCTGCGAGGTCATAAGCCCCGCCGTTTATGTCTGCAGCGGGGACTGACTGCTATCAGTATTTTAACATATTATATGGGAAAGAAAAAGCCCTCCGGACGAATCCGAAAGGCTTTCAAATGCTCACAAGATCAATTAAATGCTCTCATGGAATGTTCTGCTGATAACGTCTGCCTGCTGTTCGGGTGTTAATTTGATAAAGTTAACAGCGTAACCGGAAACACGGATGGTTAACTGAGGATACTTCTCCGGGTTTTTCTGAGCATCAAGTAAAGTGTCTCTGTTCAATACGTTAACATTTAAATGATGTCCGCCCTTTGTAGCGTAGCCGTCTAATAAGTTTACTAAGTTATCAACCTGAGCTGTATTTTCTGCCATGATAATTACCTCCTAATTTATAGTAGGGGAATGCACCGGGCATTCCCCGTGATGATTGCTTTTGCTTATTCGTTGCCGTCTAAGCCTTCGTGAAGAGTAGGAACGCTGCATGCAAAAGGATTTTTGGAACATTCGGTACATCCCATAGTCTCCACGCTTTTAGACCCCTGGGCCTTTTCATCCACATCAACGTTGATATGGCCTACATTACCTGCCATACCTTTATCCAATTGTTTGATCAGGTCTTCGATCATTGCATTTTCGTCCATGACTTTCACCTTTCCTAATATCTTATTTGTTCAAATCGAGTTCGATATCTCCTGCAAATACCTGGTCTTCTTTTCCAAGAGCTCCGGGGATGATGGTAAAGGTATTGGAAATACCGTCCTGAGCATCATTGAAAGGAAGCTTGGATACGGAAGATAAGGAAGCAACAGCGCCGTGGGTATCGCGTCCGTGCATCGGGTTAGCACCGGGAGCGAAAGGCTGGCCTTTTCTACGTCCGTCAGGTGTGTTACCTGTTGCCTTACCGTAAGTTACGTTGGAAGTAATGGTAAGGATGGATGTTGTAGGAACACCGTTCCTGTAGGTGTGATGTCTTCTGATCGCTGTCATGAATTTGTGTACGATATCCTGAGCGATCTCATCTACACGGTCGTCGTCATTTCCGTATTTGGGGAAGTCGCCTGTTGTCTTGAAGTCAACGATGATGCCGTCTTCGTCACGAACAACTTCTACCTTAGCGTATTTGATAGCGGATAAGGAGTCTGCCACGATGGAAAGACCTGCAACACCTGTTGCGAAGTAACGTTTAACATCTCTGTCATGTAAAGCCATCTGTGCTCTTTCGTAGCAGTATTTGTCATGCATATAGTGGATGATGTTCAGGGTGTTTACATATACATCTGCCTGCCATTCCATCATATCCATGAATTTATCCATTACATCATCATAATCAAGAACGTCGCCTGTAACAGGACGGTATTTAGGTCCAACCTGTTTCTTGGTAACTTCGTCTACACCGCCGTTTAAAGCGTACAGTAAACATTTAGCAAGGTTAGCACGCGCTCCGAAGAACTGCATCTCTTTACCGATGACCATGGAGGATACGCAGCATGCGATACCGTAGTCATCGCCGTGTGTTACTCTCATTAAGTCGTCATTTTCGTACTGGATGGAAGAAGTCTTAATGGACATCTTTGCACAGAATTTCTTCCAGCCTTCAGGTAATCTGGTAGACCAGAGAACTGTTAAGTTAGGCTCGGGAGAAGGTCCTAAGTTATTCAGAGTATTTAAGTAACGGAAGGACATCTTTGTAACCATGGGACGTCCGTCAACACCAACACCGCCGAGGGATTCTGTAACCCATACGGGATCGCCTGCGAAAATCTGGTTGTATTCGGGTGTACGTGCAAATTTGATGCAGCGTAACTTCATGATGAAGTGGTCAACGAATTCCTGAATCTGCTCTTCGGTAAATGTACCGTTCTTTAAGTCTCTCTGGGCATATACATCAAGGAATGTGGAAGTACGTCCAAGGGACATTGCAGCGCCGTTCTGTTCTTTAACTGCCGATAAGTAGCCGAAGTATACTGCCTGGATAGCTTCCTGTACGTTCTGTGCAGGTCTGGAAATGTCGCATCCGTAAGAAGCAGCCATTTCTTTCATCATCTTTAATGCTGTCATCTGCTCGGAAAGCTCTTCACGAAGACGGATAACATCGTCTGTCATAACGCGTCCGGTAGAAGCTTTCTGCGCTTCTTTGTCCTCGATCAGTCTGTCGATACCATATAAAGCAACACGTCTGTAGTCGCCGATGATACGTCCGCGTCCGTAAGCATCCGGAAGACCTGTGATGATATGAGCGGAACGGCAGGCTCTGATCTCAGGATTGTAAGCATCGAAGCATCCTGCGTTGTGTGTTTTTCTGTGTGTGGAGAAGAACTCGGAGATTTCAGGGTCTACTGTGTAGCCGTTATCTGTACAAGCCTTCTCTGCCATACGGATACCGCCGTAAGGCTGCATGGAACGTTTGAAAGGTTTGTCGGTCTGGAAACCTACGATAGTCTCTTTGCTCTTGTCAAGGTATCCGGGGCCGTGGGAAGTGATGGTGGAAACAACCTTGGTGTCCATATCGAGCACACCGCCTGCTTCACGTTCTTTCTTCTGCAAATCAAGCACCATGTCCCATAAATCTTTGGTGTTCTGTGTAGGTCCTGCGAGGAAACTCTCATCTCCGTCGTAAGGAGTATAGTTTCTCTGGATAAAGTCGCGTACATTGACTTCTTTGTCCCATTTGCCGCCTACAAAATCTGTCCATTCTGGTCTCATTTTGAAATAGCCTCCTATTAAAATTATAATTTTTTGAACGGAAAATATCCGTTAAGCTACGCATAAATATTATGCTCATCCCATGCCTCAATTATAGGTTAAAAGAAGTGGATACGTCAAGGTTCGCGTTGTACTTTTTTACATACAAATTGCGGAAAAATTAAAACATTTTCATAAAATTTTACTAAAAATTTATAAAGTGTTCTGACAGATTGTAATTGAAATATTGATAAAAACACAAGATAGGGTTATACTAACCGAAAACGATACAAAATAAGGAGGAAAAGATACATGACAGGAATTACCAAGGACATGACGATCGGAGAGATCATCAGAATAAATGAGGATGTGATCCCCGTTCTGATCAATGCCGGAATGCATTGCGTAGGATGCCCCTCTGCCCAGGGAGAGACATTGGAAGAGGCGGCTATGGTACACGGAATGGACGTGGATGATCTGATGTCGAAGATAGAGGCTTTATAGGCCGGGAATGGAATTGGAGCTTCCGTAAAGGGCAGATAAAAAAGGGGCGTGTCGTCCGGAACGATCTTTCCGGATGCGGCATGCCCTAATTATAGTTTTATAAGTGATGTTTTGAGGTAAATGATATTTTAAGATAGATTATATTTCTGCAAGGGATTGCAGAGCGTGATCCAGGCAGATGGGCTCAAAGTGCTCCTTCATGTAGGAATTTGCACCGGAAGAGCTTTTGAGACAGCTGCCGTATTCCGAGAAAATATTGCAGAGCTTGTTGAAATTTTCCGCGCTCATATTTCCGCAGTGGATGATCAGGCGGTAATCCATGGACCGGGGGTCCTTGTAGAGGGAATTATTTCCCACCGGCATGCCTGATATTACGTGGGCAAGCCGTATGACATGATTTAAGTCCGAAAAGGAATAAATCTTTGAAGCAGCCATTTCCGGCTTTACATCGGAAGGCTGTTTTTGGGCGGAGGAGTGCCTGGGCTTTGAAGAAAGCTTGTCGTTAAGGGAAACATCGCTCACAAGGCCGCTTTCCGCATTCTGCACCTTCTGGAACAGATTCATGACTTCGTCCGTAAGCTCCTCGGCGTCCAGTTCTCCCATCATTTCTTCATGGACCGAAGGGGCAAATTTGGAAAAGCGGGTATCCAGCTCTTCCGGGTCTTCCACCTTGGTAATGGTCAAAACAATGCATTCCGTGCTGATGGGGACGGCTTCGATCATTAAAGGGATATCGTCCGCTTCAAAGCCGCATTCATAAGAGGCCATTTCCATCATATCCTTAAAAAGCGTTTTGGCTTTTTCGCTTCCGTAAGCCAGTTCGCTTATTTTGAGTTCTCTATCCGCCAAATCCGTTTTGGTAAGTGTACACCGTATTTGATTTTCGTTGATCTTTTCTATTTTCATATGCTCTCATCCTCACTGGCAATTGAAAAAAATAATCGTTTCATAAAGCTTCTTTGCTGTAAAATTGTAAAAGTATCTTATACTTATTAGTTTATTAAGTCAATAGAGGTAAGTGCCAGTTTTAAAAATTTTAATAAATTTATAATAAACAGCTTGCCAAATTTTTATATATCCTCTATAATAAACACCACGAGATGCTTCCGGGACAATCCGTAAAGGGAAGGAGGCATACAGAGACATTATTCTTTAAAGCAAATCAGATTTACAACAATACCCACAGGGTAGTCTAAAGCTTCGTGCTTGATCATTGATTCTAAAGAATCCTTAAAAAATTCCAAACGTTATAATTTAAAATGGTTTTATTTTTTTTATCGGTCAATATCGTGTTATTCCTGACCGCACATCTGTATTTACACGTCCCGATGCATTTCGCATTTGTCACTCTATTATATTATCGTCATATCAGGAAAAAGTATGTTAACAAATTTTTGGGTTAAAATATATCACGATCCTTTTGGAATATTCGAAAATTTTTGCTTTTTCCCGGCGAAAGTCTGTTAATACTCTGACAGGAGGTTGTGCGTGAAAAGGATAAATCATAAAAAAGCGCAAAAGGAAATTTCAAAAAAACTGTGCCGGTCCTTAAAAGAAGGAACGATGTTGTACATGGACGGAGAGCTTGCGCCTCCATCAAAGATCAGTAACATGATGATGCAGGAAAGAGGAAATTATATGGCAGATTATGTTATGGACGATCAGGGCCTGATCAAGGAGATCCATTACGACAAGATCAGGAAAAACTGATTTAGGAAGGCATGTCTTTTAAAAGCCGTGCAATGCTTAACGGGCAAAAAAAAATCAGGTCCTTCTATGCTGATTGACGGAGTACCGCAAGGTAAAGGGATAAGGGGAGTTTAAGCATTGTACAAGTGTCGATTTTTTGGTATAATCAGAACAAATTGGAGGATATGCAAATGAAGAAAAAAATAATTCCTGTGGCAGTGGCGGCATGCCTGATCATAATTGTGGCGGCAATAGGAGTTCTTTTAAAGCTTTTGGATAAATATTCTTATTCCCGTGAAAAAGCGGATCTTTATGAATATTTTGGCGTTACGGGCGGAGAGGAGACCGCCATTGTTTTAAACGATGAAATTATGGAAACCAAGGCGGTCTTTAAGGACGGCCAGTGTTATCTTCCCATAGATTTTGTTAACGAGCAGATGAACAACCATTTTTATTATGACGCCGTGGAAGGGCTGGTCATTTTTACCACGGACTATGATAAGGCGGTTACACAGGTGGGCAGTACGGATTATACCATGGCCGATACCTTTACTTCGGAAAATTATGTCCTGACCACATTATCCGGGGACAAGGTGTATCTTTCCCTGGATTATCTCAAAAAATTCTGTAATTTCTCATCGGTCTATTTTGCGGAACCAAACAGGATCGTGCTTTCCACGGTCTGGGAAACGGAAAAACACGCGCAGATAAAAAAGGACACCCAGATAAGGGTCCTTGGCGGGATCAAAAGCGAGATCTTAACGGAAGCGGCGGCGGGAACCGATGTGAAGATCCTGGAAACCATGGAAAACTGGAGCAAGGTCAAGACTGCCGACGGCTATATCGGTTACGTGGAAAACAAGCGCCTGGAAAATGAGGGAGAGATGACGCCCGCGGCGGTTACGGACGTTCCCGTACCGGAATACGCTTCCATCAAACGGGACGGTAAGATCTGCCTTGTCTGGGATCTGATCACGAACGCCACGGCAAACGGAATGGCGGGAGAACGCCTTGCAAATACCCAGGGGGTAAACGTGATTTCTCCCACATGGTTCATGTTGAGCGACAATGCCGGCAATTTTGTTTCTCTTGCAGACCCGGCGTATGTTCAGGAAATGCACGGAAGAGGAATTGAAGTCTGGGCCATGGTTTCGGATTTTTCCCATATTAATTATGAGGATAATCTGAGCCGGGAGGAAATTAAAGAGGTGCTAAGCATCACATCCAGGAGGACCAATCTGATCACGCAGCTGGTGGATGCGGTGCGCTCCTGTGGAATTGACGGGATCAATGTTGATTTTGAGAATATAAACGAGGAAGCGTCGGCGGGCTATATTCAGTTTCTGCGGGAGCTTTCCATCGAATGCCGCAAAAACGGAATCGTTTTATCGGTGGATAACGGTTTTCATGTGAATTACGACAGGGCAAAGCAGGCGGAAGTGGTGGATTATGTCATAATCATGGGATATGATGAATTTGTTTCCGTGGAAGACGGCGGCCCCGGTCCCTGCGCATCCATAGATTTTGTAAAGCGGGGCATCGAAAAGACCCTTGCCCTTGTACCCAAAGAAAAAACGATCAATGCCATTCCTTTTTATACAAGGCTCTGGACCGTTACCGGCGACATCGGCAACAAGGCATACGGTATGCAGGAGATCGAAAATCTCCTCGCCGAAAATAATGTACAGACCGTATGGGATGAAGAGACCTGCCAGTATATTGCCGATTATACCGTTTCAGACGTAGGGTATTCCGTCTGGGTAGAGGAAAAGGATTCCATAACCGTGAAGTTAAACGTTATGGCCGGATACCAGCTGGCCGGCGTGGCATGCTGGAGGCTGGGGCAGGAAAAGCCCGATGTCTGGGAACCCATAGCCCTTTATTTACAGCAGTAGGTGGGAAACGCAAAAATCATAAGATAAATTCTGCCCGGTCAGTTTCATAGCCCGGGACATCCTGCAGATGCCCCGGCTTAAGATAAAGGGCAGAATTTTTTCGCATTTCATCCATATAATATAATAAGGCTTTTGCGGAATGTGTTGGATATGGAAAAAAGAGTAGTGGCACTGACCATGACCACCTTTTTGCTGGTGGCGATGTATTTTCTGGCAAGAGAAGCGGCCGTATATACAATGGCGCAGAAAACGGAAGAAAAGGCCGTAGTGGTTATTGATGTGGGACACGGGGGAAACGATCCGGGCAAGGTGGGCGTTAACCAGGTTCTGGAAAAGGACATCAATTTACAGGTGGCATTAAAACTGGAAATGTTTTTACAGCAGTCCGATTTGACCGTGGTTCTGACAAGGCATGATGATATGGGCCTGTATGATGAGGGCGCCAGCAATAAAAAGGTTCAGGATATGAGAAGAAGGGTGGATTTTATCGAAGAGGTGCAGGCGGATCTGGTAGTGAGCATCCACCAGAACAGCTACAGCGATCCTTCGGTCAGGGGTCCCCAATGCTTCTTTTATAAAGGTTCGGAGGAAGGCGGAAGGATTTCCGGGCTTTTGCAGGAGCAGCTCAATACAGGGCTTAAGATCGAAAGGCCCAGAGAGGCGAAAGAAAATGACAGCTATTATCTGCTGAAGAAATCTTCGGTCCCCACGGTCATTGCCGAGTGCGGCTTTTTATCCAATCCGGAGGAAGCGGCCCTGTTAGGCAGTGAGTCCTACCAGGAAAAGTTGGCATGGAACCTATATTTGGGAATTTTAAAGTATTTCAATACCAAATGATTTATGGTAAAATAGGGCGGAGCGAAAGAATTGGGGCGGGAATTGGAACGGCAGGCAAAAGCGCCGCAGGGTTTTGGAGATGAACACAGTGGATACCAGATGGGAAAAGATTTCCAAAGAACATACGGATAAGGATATCATCAAAGAGGCAGGAGACATCATTAAAAACGGCGGCCTCGTCGCTTTTCCCACAGAGACGGTTTACGGCCTGGGAGGGGATGCCTTGAATCCGGAGTCCTCCAGGAAGATTTACGAAGCTAAGGGAAGGCCGTCAGACAATCCCCTGATCGTACATATTGCGGATCTTAAGGATCTTTACAAAATAGTTTCTTACATACCGGAGTCCGCATTAATACTGGCGAAACATTTCTGGCCCGGACCCCTTACCATGATCTTTTCGAAAAGCGATGCGGTGCCCTATGAAACGACAGGGGGGCTGGATACGGTCGCCGTGCGTTTTCCCTCTGATAAGACGGCGCAGGGACTTATTAAAGCGGCAGGAGGATTTGTGGCGGCGCCGAGCGCCAATGCTTCGGGACGGCCCTCCCCTACCAGCGCAAAGCATGTGTATGAAGACCTGCAGGGCAGGATAGAAATGCTCTTAGACGGCGGAAGCTGTGAAATCGGCCTGGAATCCACCATTGTGGATATGACGGAGGAGATTCCCGTTATTTTGAGGCCGGGATATATAACGGAGGAAATGCTTGAAGAGGTTCTGCACCGCGTTGAGGTGGACAGGACGATCCTAAGCAATTTATCAAAAGCGGCGCCTAAGGCTCCGGGAATGAAATACCGGCATTACGCGCCAAAGGGGGAACTGGTCATTGTCAGCGGCGAAAGCCCCGGGGTAACGGCATATGTGAATGAAAGGATCAAAGAGGGCGTATCCGCCGGCAGAAGGGTGGGAGTCATTGCTACCGACGAAACCATCGGACTCTACGATGATTGCTTGAAGAAAAGCGTGGGAAGGCGGGAGGACGAGGCGGCTGTGGCCAGAAGGCTTTATGAAATACTGCGCGAATTTGATGAAGAGGGAGCGGAGGAAATTTATTCGGAGGCCTTTGATTACGGTGGAATGGGACAAGCCATTATGAACAGGCTGTTAAAAGCGGCAGGTCATCATGTAATAAAAGTATAGTTGTAAATACAGATTTAAATAAGGAAAGGCAGGTAAGAGACATGATAGCAATCGGAAGTGATCATGGAGGATATGATTTAAAGGAACTGGTGATCAGACATTTGGAGGAGAAGGGCGTAGATGTCAACGACATGGGATGCTATGATAAAAGCTCCTGCGATTACCCGGTCTATGGAAAAGCGGTGGCTAAGGCTGTGGCCGACGGCAGCTGCGATAAGGGCATTGTGATCTGTACCACGGGAATCGGGATCTCCATTGTTGCCAATAAGGTTAAAGGGATTCGTGCCGCTTTATGCGCAGATACTTTTTCCGCAAAGATGACGCGCCTGCACAATGACGCCAATGTGCTGGCAATGGGAGCCGGCATCGTAGGACCGAATCTGGCCCTGGAGATCGTGGATACTTTTTTAAGTACCGGATTTTCCGAAGAGGAAAAGCACAAACGGAGAGTTGACGCAATAGAAACGGAATGAATGAAAACGGAATGACCCGGATAAGGGCGGGGTATGCATACAGGTATGTTTCCTGACCCCGTGGAGGTAAATTTATGGGCAGAGTTATGGTTATGGATCACCCGTTGATCCAGCATAAGATCGGTTATATCAGAAGATGCGAGACGGGAACAAAGGATTTCCGGCAGACGATCAGTGAAATTGCCATGCTGATCTGTTATGAGGCGACAAGGGATCTGCCTCTTTCGGATGTGGAGATCGAAACGCCGATCTGTAAAACAACGGTAAAAGAATTAAAGGGCAAGAAAATGGCTATCGTGCCTATCCTGAGAGCGGGCCTGGGCATGGTCGACGGAATGCTCAGCATGATACCCGCTGCAAAAATAGGGCATATCGGTCTTTACAGGGATCCGGTAACGGTCAAACCTGTAGAATACTATTGCAAGCTTCCGGCGGATTGTGACGAACGGGAAGTGTTTGTGGTGGACCCGATGCTGGCAACGGGAGGTTCCTGTGTGGCGGCGATCGACATGCTGAAGGCCAGGGGCTGTAAAAATATCCGGTTTTTGTGCATTATCGCTGCGCCGGAGGGAGTGAAGGCCCTTAAGGAGGCTCATCCCGATGTGGATATTTATATCGGGGCGCTGGATGAAAAACTCAATGAACACAGTTATATCGTTCCCGGCTTGGGCGATGCGGGAGACCGGATCTTCGGGACGAAATAAAGGAATTGGATAAAAGGGAGGAATATCATGCCGGGACAAAGAAAAGATTACATATCATGGGATGAGTATTTTATGGGGGTCGCCCAGCTGTCAGGAATGCGTTCCAAGGACCCCAATACCCAGGTGGGAGCCTGTATCGTGGGGAATGATAACAGGATCTTATCCATGGGATATAACGGATTTCCCAACGGCTGCTCGGACGATCTGTTTCCGTGGGCAAGAGAGGGAGGGGAAATGGAGACAAAGTATCCATTTGTGACCCATAGCGAACTGAATGCCATACTGAATTACCGGGGAGGCAGCTTAGAAGGGACCAAACTCTATGTTTCCCTGTTTCCCTGTAATGAATGCGCCAAAGCGATCATCCAGTCGGGGATCAAGACGGTGGTATATGCGACGGATAAGTACAGGGACTCCGAATCGGTCAAAGCATCCAAGATGATGTTTGATGCGGCGGGAGTTGCTTATTGCCAATATCAGCACTCGGGCAAAAAGATAGAATTGGAATTGTAATAGAGGACAGAGGTAATGTGATGAAAAAAGCGGCGAGGACTATCCCGGCGTTCATAATGGCAGCAGTGTTGTTTATGGCGGCAGCGATGGATATCCCGGCCTCCACCTACACCCAGCTGCAGGATGCAAAAGGGGATAAAGAAGAAGCGGAAAACGGTATTGATGATACCCAGGGCGATCTGAAAGACTTAAATACGCAAAAGGCCGACCTGCAGACTTACTTGGATCAGCTGAACGGACAGCTGAACCAGGCCAGCAGCGAATTGGCGGGAATAGAAAGCCTGATCGAAGAAAAGGAAACGGCAATTGAAGATATACAGGTAAAACTGGAACAGGCCAAAGAAGATTCCAGAGAGCAATATGAAGCTATGAAGGAGCGGATCCAGTTTATGTATGAGCGGGGAGACGCCGCATATCTGGAACTGTTTTTTTCGGCGGAAAGCTTCGGAGATTTCCTGAATAAAACGGAATATGTGGAAAGGCTTACGGAATATGACAGGCGGATGCTTGAAAATTATGTCAGCCTTCAGGAGCAGATCGAAACGGATGAGCAGACCCTGATAGACGAAAGGGAAGCCCTGGACGTTTTGCTTGGGGAGGCTGTTGAAAAGAAGGAAGAAATTTCGGGAATGGTAAAAGAGACCAGCGCAAGCATGGCTGATTATGAGGACCAGATTTCCGAAAAGGAAAAAGAACTGCTGGAATATGAGAAACAGCTCAGGGAAAGTGAAAATGACATCGCTACGTTACAGGCCAAGCTGGAAGAGGAAATGAAATTGAGCCAGCAGGCAGCGGCAGCGGGCTTTACGGATTTGTCCGATATCGCATTTGCGGCAGGAGATATCGACCTTTTGGCGGCCATTATAGAATGCGAAGCGGGGGGAGAACCCTATACGGGAAAGGTTGCCGTAGGGAATGTGGTCATGAACCGCGTCAAGAGCGCGGTATTTCCCAATACCGTCCTGGAAGTGATCTATCAGAACAGGCAGTTTTCGCCTGTGGGAAGCGGACGTTTTGCCATTGTTTTATCAAGGGGCGCCAATGCGGAATGCTATCAGGCGGCCCAGGATGCCATGTCGGGCGCGGCGCCTGTGGGAAACTGTTTGTTTTTCAGAACGCCCATACCGGGCCTGACGGGCATGCAGATCGGCGGGCATATATTTTATTAAAATCTTACTGCGTTTCCCGGCCTTCGTATTTTTCAAGATAGTCCTGGTATTTTTTGAATTCTCCGGAATAGATCAGGTTCAAAAGAAGGCTTAACCGGTTGAGCCCGGCTTTTAACAGCTCGATGCTCAAGGCCCCGGAATCGAGGGCTGCGGTCAGCTCGTCCAGGTCCACGACTTTTACGAAGCCGTCCGGATAGATGATGACATCGGCCAGCAGGTCGGTGGCAACGAGGCAGTTTGCCGTATTTTCCGAAGGGAACTCTGTCTTAACGGTTTTCCCGCAGGAAACAGGAGCAAAAACAGGGTAGTCCACATGGATAATATCGCAGTACCAGTATAAGAGGCTGCCGTCCTTCTGATAAAATTTGCTGATCTTAAAGCCCAGGTCATAAAAATAACAGGAGTAGCCGTGGTGCAGGTCTTCTCTTGGTTTTAAGGCGTGCCAGCGGGTAACGAGGATGCGCTCTTCTTCGGAAAAGTAAAGAATTTCGTCGTCCTTTAAGCAGATACATTCATCCGGGATGATTCTTTTTCGAAACAAAACAGGTGTTTTCATCAGGACTCCTTTCGGGGGAAACGGTAGATATTTTTATAAATACTACACTTTGGAAGGGTAAAAGTCAACGAAAATGCGGTTTGTTTTTTTGTATAAATTTTATGTTGATTTTGCAAGTATTAAGTGGACATTGACCGGAAAAATGAGTATAATAAAAACTAAGTCCGGCTGGAAGAAAGAGCCTTTTAAAGCAAAATCAGGAAATTTAAAGAGGCGTTATATATGAAATACAACAAAAATGTATATCGTGCCCTTGCTATGATAACCCAGTTCGGGCTGAATATGCTGGTTCCCATATTTGGCTGTGCGTTTTTGGGAAGTTTTATCGATAAAAAACTGGGAACTTCTTTTTTTGTCATTATTTTCTTTTTCATCGGCGCATTGGCGGGATTCAGGAATGTATTTCTTTTTTCCCAAAAGATTTACGAGGATAAGGAGAAGCCGGATGAAAAAACCAGGAGAAATAAATAGTTCACTGCCGGATCTGTTTGCGGGCATTCTGATCTTCGGAGCGCTTGCGGAAATCATACCGGTGTGGTTCGTAAATGATAAAGCGGGTTATACCATCGGTCTTCTGATCGGTATAGTGACCGCTATGTTTGTTGCCTGGCATATGGCATGGTCTTTGAATCGGGCATTTGAGTTTGACGAGGGGACTGCCACAAAAAGGCTGCAGAAAAACAGCGCTTTGCGGTACGGGGTCCAGTTGATCGTTCTGGGTATCCTGATTATTACGGAGGCGGGGAATCCTCTTTCGGCATTTTTAGGGATGTGGAGCTTGAAAGTAGCGGCGTATACGGCGCCGTTTACTCATAAACTATTTAGGAGGTGAATGTATGGGGCAGGGAATTTTGTTATCCGGAGGAGCCGATATCGACTTCATGGTCCATGGGATATTTTCCTATGAAATATTCGGTCAGACGGTCTGGATAACAACGACACACGTCTGTGTGCTGATTGTCTTTTTGCTGATCATAGGCTTTTGCCTGGCGGCAAACAGGACAGTGAAGAAAGCCGGCGATGTTCCCAAAGGGTTTCAGAATGTGGTTGAACTGATCGTAGAGATGTTAGACGGCATGGTAAAGTCCACCATGGGCAAAAACGCTGCAAAGTTTGCCAATTACATCGGCACGATATTTATATTCATATTGATCAGCAACATTTCGGGACTGTTTGGTCTGCGTCCGCCCACAGCAGATTACGGCGTAACGCTGGCATTGGGCGTTATGACTTTTTCTATCATTCATTTTAACAAGTTCAAGCATCAGCATATAAGCGGTGTGATCAAAGGACTTTGTGACCCATGGCCCATCTGGGCGCCGATCAACATTATCGGCGATGTGGCTGTACCGATCTCGTTATCGCTGCGTTTATTCGCAAACGTATTATCCGGCACGGTTATGATGGCACTGGTTTACGGGCTTCTCTCGTGGATCGCCACGGCCTGGCCTGCTGTTTTGCATGTGTATTTCGACCTGTTTTCGGGCGCGATCCAGACATACGTATTCTGTATGCTGACCATGACCTACGTAACAGATGCAATCGGCGAATCATAAGGTAAGAAAAGCAAAAACATATTTGCATTATTATTTTAAGGAGGAAAACAAACATGGAATTCAATCAAAA
The DNA here is from genome assembly GCA_002362385.1 of Lachnospiraceae bacterium UBA3273. GTDB lineage: Bacteria > Bacillota > Clostridia > Lachnospirales > Lachnospiraceae > UBA2882. Next base: position 32,858 of record DEUB01000069.1, read on the forward strand.
CTTTATTTTAGGATGTTCAGCAATCGGTGCAGGACTTGCGGTTATCGCAGGTATCGGACCTGGTATCGGACAGGGTATCGCAGCAGGACATGCGGCAGCGGCGGTAGGAAGGAATCCCGGCGCAAAATCCGATATTACCTCTACCATGTTACTTGGACAGGCTGTTGCTGAGACGACAGGTCTTTATGGTCTGTTGATCGCCATGTTATTATTATTCGTAAAACCTTTGGTCTAAAAAACCTTTCACAAAAAAAGAAAGAAAGGAGGCTTAAGGCTTGAATACGTTATTAAATACAGGACTCATCCTGCTTACCGATACAACGGTGGCGGAAGCGGGAATGACAAGGCTGTTTGATTTGGATTTTCAGCTGCTGCATGATGCGGTATTAATGATCATTGCCATCTTTTTCCTGTTTTTGATCGCTTCCAACAAGTTATTCAATCCTGTCCGCAACATGATGCAGAAAAGACAGGAGAAAATTGCGGAAGATATTGAAAACGCAAAAGAGGACAAGGAAAGCGCAGCTGCATTAAAGCTGGAATATGAAGAAAAGCTAAAAGACATTGATAAAGAAGCTGAACAGATCTTAAGCGACGCGAGAGCAAAAGCCCTTAAAAACGGAGATCAGATCGTTGCAAAGGCAAAAGAAGAGGCGGCTTCCATTATTGCCCGCGCCAACAAAGAGGCAGAGCTTGAAAAGCAGAAGGTTGCCGACGAAGTGAAGAGAGAAATGATCGTTCTTGCCAGCGTTATGGCGGGAAAGGTGGTAAAGGCTTCTGTGGATATGGCAGTTCAGGACAGTTTAATCGATGAAACATTGAAGGAAATGGGTGAGAGCACATGGCTAAGCTGATTTCAAAAACCTATGGAGACGCTTTATTTGAATTGGCTTTGGAAAAGAAGTGCGAGGACAGCCTGCTTTCCGAAGCGGAAGAAGTTTTGAAGGCACTTTCCGAAAATCCCGATTTCTCAAAACTTATGACCCATCCCAAGATCTTAAAGGAAGAAAAGCTGAAGATCTTAGAGGCGGTTTTTAAGGGGCGTGTTTCCGATGAACTGACAGGTTTTATGACCATCATCATCAAAAAGGACCGCTTTGCAGAAATGGAAGAGATTTTAAACTACTTCATTTCCAGAGTAAAAGAGCATAAAGGGATCGGAGTTGCATATGTCACAACGCCCTTTACATTGAATGAGATCAAAAAAGCGGCAGTTATGGAAAGACTGCTTGCAACCACTTCTTACAAGAAGATGGAAATTCATTACAGCGTAGAGGAAGGGCTTATCGGCGGAATGGTAATCCGTATAGGCGACAGGGTTGTGGACAGCAGTATCCGTACAAAGTTAGAAGAGCTGAAACGGCAGCTTTTAAAGGTGCAGCTTTGATGGCTGCATGACCGTAAATAAAAAGAAAGGTGCGTAAAGATCCATGAATTTAAAACCAGAAGAGATCAGTTCGGTAATTAAGGAACAAATTCAGAGATATGCTTCATCTTTGGAAGTTTCCGACGTGGGAACTGTTATTCAGGTAGCAGATGGTATCGCCCGTGTTCATGGCCTTTCCAATGCGATGCAGGGAGAGCTTTTGGAGTTCCCCGGCGAAGTATACGGCATGGTGCTTAACTTAGAGGAAGATAATGTTGGCGCCGTACTTTTGGGAAGCCATAAGAATATCAACGAGGGGGATATTGTAAAGACAACGGGAAGAGTGGTTGAGGTTCCGGTTGGCGATGCATTGATCGGACGTGTAGTCAATGCTTTGGGACAGCCCATTGACGGCAAGGGACCTGTTCAGACCGATAAATTCCGTCAGATAGAAAGAGTTGCTTCCGGCGTTATTACCCGTAAGAGCGTAGATACACCCTTACAGACAGGTATTAAGGCAATCGATTCCATGGTTCCCATCGGAAGAGGACAGAGGGAGTTGATCATCGGAGACAGACAGACCGGTAAGACTGCTATCGCAATTGATACGATCATCAATCAGAAGGGACAAGGCGTTAAATGTATTTACGTTGCGATCGGACAAAAGGCATCTACGGTTGCAGGTATTGTTAAAACATTAGAAGAGGCGGGAGCAATGGCGTATACCACGGTAGTGGCTTCTACGGCCAGCGAGTTAGCTCCCCTGCAGTATATAGCGCCTTATTCGGGATGCGCCATCGGAGAGGAATGGATGGAAAACGGGGAGGACGTACTTGTGATCTATGACGATTTGAGTAAGCATGCCACCGCTTACCGTACACTTTCCCTGCTCCTTAGAAGACCGCCGGGACGTGAGGCTTATCCCGGAGACGTTTTTTATCTGCATTCCAGACTGTTAGAGCGTGCGGCAAGAATGAGCGAGGAATACGGCGGAGGCTCTTTAACGGCCCTTCCTATCATTGAAACCCAGGCAGGAGACGTATCCGCGTATATCCCTACCAACGTTATTTCCATTACGGACGGACAGATCTATTTAGAGACCGAAATGTTTAACGCAGGTTTCCGTCCGGCGGTAAATGCGGGCTTATCCGTATCCCGTGTAGGAGGTGCGGCACAGATCAAGGCCATGAAGAAAATTGCAGCGCCTATCCGTGTGGAGCTTGCCCAGTACAGAGAGCTGGCAGCCTTTGCACAGTTTGGTTCCGAGCTGGATGCGGATACCAAGGAAAAACTGGCACAGGGCGAAAGAATCAAGGAAATTTTGAAACAGCCCCAGTATCAGCCTATGCCGGTACAGTATCAGGTTATCATTATCTATGCGGCAACCAACAAATACCTGTTGGATATTCCCGTAGAGGATATTACCAGATTTGAGCAGGAGTTCTTTGCTTTTATCGATACAAAGTATCCGGAGGTTCCGGAAAACATTGCGAAAGAAAAAGTAATTTCTTCTGAGACGGAGGAAGTACTTGTTAAGGCAATCGGAGAATTTAAGGCAGATTTTAAGTAGGCAGAAACGAGCAATAAGAAAGAAAAGGTGATAAATTATGGCTTCCATGAGAAGTATCAAGAGACGTAAGGGCAGTATTCAGAGTACCCAGCAGATCACCAAAGCCATGAAGCTTGTATCTACCGTAAAGCTCCAGCGTGCCAAAGGCCGTGCCGAAAAATCAAAAGCATATTTTGAGTGTATGTATGCAACTGTAAAAAGTGTGCTGGCAAAAGCAGGATTTATCAATCATCCTTATTTAAAGCCGGGGGAAAGCAGCAAAAAGGCGGTTATTGTCATTACCTCCAACAGGGGGCTTGCAGGGGGTTACAACTCCAACGTCATTAAGCTGGTTACCAAAGGCAGCTTCAAAAAAGAAGACGTGAAGATCTATGCCATAGGGAGAAAGGGAAAGGACGCCTTTACCCGATACGGATACGATATAGTAAAGGATTATTCGGATGTGATCGAAGAGCCGGTTTATGCGGACGCCATGCGCATTGGAAACGATCTTCTGGAGGCTTTTGCAAAGGGAGAGATCGGCGAGATCTATCTGGCCTATACTGCATTCAAAAATACGGTCAGCCATATTCCCACTCTCTTAAAACTCCTTCCGGTAGAAGCGGGGGCAGAAGTGGAAGAGGCGGATGAGGATAAGGCTTTAATGAATTTTGAACAGGATGAGGAAGAGGCGTTGAATCTTCTGATTCCCAAGTACATTACCAGCCTGATCTACGGCGGTATGGTAGAGGCGGTTGCCAGTGAAAACGGAGCCAGAATGCAGGCAATGGATTCGGCAACGAGCAATGCGGAAGAAATGATCGAAAAATTATCCTTACAATACAATAGAGCCCGCCAGGGATCTATTACACAGGAATTAACCGAAATTATAGCGGGTGCGGAAGCAATCAGCTAGAAAAGGAGTGAAAAGTAGAAAATGGCAGAAACAGCAATCGGAAAAATCACTCAGATCATCGGTGCCGTACTGGATATTAAGTTCCCGGAGGGCAATTTACCGGAAATTAATGAAGCAATTAAAATAAACACCAAAGATGGCGGTGTTTTGGTTGTGGAAATAGCACAGCACCTTGGAGATGATACAGTGAGATGTATCGCCATGGGTTCCACCGACGGTCTTGTAAGAGGAATGGATGCAATTGCAACCGGTGCTCCTATTACAGTGCCTGTAGGCGAAAAGACACTGGGACGTATTTTTAATGTCCTTGGCGAAGTAATTGATAACAAACCGGCTCCTACGGATGTTTCCTACGAGCCGATCCACAGACCTGCTCCTGAATTTGCAGAGCAGTCTACAGAAACAGAATTATTAGAGACCGGTATCAAAGTCGTTGACCTGCTCTGTCCTTATCAGAAGGGCGGTAAGATCGGTCTGTTCGGCGGCGCCGGCGTAGGCAAGACCGTGTTGATCCAGGAATTGATCCGTAACATTGCCACAGAGCACGGCGGCTATTCCGTATTTACCGGTGTAGGCGAACGTACAAGGGAAGGAAACGACCTGTATCATGAAATGACGGAATCAGGGGTTATTGACAAGACCACCATGGTATTCGGCCAGATGAACGAGCCTCCGGGAGCGAGAATGAGGGTCGGTCTTACAGGACTTACCATGGCTGAGTATTTCCGTGACAAGGGCGGAAAGGATGTATTGTTATTCATCGATAATATTTTCCGTTTTACCCAGGCAGGTTCGGAGGTTTCCGCCCTGTTAGGGCGTATGCCTTCAGCCGTTGGTTACCAGCCTACCTTACAGACGGAGATGGGCGCTCTTCAGGAGCGTATCACATCCACCAAAAACGGTTCCATTACATCCGTGCAGGCAGTATATGTGCCCGCCGATGACCTGACTGACCCGGCGCCGGCTACGACCTTTGCCCATCTGGATGCGACTACCGTACTTTCCCGTGCGATCTCAGAGCTGGGTATCTATCCTGCGGTTGACCCCTTGGAGTCAACCTCACGTATCCTTGATCCCCGTATTGTAGGCGAGGAGCATTACCAGGTAGCCCGCGGCGTACAGGAGATCCTCCAGAAGTACAAAGAGCTGCAGGATATCATTGCGATCCTCGGTATGGATGAGCTTTCCGAGGACGACAAGCTGGTTGTAAACAGGGCAAGGAAGATCCAGAGATTCTTATCCCAGCCTTTCTTCGTAGCAACCCAGTTTACCGGTATGGATGGTAAATATGTGCCCATCAGCGAGACCATTCGCGGATTCAAAGAGATTCTGGAAGGCAAGCATGATGATGTTCCTGAAAGCTACTTCTTAAATGCCGGCAGCATCGACGATGTTGTTGCCCGCAAAAATAAGGGGTGATTAAGTGGCAAGTGAAAGCGCATTTGAATTAAAGATTATTACGCCTGACCGCGTTTTCTATGAGGGAATGGCGGAAATGGTGGAATTCAATACGACGGAAGGGGAAATCGGTGTCTACAAAAGGCATATTCCCATGACCGTGATCATAAAGCCGGGTATTCTGACCATTACGGAAGAGGATGGGACCAAGGAGGCCGCGCTTCATGCGGGGTTTGCGGAAATCCTTCCCGATAAGGTTACCATTATGGCGGAAATTGTGGAATGGCCTGCGGAAATCGACGAAGAAAGAGCGGAGCATGCAAAAGAGCGGGCTATGGACAGGATCCATAACAGGACTACGGAGACTGACATAGCAAGGGCTGAAACGGCTTTGCAGAGGGCTATTGCACGTATCGAAGTATTGAAATAAAGTGCGGGAGATATGGATGAGTATATCTATATCTCCTGTTTATTTTCCCAATAACGGACTGCGGGGACAAAGGGGAGAAAAAAGGAACTATCTTTCCGGTTTATTCATAAGATAATAAAAAACGGAGTCATTTCAAATATGGACCATCGAAAAATTCTCCCCTTTTATATGACGTATCCCCTCCCCTTATATTATGAAGACGAGCACGAACTGATCAAAGATATGGAATATCTTCAAGGACAGCATCCTGTAGGGATCAGGATATTACAGGGGGAAATTGCAAAGACCATTAACTTGATGGACTACAGCGGCAGTATGATCTATGATGAATATCCGGACCGTTTTCTGTTACAGAAGCACGGAAGGGATATTGCGGATAAGATCAGAAAAAAATTCAAGGATGATGTGGAAAATCCACTTTGCGAAATGGTAAGCTGGGACGGGTTTGAAGAGATCGTCATGCTGCTGCTTCATGAAGAAATTTTGAAAAGACGGCACAGAAAAAACAGAGGCTACCTCAGATTTTGACGGATATGGATTTTCCCGGGAAATACGGGCAGAAAATTTTTTATACTTTCTATAGAGAAATTTTAGTTGTGGTTTTAGGGGAAAGGAATTAGAATATAGTCATAGTCATTTTACTATGACTATATTTTTACGTGGATCAGAAACTGTATATGGGGAAATATGCGCCAGATGGGGCGTGTCATGAACAAAGCGGAAAAATCATGGAAAAACTGGAAGCGGTCCTTTTGGAGGCCTTGAATGAAAACTTAACACAGATCGTCATAAGCGGGGCGAAAAAGACGGCGGAAGAGGAAGGGATCCAAAAGATTAAGATCCGCCCGGTGCGCATAAAGGATGAGCTGATGTTCCAGGCAGCCTGTTATACCGGGAAGCAGGTATTTCACAGTAATCTTTCAAAAGAGGAAGCGGTTTCCTTCATAAAGGAAAAGATGAATTGCTATAAACAGCTTCAGGCTTACGGAACAGGAATCAGGGTCAGCGTCTTATCAGGAAAAAAGGGAAATCTGACCGTTAAGAGTGAAACCATAAAAGAGGCCGGAGACGCGGAAAATGGGGGCGCAAAAAGAAGGGAGGAGCTTTCCCATAACAGGGAAAAGGCCTATATCCTTCCGAAGGATGTGCCGGTTCCGTTTCTTGTGGATCTGGGCGTGCAGACAAAGGACGGAAAGATCATAAACGATAAATATGACAAGTACCGCCAGATAAACCGCTTTTTGGAGTTTATCAGGGATGTGCTGCCTGCGCTGCCAAAGGATGGCAGGATCTCCATTGTGGACTTCGGCTGCGGAAAAAGTTATCTGACCTTTGCCATCTATTACTATTTGAAAATCATGAACGGTCTGGATGTGGAAATTACAGGTTTGGATTTAAAAGCGGATGTTATTGAAAAGTGCAGCCGGTTAAAGGAAAAATACGGATATGACGGTTTACAGTTCTTAACAGGGGATATCGGCTCCTATGAAGGAAAAGAGCAGGTGGATATGGTGGTAACGCTTCATGCCTGTGACACGGCTACCGATTATGCCCTGGCAAAAGCCGTTAAATGGAATGCAAGTGTTATTTTATCGGTTCCCTGTTGTCAGCACGAATTAAATAAACAGATTTCCTGCGGGCCTTTGCAAGCCGTATTCAAGCATGGGCTGTTAAAAGAAAGGATATCCGCTCTTTTGACTGACGGGATCAGGGCGCAATTGCTGGAAGAAGCGGGCTATGACGTACAGGTAATGGAATTTATTGATATGGAGCATACGCCCAAAAATATCCTGCTCAGATGCATAAAAAGCACCCGTATGAAGCCGAAAAGAAATCAAAGCTCGGAGGAACTGGCCGCATTCCTGAACGGACAGCTTACCCTGCAGAGGCTGCTGGACGAACAATAAGAAATGCCGGAAAGAGTCAGGAAGAGAACAGCAGGAGAGAGACGGTCATGATCTTGGCCTAAGCAGAGAAGGAATGCCAAGAAGAGAGCGGTGGACCGGAGTGGAGAGCAGTTATGAAAAAGGGATTAGTTAAAGGAACGGTCTGTGTTCTGACCTTCTTTTTATCATTATTTACCATAAGCTTTGTTATGAACAGGGGAAATACGGATATGACCATGGAGATGAGTCCCGCATCCTTTCCTCTTATTTATATTAATTATGAAGGAGAACATATAAACTGTCTCCACGGATACAGCAATGAGATGGATATTTCGTTTATGAGGGATACCATAACGCCTTTGGGAGAGGATCGCAAAATATCCCTGTATCTGGAAAAATATAATAATGATATAACCTCCCTTTCCTTTGAAGTGCGTTCCACTGACGGGGAGAGGCTTATCGAAAATTCGGAGATCTATAACTATAAGGAGCAGGATGCTTCTATTTCGGCAGATATTGTGGTAAAGGATCTGATAGACCCGGATACGGAATATGAATTTGTAGTCATTGTAGGAACTTCTTCGGGGAAGACCCTCCGTTATTACACCCGCATCATTCAAAGGAGCGAAAACCATGCGGGAGAAGAGATAAGGTTTGTGAAGGATTTCCATGAAAAGACTTTTGATAAAGAAGCGGCCAGGGACCTGACAAAATATCTGGAGTCCGACGAGACAGGCGATAATACTTCTTTCAGCAATGTGAATATCCACAGCAGTTTTGCCCAGATCACGTGGGGCGATCTTAACGTGGAAAGAGTTACGGAGCCGCAGATATATGTTACGGAATTTTTTAAGGAGACCATGCGTGTAAAGACAGGATACTTCGTAAAAGTGACTACGGAGGAAGGGGAGCGGATCTGCAGGGTGGAAGAGTTTTACCGCCTTCGTTACGGAACCCAGAGGATCTATCTTCTGGATTATGAAAGGACTATGAACGAAGTCTTTGAAATGGATATGAAGTCTTTTACCAATAATAAGATGGATTTAGGTATCCGTAACGGGGATGTTGAAATGATGGAAAGCGAGGACGGCGGCATATTTGCCTTCGTGTCCGAGAACAGGCTGTTTTGTTATAATTCCACCAGCAACCGCTTTTCCCAGCTCTTTGGATTTTATGGGAAGGATCACGGGGATGAAAGAACGTTTTATAACCAGAATGTCATAAAGATACTAAATGTAGATGAAACGGGAAATGTGCAGTTTATGGTATACGGTTATATGAACAGGGGAACCCATGAGGGGAATATGGGCATTGCGGTGTACTTTTATAACGGCGCCATGAACACCATAGAAGAAGAGGCGTTTATTCCCTATGACAAATCCTTTGCCGTGCTCAAAAGCGATATGGAGCAGCTGACTTATTTAAATAGCAATAATGAATTGTTCTTGTATTTAAACGGCAGTATTTTCTGTATTAAGCTTGAGGAAAATTCTTATGAAGCGGTAGTGGAAAACCTGCCTCAGGGAAGCCTGAAGGTTTCCGAATCCAACCGTATGGTTGTCTGGCCCGAAGGAGACGATCTGTCAAAAAGCCGGAGTCTTGCGCTGATGAATTTAAATAACAGGAGCATTTCAAAGGTGGAAGCGGGAAACGGAAATTTTATCCGCCCCTTGGGATTTATGGAGGAGGATCTGATATACGGCCTGGTCAAAGCGTCGGATATTTATACGGACAATGTGGGAAGCGTGATCATGCCCATGTTCTGCGTCAATATCTGCAGCGGTTCCAATAATTCCATTACCATGAATTATCAAAAGCCTGATACGTATGTGCTGGATATCAGCATAGAGAGCAACCAGATCAATTTGGAACGGGTCAGCAAAGGGGCGGTAAGCGGAAACTATATACCCGCCGCCGATGACCAGATCATGAGCAACGAGATAGAATTGTCGGGGGAAAATGCCGTAGAGGTAGCGGTAACGGGAAATCTGGAAAAGCTTGTCCAGATTGCAGTAAAAGGGACCATCAACACTAAGTCTTTAAAATTTTTAACGCCCAAAGAGGTAATGTATGAGGGCGGCCATGAAATACATTTGAATTATCCCAAACAGGATGGGAATAAATATTATGTTTATGGCTCCGACGGTATCGACAGGGTATATTCCAATGTGGCGGAGGCTGTTAATTATGCGGAAAGTACGTCGGGAACGGTTATTAATGAAAGCGGAAATTATATATGGGTAAGGGGAAACCGGGCAGTAAGGAACCAGATTACGAAGGTAGAAGCGGGTACTGCGGATGAAGAAAATTCTTCGCTTGCCATATGCCTGAATTCCATGCTGGCAGCAGAGGGCATTACCAGAAACAGCCAGTACTTCCTTGACCAGGGAGAAACAGCCCTTTCCATATTGCAGGAGCAGCTTCCCGATGCGGAAATATTAGACCTTAGCGGCTGCAGTCTGGATGCCGTGCTTTACTATGTCAGCAGGGATATTCCCGTCATGGCCATTTTAAATGACAGGAATGCCGTTGTGATCGCAGGATATAACGAATTGAATACCATCATTATGGATCCCCTTGCGGGAACTGTGGCTCCCAAGGGAATGAACGATTCCAAAGAATGGTTCAACAAAAACGGCAATCAGTTTATAGCGTGTTTTATTGAAAAATAATATGGCGGTACTTTTGAAGCAAAAACAGTAAGAGCATACCCAAAATGCCGCAGGAAATGATCTCTCCTATGCCGACTGTCAGCATAAAGAAGGGAATGCCTCCGGGCAGGCCGTATGCGAAATGCAGTACGGGCGGGATGATCAGGATATTGGCGATAACGGGAGGAACCGGTGCAAGCCACTTCTGTCTGCGGAGCATATAAGTTCCCGCCGCGCCTAAGAGGGTTGCGAGGCTGCCGAAGATAACGTCCCAGATGGGTGCGCCTGTCAGGAAATTGCTTAAAAGACAGCCCACGAACAAACCGGGAATGGCAGCAGGGGTAAAAAAGGGTAAAATGGTAAGGGCTTCGGAAATCCGGACCTGAATGGCACCGTTTGCTAAGTCAAAGGCATTGACGGCAAGGGTCAGCACCACATAGATAGCGGCAATGACGGCCGCCTGGGTAATAAAGTAAGCTTTTTTGTTTTTCATGATATGATTCTCCTATAGTTTTGTTTTTTCTCCGTATTTGCGGATGGGTCAGGAAGGTCTCGAACTGACCGGCAGCGGCAGCGCTTTTTGAAACGGCAGCCGCAACGCATTTAGTATAGCATGGAAACGGCAAATGTCAAGACAATCTTATATAGGAACTGCGGAAAAATAATTTTCAAGGCAGCAGAGGGCTCCGGACATATATAGTTCCTTTGGCAACACGCTTCCGCTTCGCAAAAAACGCAGCAGCTGCTAAGCTCGTGAAAGACCTCGCTAAGCATTGGCGTTTTTTGAGAGCCGCCGCAGGGACTATATATGTCCGGGGCCCTCTGCTGTCTTGAAAATTATTTTTCCGCAGTTCCTATACAGGATTGTCGACAGGGGAAGATTAAATGTTTGTAAACACTTATGAAAGCAATTGACTTTTTAAGAACCATATTTTACCATTAACATATCATTTATAGTGAGTGAAAAGGAGGAGTTTAGAAATGGATTTTTTGAGCAAGGTATCTGCTAAGGCAGGAGAAACGTTTCAGACCATTAAAGATAGCGAAGTGACAAAAAAAGCAAAAAACTATGCGGGAATTCCGGGGCTTCAGGTCCAGATAGGAAAATGCGAAAGCCAGATAAAGAAGGCTTATGAGAAAATAGGAGAGGATTATTTTAAAACTCATGAGCATGAAGCGGAAAGCGGATATCCGGAGCAGTTTAGGGTCATAAAGGAAAATTTGGAAAAAATAGGCCGCTTAAAGGCGGAAATAGAAGAAAAGAAAAAGGGTGGGGAAGCGGTGACCGATGCCCAAAACAGCACCATCCAAAAAATCTGCCCCATCTGCGGCAGGAGCGTTGCGGATGACTCCGCATTCTGCAGCGTATGCGGCCATCAATTCTGATACATAGATAAAAATCCGAAATGCAGGATTAAAAAATATAAATAAGCTGACATTTTCAGGAAAGAGTTTTCCCCATAGAAAATGCCAGCCTATTTTTATACATTAAATTTCGCCGTTTCTGTATCTTTCCAGCAAATTCTGGATCCTGTCATTGGGATTGAGCAGATCGCTGATGGATGCATCGTGATTCAGGGTATCGATAATAAAGGCGATATATTTGCTCATGTCACAATCGATATAGTAGGGCCTTTCCAAAAGCTCCGGCGTCTGGTAGATCAGATTGGTCGTTAAAATATCGTCAATAATGCCTTCTTCATATGCCTGGTCGAACTTGGCAAGTCCGTTTGTAAAAAGACCGAAGGTGGCGCATATAAAAATACGGTTGGCTTTTCGCTTCTTTAACGCTGCCGCAACTTCCAGAACGCTTTCGCCCGAGGAGATCATGTCATCTACCACGATAATGTCTTTTCCCTCTACGCTGGTGCCTAAGAATTCATGGGCCACAATGGGATTCCTGCCGTCTACAATGCGCGTGTAATCCCGCCTTTTATAAAACATACCCATATCAAGCCCTAAAACGTTGGCAATATAAATGGCACGGCTCATACCGCCTTCATCGGGGCTGACCACCATCATATGGTCGGAATCAATGGTAAGGTTCTTAACGTGGGAAAGAAGCCCTTTGATAAACTGGTAAGCCGGCTGTACGGTTTCGAATCCGTTCAGGGGAATAGCGTTCTGGACTCTGGCGTCATGGGCGTCAAAGGTAATGATATTATCTACTCCCATGCCCACCAATTCCTGGAGGGCAATGGCGCAGTCTAAGGATTCCCTGGTGCTCCTTTTGTGCTGCCTGCTTTCGTAAAGAAAAGGCATAATAACGGTAATGCGGCGGGCCTTCCCTCCTACGGCGGCAATGATACGCTTCAGATCCTGAAAATGATCGTCGGGCGACATATGGTTGGGGTGTCCGCACAGGGAATAAGTTAGAGAATAATTTGCTACATCCACAAGAAGATACAGATCTGTGCCCCGGACTGATTCTAAAATAACTCCCTTGGCTTCGCCTGAACCGAAGCGTGGCACTTTGGTCTGAACCAGATAGGAATCTCTCTGATACCCTTTAAATGCAAGGCTTTCGCTGTGGGCGTTTTCACGCTCCGTTCTCCAGCCTACCAGATAGCGGTCGACTTTCTCGCCCAGGGACTTGCAGCCTTCTAAGGCGACAATCCCCAAAGAACCCACGGGAATTGTTTCCAGATTTCTCATCTCTTCACGTTTTGACATGTGAAAGAACCTCACTTTCTCTTCTCTTGAAATTTTTTTAGCATTCTGATATCCCGTCCCTCAAATTTACAAAAAGTGAAATGACTGCTGATACGGGAGAAAATCCTTTCGGAATAACGTCTGTTTAATTCATCCAGAGTCAGATTTGTAGAAATCAGAGTGGCCTTCTTCAATAGATCACGGTTGTTCAAGCAGGTAAACAGATCTGCTTTGACCCGTTCGGTAATCGCTTCCGTCCCTAAATCGTCTATTATGAGCAGATCGCATTGATCCAGGTCTTCAATAAAAGAAAAATACTCATTTTTATCATCGCCAAACCGCAGATCTACCAGGTCCTTAAATAATCTGTCAGCGCTTTTATAGGTAACGGAAAATCCTGTTTCCATCAATTCTTTGGCGATACAGCAGGACAGAAAAGTTTTGCCAGTACCCACATTACCATAAAAAACAAGATTTTGGTAGTCCGAGTTGAAATTTCTTATAAAATTCCTGGCGTTATTTAATATATTTGAATAGGAAGCGCTTTCAGCATCATTAAAATATTCAAAAGAAAGTGTGTCAAAATTCTGAAGTTCAATCAAATCGGATATGCCGGACTGCTCAAACAACAGCCTTGTCTGGGCGGCAATAAAGCAGGTGCATTTACTGCGGCTTTCCGGGAGAAACCCGGTATCGCGGCATTTGGGGCATTGATAGATAGGATCAAGATAATCGGAAGGATAGCCCGCCTCCTTTAAGAGCCGGTTCCGCTTGTCCACAAGAAGGTCTTCCTCAGTTTTTTGTTCGGTAAATAAGGCTTCATCCTCATAAAGCCTTGCACGGGTACGTTCCATGCGCAGAGAGCGAAGCTTTTCCTCCAATTCAATGTACCCGGGGATCTTGCTGCGGACCTCATCCGCCCGCCTCATCTGTTCACGGTTATTTTGAAGCCGGATATTATCGTATTTTTCTATAATGGAATCAAATTGTCTGTTGCTTAAACCCATAACATCTGCCTCCGGGTGTATTGATCAATTGCTTAAAAGCATTTTTTCGAGAGCGTCATAATCATAGGACCGCTGGGTAAAGTCATTAAATCCGCCGTCCTTTCTGGAAGCTGGCGCAGATGATTTCTGGTAGGAATTATCCAGCGCTTCAATATCCTTTACGGATTTAACGTTGGCCTCCTGCCATTTTACCAGGATCGCATTTGTATAAGGAAAACGGTTGTGGTCCGTAGCCAGGACCGCCCGCTCGCAGGCCTTTAAAATAATTTCCAAAGAAAAGCCCATTTCGCCGGTCCATTTCTTGATAAAAGCAACCTCAGGATCGGTGGGAGCGGCGCTTTTGCCCAAAGCTCGCATGATGCTGTATACCTGTTTTTCGTATTTGGTAGTGCGCAGCTTTGCCTGCCTTACGGTAGTAATGTGGGCCTGGGCCCAGTCAATGGCCACCTTTTCCATATAAGAAAACTGCTTCTTCCCTCTCTCCACGCAATATTGGATGAGATAGTCGATCAGGTCTGTGGAAAATCCCAAAGTGGTATAAATAAAAAGAAGGATTTCGAGATCGTTTCTGGAAAGTATTTTGCCGGTATATTGTTCCGCAATAAAAATAATCTGGGCAGTTTCATTGTCGTTCTGGAATGCGCTCAGGTCGTCCGCAGAAAAGGCTTCCCGTACAATTGGCGGATCCTGTGATGCGGAAACCCTGGAAAGCGGCTTTGTATTAACAGCGGCCGGTTCCGGCGCAGCAGAAGGTCTTTTGGTCAAAGACAAAATTTCCGCCTTGGGGGTCAAAGATGGAAAGGGCAGGATATGGACCGCTTTTAAGGAACGCTCGCCGTCGTAATCCAAAGAAAGAAGCTTCTGCTTTTCCCAATAACGGAGTGCGCGCAAAACATCTTTTTCCGTATAATTGAATCTGTCTGCAATATCGGAAACGCCGAAAGACAGGCCGGCGCTTGTCATACGGATTAAATACAGATATATCTTTATTTGCGCATCGTTAGCAGCCACCATGTATTCATCAATAAATTGATTGGATATAATGGTAGCGCTCAGATCCTGATCCTTGTAAACGGTCAAATTTGTCATTTCATCACCTGATTTAATTCATTCTTTAAAGCATATGAAGTATAGCATAAATAAAAGAAAAATGAAATAGGCAATTTGGACGGAAAGCGCATAAACACTGGGTTTGAAGCACTTTTATAAAAATGTGGATACTGTGGATGGCCAGTCCACATAACTTAAAATAATTGTCGATGGATCAGAGTTGGCCTTGTGTTATCGGACCGTAGGAGATAACATTATGTAAACTAAAATATCCACAACGAAAAGTGGGTAATTTTCAACAATTCATTGTGGATAATGTGTATAACTATTTTTTCAGGAGGTCTTCCCCAATATTTACAACGTCTCCGGCCCCCATAGTTATCAACAAATCCCCGGGGGAATAATTTTTCTTTAAAAAATTTTCAATTTCTTCGAAAGAAGGAAAATAGTCACATTTCACGCCCAGCTTTAAAAGCTCCTTTTGCAGATCTTTGGAGCTTATTCCCAGAAGATTTTTTTCCCTTGCCGCATAGATATCCGCCAATACCACATGGTCGGCTGCCGATAAGGAAGCGGCGAACTGGGAAAGGAAGGCCTTTGTCCTTGTGTAGGTATGAGGCTGGAATACGCACCAGAGCTTTTTGTGGGGGAAGTTTGCCGCCGCCGAGAGGGTCGCGGAAATTTCCGTGGGATGATGGGCGTAATCGTCAATGATCGTAACCCCGTCGCATTCCCCTTTTAATTGAAATCTTCTGTCGGTACCGTGAAAAGAGGCAAGGGATTCCCGGACACGATCGTCGGGAATGTTCAATATATCCGCAAGGGCGATGGCCGCCATGGAATTGTACACGTTGTGCCTGCCTGAAACGCCCAGCGTGAAATTCCTGCGGGTACCTTTACGGCACAGGCAGTAGGAAGGTCTGGCAAATTCGTCAAAGGTAATCTCTTCCGGATAATAATCACAAGAGGCGTCGCTGCCGTAGGTAATGACGCGGCATTTTAAGGAACCGGTAAGCTCTTCAAGGTTTTCAATATCCCCGTTGATGATCAAGGTACCGTCCTCGGGAAGCAGGGAAGCAAATTTTCGGAAAGATTCCCGTATGTCCTGAAGGTCTTTAAAAAAATCCATATGGTCTTCTTCTATATTAAGAATGATCCCGATCTTGGGGAAAAAGCTTAAAAAGCTGTTTGTATATTCGCAGGCTTC
>DEUB01000027.1 GCA_002362385.1 Lachnospiraceae bacterium UBA3273
TTTTTGGAGTCACGGGAGGATTTTTGTGAATGGCATAATAAAAATACCCACTTTTGGCGGAGAAAATTCCCCACTTTGTTATGCCGGATTTAAACCATTCGTTATACTGAAAGCGTAACAAATATAACTCCCCATAAGGAGGGAAAATTATTATGCTGGAGGTAGACATGAAGACTACTATCAAAACATTGTACCAGAAGGGGTACAACAAAACACAGATCGGCCGGATGCTTGGCATTGACCGGAAAACAGTACGGAAAGTACTAAAAGATGATGTGCAGGGAAAGGAAAACGGACAGGAATCCGTATGGCCCTCCATGCTGGATGCTTACCGGGAATACATCGAGGTCCAGCTGGGCAAAGAATTGTCCATTACCCGTATCCATCAGGATCTGCGCAATGAGTTTGGCGTGGAATGCGGGTATACCACCCTGCGGGACTATGTTGCAAAGCTGCGCAGGAATACGCCCCATGCTTACATGGTGCTGCATTCCCTGCCCGGCGAAGAAGCCCAGGTGGATTTCGGATATATCGGGACGTTAAAGGTAAATGGAAGTCCCCGTAAAGCATGGGTCTTTATCATGTCCTTAAGTTATTCCCGATATATGTATGCTGCCATTACCTTGGATCAGAGCGTGCAGACGTTTATCCGCTGCCACACGGAAGCGTTCCGTTACTTTGGCGGTGTACCGCAGACCGTAAAGATCGATAACCTGAAAGCTGCCATTGTGGAAACGGATTTCTATGAACCCACTGTACAGCGCACCTACGCCGCATTTGCAAAACATTACGGCTTCCTTCCCAATCCCTGCAGGGTATATACGCCCACTGACAAGGGAAAAGTGGAATCCAATGTAAAGTATGTGAAAGACAACTGTTTCAAAGGACGGGATTTTGCAGACCTGCAGGAGGCCAAACGTTTTCTTGCCGGATGGCTTTGCGGAACAGCCAACTGCAGGAAACACGGGACTACGGGAAAACAGCCGCAAAAGGTATTTCTTGAAACGGAGAAAGACAGGCTCGGCCCTCTGCCGGCGCAGGATTTCATTTTCTCAAAGTCCGGAAATGCCACCGTGCGTCAGACTGTCTAACGATTCTGGTTCTCAGGTCTGACAACACGGTATTTTTGGTTATCTTTATATTATTTTTGTAACTTTTGCTCAAAAACTAAAAAACACGTTAGCTTTTTAGCTTCTTTATCTGAACTTCTTTATTAATTCCTGTGTTGAAAACATACTTAATAATCGCTTAAAGTTATAAGCAATAAACATAGAAGCTGCTTCGGCATCAACATTGTCCATCTGGCGACGTAAAAAGAAACTATATCCCAAAGTTCGTTTTACTGTACCAAAAGGATGCTCTACAATACATCTACGTTGCTTGTATATATCATTATTATTCCAAGTATCTTGGTAAACTGATTCCAAAATACCTTCATGCTCCCATCGCTGTATAGTGCGACCAGTCCCGGAAGATGTACATGCTTTTTTGTACTTACAAGAATTACAGTTTGAACATTTGTATTTTCTATACTTCATTCCGTTCTTAGAAGTGTTTTGAAAAAAAGATAGTTCGTTACCAGCAGGGCAGACATAGACATCACGTTCTTTGTCATATAAAAATTTTTCTTTTCGAAATTCATTATCCTTGGTGCTATTGTTTGCTTTTGCTTTTTTGATAAATACATTCATTCCATCATCAATACAATTTTTTATTTCCGTTCCATTGTAATAACCGGTATCAGCTATTACTGTAGAATTTTCCACATCCAACAGTTCTGTTGCATCTTTTGCCATTACATAAAGCTGATTTTGGTCATTTATATCATTTGTAGTTGAAATATCAATAACGAAATGATTTTGAGAATCTACAACAGACTGTACATTGTAACAGATATCTAACGAACCATTATTTTTCATCCGCCGTGAATCAGTATCAGTTAAACTTTTCTGTTCTAAACCTTCATATTTTAATCCTTGTTTCTGATTAAGGTATTGTTCTTTTAAGTTTTGATATGTCTGAAGCTTTTCCTTTAAGTCATCATTTGATGTATCATCTTTTTCAATTGCCATAAGATATGCATTTATCTGAGCTTCAGCATACTCTATCTTTTTACTCAAACCACTTTGAGTAATACAGTTATGCCTGCTGTTTTGTGCTCTTATCTTTGTTCCGTCTATAGCAATCAGTTTTCCATCAATTAATCCCCAACCCTTTAAAATAAGAGTCAAATTTCTTAATGTATTATGAAAAGCAGCTTTGTTCTTTTGAACAAATCCTGCGATAGTTCCGTGATCTGGTGCAATGCAATTAACAAGCCACATAAGTTCTATATTTCTCTTAATCTCAATTTCCAGAGCTCTGCTTGACCTAATCTTATTAAGATATCCATATATATGGAGTTTTAGCAAATCAGAACGACGATAAGGAGGCTGCCCTCTATTTAAACCGCTATACTCTGAAAATCCCAGTTCTTGCAAATCAAGAGATTCAACATATGCATCAATAACACGAACAGAATTATCTTTATCAATTAAGTCATCTAAAGATGTGGTTATCATTCTTGCCTGATTTCTATCCATACCAACAATATACGCCATAAAGAAGCACCTCCAATACCAGATATCGTACTTTTATTATAGCATATATCATAATTGTTAGACAGTCTGGCGTACCGACTGCCATATCGTGCACGAAGGCAACTTTTACTCCGTACCGTATGCCTACATAGGGATGGAAGTGGATGTCATAGAAGTAAACCATCTGCTCAAGATCTATTATGCGGGAAAAGAGATCGCCCTCCACAGTCTGTGCGAGAATGCAAAGGGCGAACATGTGACGGACAAAAACCACTATCCGTTTACCAAGAATGTATCACAGGAAGAACTTTTGTCAAGCTACCGGATAAAAATGGCGGAGGTTGGAAGCGGTGCCGCTGCTTTTCTGGAAGCGTTCAAGGATACGGGGATGTACCAGTGCCATCATTACCGCAGCATTTCCGGCATACTGGCACTATGTAAAAAATATGGGGACGATACCGTAGACAGAGCATGTGCAAGGGCATGCCATTATGGGAACATTACCTACAGGGCTGTAAAAAAGATCTGTGAGAGCGGTCTTTATGCCCTGCCGCTGGAACAGGAATCCGTACAGACGGCAGAAAGCGGCAGTAAAATACGTAGCCTTTCAGATTACCGGCGGATGACGGGACTGGGGGTGATAGGCCATGAATGATACCCTTCAGGAAAAGATAAAGAAACTGCATCTTTCCGGAATGCTGCAGACGGCAGATATGCGTGCTGAACAGGCTGCAAAAGAACAGCTGTCATTCATAGAGTTCCTGGAACTGCTGGTCAACGATGAGAATCTCAACCGCTCCAGGAACAGGCGCAATGATCTGATGCGAAAAAGCAGGATCCCCCAGCATAAGACCATCGAGGAATTTAACTTTTCATGGCAGCCCGGACTGAACCGTCAGGTAATATATGGACTGGGGACCTGTGAATTTATCCGCAAAAAAGAAAACATCGCATTTATCGGACTGCCGGGGACCGGGAAGACCCATCTGTCCATAGCACTTGGAATCAAAGCCATAGAACAGGGATATACGGTGCTTTTCTGCACACTGTCAGAAATGATGGAAGATCTGTATATGTCAAGGGCAGACAATTCCTTCCGCCAGAAACTCAAAAAATATGTTTCTCCTGACCTGTTGGTAATAGATGAGTTCGGACTAAAGAAACTGGGGCAGACAAATGTGGATGACCTTTATGAAGTGATCTCCAGACGGTATGAAACATCCTCTACCATAATCACATCAAACAAACAGTTTGATGAGTGGGGAAGTATTCTTTTTGATCCCGTTCTGGCAACTGCCATCCTGGATCGGTTTGTACATCACTGCAGTTTTATATCCATTGAAGGAGACAGCTACCGTATGAAAGAACGGGAAAGGATCACATCAGCCAGACGCCGGGGCAGACCTAAGAAAGATGCCGCCGCAGGACAGATAAAAGAGGAGGAACTGCCACATGAAGAATAAGACCATGATCAGTATACTGGAACAGTTAGATCCGGATAGGGAAGTGTGCGTCGAAATATCTGAATGTATATCCGGGGATGCTTACGGTAAAATAAGACTA
>DEUB01000025.1:0-919 GCA_002362385.1 Lachnospiraceae bacterium UBA3273
ACAATTGAATAAGGCAGGAGGTTTCGATATCCATAGTGTAGATGCCTTCTGCAAAAGGAGGTATCTATGGGAAAAAGGGATTTGGATTTAAAATCCTATCTGTCTGACAGGAGAAGGTATGCAGATCTATATAACGGGAGCATCTTTCAGGGCGGACAACTGCTAAAGGCGGAAGAACTTGAGCCGGTGGAAACTGTTGCAACAAAGATCGGCAAAGAAGGCGAGATAGAGCGCACAAGCGATATTATCATGCGGCAGAAGACCACAGGGGATTTATTTGCATTGTGGATACTGGAGAATCAGGAAACCATTGATTACAGTATGCCGGTACGGGTCATGTTAAAAGAAGCGCTGGAGTATGACAGACAGGTAAAGGAACTGAAGCGGGCGAATGCAGCGGAGTATAAAAAGGGCAGGGATAAAGATGGAATATTTTTCCTTACTGCCGGAGAGTATTTATATAAGGTTCGCAAAGAAGACCGTATTTATCCGGTTAATACGCTGATCGTATACTGGGGGAGAGAACCATGGGACGGGCCAAAGAGTCTGCACGATTTTCTGGATTTTGGGAATAAGGATATCAGGATAAAAAGGGAATTAAAAAAACTGGTACCGGAATATCCCTTACATATTTTGGATTTGAATTCGGCTGCAGATTATTCAAAATTTCAAACGGAGTTACGAACGGTATTTGAACTGTATCGCTGCAGGAATGACAAGAAAGAGTTTGGTAAATATGTGAAAATGCATGAGGAATGCCGGCATCTGGACGAGGAAAGCATTCGGATGATAGGAAGATTTACAAATGCAGAGGAACTGTTGTTAAGGGTTGATAAAAAAAGTAGGGAGGAAAAGGATATGGACGTAGGTACTGCGATTTGGGATATCAGGGAAGAAGGAGTGCAGGAAGGAATCAGTC
>DEUB01000025.1:1256-21063 GCA_002362385.1 Lachnospiraceae bacterium UBA3273
GGAATTAAGGCTCTGGTAGAAACCTGTAAAGAATTAGGGCATTCTAAAGAAGAAATTGCAGGGAAATTAGTACAGAAGTTTACGCTATCCCAAAGTGAAGCAGAAAAATACGTTGAGGATTACGGAAACTGATATATTCTGCCACAATGGGATGGAAACAGTTGCATCTGGCAATGCTGTGGTTAATATTTTTGCGGAATAAGCCGAAATATTAACCAGATGATAATATTTGTTTAATGATAGCAAAAGGAATTGCGCATTGAGGGTGAATGGATTCACGGGAAATAGAAAAGTGAAATTGAAAATACCCTGTATGAAAGGAAATACAGGGTATTTTTGTTATAACAGTTATTGAATTTAATGCAGCAGGGAGAATGTAGTTTGGCGTGAAGAAATGAAACTGGAGAGGAGCAAGCAATATGAGTAAATACGATTATCTGATCGTGGGAGCGGGGCTTTTCGGTTCTGTTTTTGCAAGAGAGGCAAAAGAGCGGGGAAAGTCGTGCCTTGTTATTGAAAAGCGAAATCACACGGGCGGTAACATTTATTGTGAAGATATAGAGGGAATCCATGTACATAAATACGGGCCACATATTTTCCATACCGATATACAGAAAGTATGGGAGTATGTGGGCAGGTTTGTTAAGTTCAATCATTTTATATATAGTCCTGTGGCGAACTATAAGGGCGAATTGTATAATCTGCCCTTTAATATGAATACCTTCAATAAAATGTGGGGCGTGGTAACGCCGGAAGAAGCCAAAGCCAAAATTGCGGAACAGATCAAACAGGAAGGGATAACGGAGCCTAAGAATCTGGAAGAGCAGGCAATCAGCTTAGTGGGCAGGGATATCTATGAAAAGCTGATAAAAGGATATACACAAAAGCAATGGGGAAGGGAATGTAAAGACCTTCCGGCATTTATTATTAAGAGGCTGCCTGTCAGATTTATTTATGACAATAATTATTTTAACCACCCTTATCAGGGTATCCCCATAGGCGGGTACAATGTCCTGATAGATAAGCTGTTAGAAGGAACCGAGGTCTTGACGGATACGGACTATCTGTCCGATAAGGGAAAATGGGACGCCATGGCTGAAAGGGTCATTTATACGGGGCCTATCGACGCCTATTTCGGTTATTCTAAAGGGCATCTTGCATATCGCAGTCTCCGATTTGAAACGGAGGTGCTCGATATGGAAAATTTCCAGGGCTGTGCCGGTATGAACTATACGGACAGGGAAACGCCATGGACGAGGATCACGGAACATAAGCATTTTGAATTCGGCACCCAGGAAAAGACGGTCATCAGCAAAGAATATTCCATAGAATGGAGCCCGGGCCAGGAGCCGTATTATCCTGTAAATGATGAGAAAAACCAGCAGTTGTATGAGGTTTACAAAGAAATGGCATTGCAGGAGGAGAAGGTCTTTTTTGGCGGAAGGCTTGCGGAATACAAATATTATGATATGGATAAAGTCATCGCGGCGGCATTGGAGCTTGCGGGAAAAAACCTGGGGTAAGCTGCTGTTTACGCCCTCAAAAAGGGACGCGGACAGTGGAACGGGCGGCTGCAAAATGCTACACAGGGTAAAAAATAAAAACAGGAGAAGTGAGAATATGGCAGTTTTAGTATGCGGAGGAGCCGGATATATAGGCTCTCATATCAATAAGCAGCTTCATAAGGAAGGCCATGAGACTGTTGTTTTGGACAATCTGGTATACGGCCACAGGGAAGCGGTAAAGTGGGGAGCCTTTGAACAGGGCGATTTGAAAAATACAGAGGATATCGAACGGGTATTTCAAAAATATTCCATTGAAGCGGTATTTCATTTTGCGGCTTTTGCTTATGTGGGAGAAAGCGTTACGGAGCCGGAAAAGTATTATTATAACAACGTTGCCAATACCTTAAATCTTTTAAAAATTATGAAAAAATATGATTGTAAGAAGATCATTTTTTCTTCCACCTGTGCGACCTATGGGGAGCCGGAAGTTATCCCCATTACGGAAGAACTGCCCCAAAATCCCATTAATCCCTACGGAATGTCGAAGCTGATGGTAGAAAAAATACTGATGGATTATCACAACGCTTATGGAATACAGTTTGCGGTACTCCGCTATTTTAATGCTGCCGGAGCGGATCCGGAAGGGGAGCTGGGGGAGAGCCATCAGCCGGAGACCCATCTGATCCCCCTGGTACTGGATGCGGCGGCAGGGAAGAGGCCTGACATTAAGGTTTTCGGAACGGATTATGATACGCCAGACGGAAGCTGCGTCAGGGACTATATCCATGTATATGACCTGGCAACGGCTCATCTTCTGGCGCTGCATCATCTGGAAAAAGGGGGAGAAAGCGACTTCTTTAATCTGGGCAATGAAAAAGGAACGTCCGTGCTCGAGGTAGTGGAAGCTGTCAGAAAAGTTACGGGAAAAGAATTCAAGGCGACCCTGACTGACAGAAGGCCGGGAGATCCGGCGAAGCTGGTTGGAAGCAGCCGGAAGGCAAAAAGGGTGCTTTTATGGAAACCGGTATATGAGGATATAGAAGAGATTGTAAGACACGCGTGGAACTGGCACGAAAACGCCGAATACTGATGGTATGGCAGCTCCGGATATGTTATACTTTAGAAAAGCAATCGTGTGATCATGGGGGATAGTATGAGAAAAGATATTACAATCAGCAAACATCTTATATGTTTATTATCGGTGTTTTTAATTGGTCTTGTTTTCATCTTGGGACTGAGTGGCTGTTCCTTTTCCATGGAAAAAAAGAAAGATCCGCTTCTAGAATCGGATTACCTGAATCATGATATTGAATACAGGGATCCTGACGACCGGGAATGCCTGCGGATTCTTGTACGATTGCTACAGGCGGTGGATCAAAAGGATTCGGAGGCTATAAAGGAAATGTTTTCCAAAGAAGCATTGGAAAATATAGATGACATCGACGAAAAAATAGATCTCTTTATTGAGACATTTCCCACATGGGAATGTGAGTATGATCCTGTCTTT
This sequence comes from Lachnospiraceae bacterium UBA3273, assembly GCA_002362385.1. Lineage (GTDB taxonomy): Bacteria > Bacillota > Clostridia > Lachnospirales > Lachnospiraceae > UBA2882. Next base: position 4,269 of record DEUB01000025.1, read on the forward strand.
GGGGGAATGGGAAAACATGCAAACAGAGGAACGGTTACAAAATGGATCAAGCCAACTTTTGATTTTGAATCGGAAGGAAGGCAATATGTATTAAAATTCATTTATTATACAGAGGCAGATGAAAATCCGGATCAACTGGGATTGTCGATGATTCAAATATTTGAAAGACATTTAAACGGTTATAGCGAGGACTTTACGGCTCAGAGCGAAGACTCTCCAAATGATATTTATTTGTGGGATTATACAATGGATATTAAGGAGCGGAAACCGTTATATGAATAAAGACCGGATCCAAAGTTGTATTCATCAATAGAGTCAGAAGAAATTTGAAAACGGGGGACGGGATGTCTGTTATATATTATTCAATCAGATTTAGGGGTGGAGAAAATTCATGGAGAGAATCAATAACTTACCATACCGGTCTGTAGCACTTTGCGGTTACAGGCAAAAGGGCAGGAATATCTATCAGCAGCTTGCAGAGAAAAATATACGGATCCCTTATATAATAGAAAGGAATTATCAGGCACTGAAAATTTTGGAAAAGGATTTAGGAGTGCCGATTGTAGGTTTCGAAGAAGAGCCGGCATTTTATGAAGAAGCTGATGCAATCTTATTAACAGGGGATTTACCTGAAGCTGTTGTGAGAGAAAGTCTGGAGCTGGCGGGAATAAAGCTCCCTATCGTTTCTGATGGTATATTGCAGGATTTGGAGTGATTATATGTTTTGTGATTGTAAGACAGAATTAGAACGCAATGAATATAAACGGAGTACAAAACTGCAGCAGGAAGCAGACAGCTGGTTAAAGGAGAACCAGCCGGAATTTTATAAGCTTCAGCGGATAGGTTCTTATAATGCAGTTTTTGATGCTATATGCAGTTTCGTTGAAATCCCGCAAAAGGAAGGACGTTTTCTCCATTTTGTCGATTACCGGTATTTGTTTGATACAACGAGGGGATATCGGTTTGAGAATCTGACGCCGGATTTTGGGCTGATTGTCAATAAGGGGTTACAGGAATTGAAATATCCGGAGAAGGATGTAACAAATGATTTCTGTGTGGACTATAACAAAACCATAGATTCCATGATGCATTTGTGCGAACGCATTGCGGCGTCGAGAAAAGCCGCAGGGGATGCCGTATATGAGGGACTCTTTCTGAATATGAAGGACAAGCCGGCCCGGGGCTTTGAGGAAGCGCTGCAAAGAATCTTATTTATAGATCAGCTGTTCTGGCAGATGGGGCATCGGCTCGTCGGTTTGGGACATTTGGATCGTATTTTATGGGATAATTACCATAAGGATATGCAGGACCGGAAAATCACAAGAGAAGAGGCGCTGGAACTGTTGTGCGATTTTATGAAGGCTCTGCATCAGTATTATTGGTTAAAGAGCAATGTACTTATGGGGGATACCGGCCAGATCATCATTCTCGGGACAAAGAATAGGGATGGCGGCTATTATTGCAATGAATTGACAGGATTGTTTATAGAAGCGTTAATGAAGGTACAATTACCGGATCCCAAGCTTTTGTTGCGGGTCAGCAAGGATATGCCGGAAGGATTAATGAAACTTTCCCTTAAATGTATGCAGACGGGGGTAGGTTCGCCGATTCTTTCAAACGATGATGTGATCGTACCAAAACTGATCGCATACGGAGTTGATAAAGAGGATGCTTATTACTATGGGACTTCCGCCTGCTGGGAGCCTCTGATTCCGGGAAAAAGCATCAGCCCCAATAATATTGCTTATTTATCCTATCCCAAAGTGTTGAAACGGGTATGGAACCATGAGGATGTTTTGGAAATAACAGAATTTAAGCAGTGGATGGAGTGTTTTTACCAGGAGCTGAAAACCGAGCTTTCGGAGCTGAAAAAGAAAATCTCGGATTACCGGCTGCAATATAATCCGTTGCTTTCCGTGTTTACCGGGGATTGTTATACCAGAAAATCCGACGTTTCCACGGGAGGCGGAAAATATCATAATTTTGGGATAACGACAGTGGGCTTATCCAATACGGTCAATGCTCTTCTGAATCTAAAGGAAAGGGTGTTTGAAAAACACAGTCTTTCTTTAAAGGAAGTTGCAGATATCCTTCAAAATGATTTTAAAGGATATGACAAGCTTTTAAATCGGTTAAAGGATTCGAAGCTGAAATACGGTATGGATGAAGAAGAGGTAATTTCCCTGACCAATGAGATCTTACGGGTTTCTACCGATGAGATAAGGGAATACCGCAATTATCTCGGCGGCGGATTAAAGCTGGGGGTAAGCGCCCCTTCCTATATTGAAGCGGCAAGGGATTTCCCGGCCACTTTTGACGGAAGACGTGCGGGAGAGCCTTTTGGGGTGCATATTTCATCCGATTGCAGAAACGGATATACGGAGCTGATAAATTTTGCGGCTGCATTGGATTATGGGGAAAACAGATTTAATGGAAATGTTGTGGATTTTATGATTTCCCCCCATTTTATAGAACAGAATTTTGATAAAATGACAGATTTGCTTATGGCAGGCATTGGAGTCGGTTTCTTTCAATTACAGATGAATGTAATAGGGAGTGAAACTTTAATAAAGGCAAAGAAAGATCCGGAAAAATATCCGAATCTGATAGTTCGGGTGTGGGGATTCAGTGCTTATTTTCGTGAACTGCCTGAAGAATATCAGGATATATTGATTTGCCGTGCATTGGAAAATGAAGGAAAGGCATCTTAATGGATGGAGAGAAGAAAACTTTAATTACCAATATACAAAGAATGTGTATGCATGACGGCCCGGGGATCCGGACAACGGTATTTTTTAAGGGTTGCAGCCTTCATTGCCCATGGTGTTCTAATCCGGAGAATATTTCCGCTGGCAGGGAAAGTTATACTGTAAACGGAAATACTGGCATGTACGGAAAGTTTTATACAGAGGAGGAATTATACCGGGAAATCATAAAAGATATAAAATTTTTCGGGCAAGGCGGCGGAGTCACATTTTCCGGTGGGGAACCGCTTTTACAGCTGCCTTTTTTGCAGCCTCTTTTGTCTCGTTTAAGAGAAAAGGACATAAATATCTGCGTTGAGACTGCCCTTCATGTGCCAACGGAAAGCCTGATGTCGGTTTTACCTTATGTTGACTTGTTTTTTGTAGACATGAAAATTTTACATGGGGATATGTGTAAAAATGTCCTTGGCGGAGAAGTCGCTACTTATCTGCATAATCTGGATACTTTACTGGATAGGGGTAAGCAGCCGATTATCCGTATTCCCTGTAACAGGGAATATACTTTGAAAGAAGAAAATTTTTCCCTCATCCTGGATTGGCTGAAAACACATCCGCATTTGTCCGTGGAAGTATTTGCCACGCACTCTCTGGGAAAGGCCAAATATGAAAGCCTGGGAAAGGAGTGTCTTAGGTGGGCGCAGATTTCAACGGAAGAATTGGAAGAAATTGCAGTACGGATCGGGAGGGGAGGAAGTAAGGTCTTTATTAACTCCATTTAATAAGGATCATCTGCAGAGGCATCATTCGAAGGGAATGCTACTGGAATGGGGTAGAAAAATGAAAGAAGGAAACAAAGAAATATGGATAACATATTGGATGTTTTAAACGCACATAGTAAAATATATATATTCGGGGCTGCTTCCAGAGCCAAGACTTTTAAGGGCTATGTAAATATGTTGTTCCCGAAATTGGAAATTACAGGTTATCTGGTAGATGATGAAGAGAAGAATGATTCTCGAATTGCGGGCGTGCCGGTAATACATATTGGAAGGATATCCAAAGAACAACCTGTAAAGCTGCAGACAAAAGTTCCTGTCATAATTGCCACGAAGGGGATTTTTCATCAAAGGATAGGAGTTCTGTTGACCGATCTGGGATTTGACAACGTGATCCCTGTATCGGTAGATGTGGATAACTGCCTGAGAAATGCCTATGTCCGTAAATTCTTTGCAAAAGAGAACAGGGAATTCGTGAAGCTGGAAAACATTGCAGGGGGAACATCACAGGCAGTCATAGGAAATATGCCGGATGCCTGCATCTATATGGCAAAATCCATTTATGATAAAGAACTGGAAACGCCTTATATCATTCCGAAATATGAAAAACCGCTTCAGGTTGGAGCGGCATTGACGGACCGGCGGCTTGGGGATGATATTCTGACAGATGACAAGGGGGAAAACATATCTGAAAGAAACAGACAGTATAGTGAAGTGACAGGGCTTTATTGGGTATGGAAAAACTGTTATCATGATATAGCAGGACTTTCCCATTACCGCCGACATTTTATTTTGCCGGGAAATTGGATAGAAATTATGTGGCAGAAGAATATAGATGCTATTGTACCGGTTCCTACTTATGTATATCCAAGTGTAGGGGATAATTATAAAGAACGTCATGCGCCGGAGGATTGGGACTTCTTATTGCAATATCTTCGGGAAAAAGAGAAATGGACTTATAATGCTGCAATACAGGTTTTTTCAGGGAATCTGTTTCTTCCTGGTAACATGTTTATCGTAAGATGGAAAGTGTTGGAGGAGTTATGTAGTTGGATGTTTCCTATTCTGGATGCGGTAAGGGTTAATGGCGGCGTTAAGGAAGATGTATATTTAAATCGATATGTAGGGGCTGTATCGGAAAGATTAGTTACGCTATTTTTTGAACTTCATAAGGATAAGTATAAAATTGTATATGCAGATCGCAGGTTTTTGAGGTAGATATATGGAATTGTATGAGCAGCAGATTCAAAAGATCGCACAGGATGAGCTTTTGTGGGACAAAATGGAAGGGAAAAGAATCCTTCTTTCCGGAGCCACGGGTATGCTGGGGAAATGCCTTGTTGATATCCTTGAGGAACGAAACAGGCAGATGGCGCCGGAAGGGAAAATAAAGCTGACAGCTCTCAGCAGAGATCGAGAGAGGGCAAAGAAACGGCTGGGAGAATGTTTTGAGGAGAAATGGTTCAACCATGTGGCCTGTGATGTGAATCTTGCCATCCCCGAGTTGGGGAATGTGGATTATATTATTCATGCTGCCAGCAATACTCATCCGGTCCAGTATGCCGACGATTCTATTGGCACCATTACCTCCAATGTAATAGGGACCAAGAATCTTCTGGATTATGGCGTAGCCCATGGAACGGAAAAATTTTGTTTTGTATCTTCCGTGGAAATTTACGGGGAAAACTGTGGGGATGTGGAGTATTTTGATGAAAGCTATCTGGGATATCTGGACTGCAATACCTTAAGAGCGGGGTATCCGGAAAGCAAGCGCCTTGGAGAAGCCTTGTGCAATGCTTATGCGCGCACTTATGATTTGGACTTTGTGATTCCCAGGCTCAGCAGGGTATACGGTCCGACTATGCTGCTGTCGGACAGCAAGGCGATTTCCCAGTTTATAAAGAAAGCGGCGGGAATGGAAAATATTATATTAAAAAGTGAAGGAACCCAAAAATATTCTTATACATTTGTGACGGACGCTGCTGCAGGAATATTGTATACCATGCTGCTGGGAGAAAACGGCGGGGCATATAATATCGCCGACAGGGAATCAGATGTTACCCTAAAGGAGCTGGCAGGATATTTGGCGGAAATCGCCGGTACGCAGGTTGTATTCGAAATACCTGATGAAAAGGAAAAAGCAGGATATTCTACAGCCACAAAGGCAATGCTGGATGCCGGGAAGCTGAATCGGCTGGGGTGGAAAGCCGCAGTGCATATGCGGGAAGGATTAAAGTGTACCGTTGACAGCATCCGTGACAGGATGATAAAGTAAGAAAGTTTGCCGGTAAATTACGAAAGCAATTTATTATTACGAGAAAAATTTACTATTACAGGGGGGAAAGATATGAACAGTGCACTTATTTTATCTGCCGGAACAGATGCCAGATTTGAGATGAATGTACCCAAGCAGTTCGTAAATGTGAATAACCGTCCTATCATTGTTTATACAATGGAAAGATTTCAGGAACATCCCGAAATTGACGAAATTGTCGTAATCTGCCTGGACGGCTGGCAGGAGATGGTAAAAGCATATGCCAAGCAATTTCATGTCACAAAGCTCAAGGCTGTTCTGCCCGGCGGGGGAAATGCACAGCAGTCCACCTATTATGGGCTGAAATATATGAAGGAACAATGCGGCATGGGGCAGGGGGATATTGTGGTCATACATGATGCGATCAGACCCATGGTATCGGAGGAACTGATCACAAAAAGCATGAGGATGTGCCGAAAATGCAAAATGGGAGTGGCGGCAACCCGTATTATGGATGCGATCATCCATACCCAGAACGGAAGATCGGGATTTAAAAGCATTGAACGTAATGAAATCATGAAGATCCAGACGCCCCAGGCATTCGATTTTGAATATCTGTGGCAGATGCATAACCGCGCCATCTCAGAATCCAAAATCGGATTTTGGGATAATACGGGGATGTTGACCAGCCTGGGGGAGGAAATTTATTTCTCGGAAGGCTCGGGTTTGAATATGAAAGTCAATACTGCGGAAGATGTGGCAATGTTTAAGGCTTTGTACAAAATGAACCAGATACAAAAGGAAGAATGAGATGAATATTGCAATTATCACGGCAGGCGGCTATGGAAGCCGCACGGAACAGGATATCCCCAAACAGTTTATGGGCGTTTATGAGAAACCTTTACTGATCTATACATTGGAAAATTTCCAGAATCATCCCGAGATCGACGGAATTATAGTAATCTGTCTAAGCGGATGGCAGGAGGTACTGCGCGCCTATGCCAGGCAGTATCATATTACAAAGCTGAACTGGATTGTGGAAGGCGGCTTGAATGGACAGGAGTCTATCAATAACGGAATCAATGCCCTGAAGGGGATCTGCGAGGATGATGACGTTATCCTGATCCACGACGGCGTTCGGCCTTTTTTGCCACAGGAAATTATTACGGACGCGATCATAAAGGCCAGAAAGTACGGTTCGGGTGTGAGCGCGATCCGCTGCCAGGAAACCATCGTCCGGACCAATGACGGGATAGAGGGCATGGGGAATATTGAACGCAGCGAAGTTATGAGAGTCCAGACGCCCCAGGCATGCCTTTTCGGAAAGGCCAGGTGGGCGTATGAAGAGGCGGAAAGAAGAGGGATACACGGAGAGGTTGCATTGAATACCTTATTGCTCCATTTGGGAGAGCATGTCTTTTTTTCGGCAGGTTCAGAAAAGAATATAAAGATCACTACGGTAGACGATCTGGATTTATTTAAGGCGCTTTTGAGAATGAAGAAAGAGGACTGGATTCATTAATTTAAAAAAAATTAATTTTTTTTATAAAAAGGGGTTAAGTATTATAAAAACCCACCGATATATAATACAAATAAAACAAATTACTTCAAAACATAGTAATTGCGGAGCAGAAAGGAAGCGTACGGTCTTGGAAGCAAAGCAGTTACACCCAAAATAGTCGCATGGAAGCGACGTTAAATTCAAGGAGGAATAAATTATGGTAGTACAACACAATATGAGAGCGATGAACTCTAACAGAATGCTTGGTTTAACAGGTCAGGCACAGAACAAATCAACTGAGAAGTTATCTTCCGGTTACAGAATCAACCGTGCAGCAGATGACGCAGCTGGATTGTCTATTTCCGAATCCATGAGACGTCAGATCAGAGGTCTTACACAGGCTTCCAGAAATGCTCAGGATGGTGTTTCTTTTGCACAGACAGCTGAAGGCGCTTTAGCAGAAGTGCAGGATATGTTACAGAGAATGAACGAACTGCTCGTTCAGGCTGCTAACGGAACAAACAGCAGCACTCAGATCGGTTACATCGATGATGAGATCGATAACTTGAAGACAGAAATTGACAGAATCGGTAGCGACACAAACTTCAACGGTCAGAAGCTTTTCGATGCATCAAATGCAAGGGCTATCTTCGTTGGCGCTGAGAGTACAGATGATGATATTACAATCAGTGTTCATAACCTGTCCTCTTCGGCTTTGAGCATCAGCTCTGTAGGAACAGCTACTGATAATGCTACTTCTAAATCTCACATTGCTGCTGTAAAGAGCGCTTTGGAGACAATTTCTTCTTGGAGATCCGAGCTTGGTGCTAAACAGAACCGTTTAGAGCACAGCATCAACAACCTGGATAACATCGTTGAGAACACCACAGCATCTGAGTCCCGTATCCGTGATACAGATATGGCTACAGAGATGGTTAAGTACAGCAATGCTAATATCCTTGCTCAGGCAGGTCAGGCAATGCTTGCTCAGTCCAATCAGGCTAACCAGGGCGTATTATCCTTACTTCAGTAAGAAAGAGTTTAAACGCAAAACTACCAGGAGGGTTGGAATTTATTCCAGCCCTCTTTTTCTTGGTTTTTTCAGGAAAGGATTTTTATGAGAAAAGTATTATATCTGCAATGGGATTGCTTTGGAGAGGAATATATTTGTGAGAGTTTAAAGAAAGCCGGACTGGGCGTAGAGATGTATCCTCTGCCTTACGGAAAAGTAAGCATGCGCCACGATGAAGCGTTTGAAAATGAGTTAAAAAAACATCTGGCATGCGGAGAATATGAATTTGTTTTTTCCTTTAATTATTTTCCGGCTGTGGCCCTTGCCTGCCATGAAGCAGATCGTAAATATGTTTCCTGGACTTATGACAGCCCCTTTATGTATTTGTATTCCAAGACTATTGCCCTTAAAACGAATCTTGCCTTTGTATTTGATAAGGCAACGGTTGATGAACTATGGAAAAAGGGAATTGATACGGTGCATTATCTTCCTATGGCTGCGCCGGTAAGCTATTATGATTCTTTATACAGCGGATCCAATATCCGCAAAAAGTACGAATCAGAGGTTTCCTTTGTGGGTTCTTTATATACAGAAGAAAGACAGGACCAGATGAAGCGTTTAAAGGGCATTACGCAGGAGACGGCAGGATTTCTTGAGATGCTCATAGGCCTTCAGCTGCAGTCCTATGCAATGCCAATATTCGAAAAATTTTTAAATCCTGCGATTCTTGCCGATCTGCAGAGGGTATGCCCCATTCCTTTGGAAGACGACGAAATGCAGACGGAGGGCTGGATGTACGGAAACTATTTTCTGGCAAGGAAGACTACCGCCATAGAGCGTACGACGATTCTTGAAGCGGTCAGCAATGAACATCAGTTGAAATTGTATACACCGGATCCTACGCCGCAGTACCCCAATATAGATAACAGGGGACCCGTTGACTATTGTAATGAAATGCCTTATGTTTTTAAAAATTCCAAAATCAACCTGAATATCTCCTTAAAGAGCATTTATTCAGGGATTCCGCTTCGCGCATTTGACATTATGGGATGCAAAGGATTTTTGATCTCGGATTTTCAGGCAGATTTCGGCGGTCTGTTTATTCCCGATGAGGATTATGTTTTTTATACGACCCCCGAGGACCTGTATGGGAAAATAGGATATTATCTGGAGCATGAAGAGAAGAGAGAGCAGATTGCCCGGAACGGATACGAGAAGGTAAAGGCAGAACATACCTATGACCACAGGGTGGCGCAGATTTTGCAAATGCTGTAACTTATGACAATGCCTTCAGACGATCCAGGGCAGGCTTGAAGCTGCCGCATTTTTTATAATACTTAATTGCGGTATCCTTATGTCCGCTGCATTCATAGATAACGCCCAGATTGTGCCATGCCCGGAAGGAATTGGCGCCGACTACTTCAGCAGTATCAAAAGTGGTGGCTTTATTGAACTGCGCCACCGCATCTTCAAAAAAGCCGTTATTTAAATAGACCATACCCATTAAGAATACAAAGTCCGCTCTGTTTCCGAAGGTATTATAAACGCCTTCCAGATCCAGGGCTTTTTTGTATTGCTTTAAATTTAAAAGGGTATACCCGTAGGAAACCACCATGGTATTGACATAGTCAAGTCTGGGGTCCACATCTTCTGAAAGTCCCAGGTCATAATAATAGAGTGCCGTTTCAAAGTCTTCGATCATGTAATAGCTCTGTCCCAATTGAAATAGAAGATAGGGGTCATGAGGCTTTTTTTGAAGCTCTTCTTTTAACAGCCTGATATTGCGTTCTGATTTTGCCGCAAGCTCTTCGGGATTTCCGGAATAGGTAAAATGATCTGCTTTTATATCCAGCATGAAATAAGGGTGTCCCAGTTCACGGTTAAAAGGCTCAAGCTGTTCATGAACAGGGTGCTCAAAATGAAAATGCTTTCGGTTATACAACCTGTATACCTTAGCATTTGAATCGTACCGGTTCGCTCCAAAGCCACAGGCGCATAGCAGGGAAAAACCTCCTATGGCTTCAGGATATTTCGCAATCCGGTCTTGTAAGTTTTGCTCGTCCCATGCCGTAATAAATTCATCGCTGTCTATACAGAGGATCCAGTCGTTTACGGCACGCTCCGCCGCAAAGTTTCTTGCCGCTGAAAAATCATTGATCCATGGGAACTCATAGATGCTGTCCGTATATGCTTTACACATTTTCATGGTATCATCCGTAGAACCGGTATCTACCACTACGATTTCGTGTCCGCCATTCTGCGCATAGGGGGATAACCGCTCTAAGCATTGTTTTAAAAGACGGCTCTCATTTTTGGTAATGATACAGATGGAAATAGAATGATTTTCTGCCATAAGCTGTCGGTTCCTTTCAGTTTATTCCCGTAAGAATCAGATATCTTGTCTTTTGTTAGCGGGATATTGATTCGCTATGTCAGGTATCTTGTTTTTGCAGATTTACTTATATCATAATGATTATAGCAGTTTTTAAAAAGAGTGTCGATAGCGGAAAAGTTGACGGAAAAAGGAAATCTCTATGGGAAAAATATTTGGATTTGGAATTTCCTAAGCAATAGTGGAAATATGTACGATAAATATTATAGCGGCACGAAATAAGAGCAAAGTATAACGAAGGGGAGAATCATAAAATGAGCGAAAATATTGTGGCAGAAAAGGGATGTGAACAGGACGAATTGATTAGCGTTATCATTCCTACCTACAATCGTGCGGGATTGCTGGAACGTTCTGTTCAAAGCGTGTTGTCCCAGACTTATACAAATCTTGAGCTTTTGATCATTGATGATTGTTCCAATGACAATACCGGGGAGATTGTGAAAAGCCTTTCGGATAAAAGGATACGTTATTATCGAAATGATCATAATATGGGTCCTGCCGCATCTCGAAACAGAGGGGCTATGCTTGCAAAAGGCAGTCTTATTGCCTATCAGGATTCAGATGACGAATGGCTGCCCGATAAGCTTATGCGCCTGATGGAAGTCTGGAAAAAGGAGAAAAATGAAGAAACGGGAATGATTTACCACGAAATGCAGGAGCAGGGGGCTTCCGCATTTATTCCATCAAGGGATATTCCCTTGGAGTGGAAATCCAAAGAAATCTTCCGTCATATGCTTTTGTATCCCATGATCGGAGCAACGGCGTCTTTGATCAGGAAGTCCTGTTTGGAAGAACTGGGAGGCTTTAATGAAGCGCTGGGGAGCATTGAGGATTATGAATTTTATTTGAGAATGGCGGAGAAATACGAAATTCTGTTTGTGGGAGAACCGTTGATGACCATTTATGATACGCCCGGAAGCGTCAATAAACGGTTCAGAAGTAAAATAGATACGGAGCTGTATGTTCTGGATACCATGTATGAACCACTTTGCCGGTATGAAATTTTACAAAAAAAGGTAAATCTTATCAGGCAGCAGGCGGAGAACTATGATTGTGAAGATTATTTTTATGAGCAGGCTTTATTGCTGTGCGAACGGCTTCAAAAGGCGGATGACATAGGGCCGGGGGAACATGAAGGATACAGCGGAGAAGAAAGAGACGCTTTTCATAATTTTGAAAAAGGAGGGTGTATCAGGGAATGTATAAGGAATGCTGCAGGAGAAATCAGCCGGACCGGAGGCGGGGACAGGGCAGAATATTATCAAAATGCGGCGGGACAGATTCAAAGGGTACTGAACGGTCTTTCCAAATTGCAGGATAACCTGAAGAAAAACCCTGCGATGCTTTCAAAGAATAGAACTGCTGTTACAGAAGCTTTATCGGATATCATAAAGAATCTGGGGGATTATTCAGACCTGGCCTTTCATCCTGTGCCCAAAAAGCAGAGAATGGACGAGCTTTCGGAAAAGCTTTCGGAAGGGCGGAATTCAAACGGAACCATAAAAAATGTTCTGGATGATACCATAAAAGAGGCACGGGAACTGTTTTCGCAGATCGGAAAAGCAAAATGCTTTTGTACGGTATGCGGAAAAGAAGTGCGTTTTCTGCCCGCTTCTCCTTATAAGCAGGTTTTGCGCGAGCATTATGGCTATAAAGGGGGAGAGGTAGATTTCCTTTTTGAAGGAGAAGAAGACCGATGCCCTGTCTGCGGCGCACCGGAAAATATCAGGTTCCTACTGGGCTTTTTGGAAGATATCCGGCCTGAGGGCAGTGAGCAATTAAAAATATGCTGTATGGGAGCTGCAGGTAAAAATGATTTAAAAATGCAGGAATGGGTCAGAAAGTATGCTTCCATTAAAGAATATCTGGAATATATTCCGCCAAAGAATATAGAAGAAAAGTATGGAAATGAAAATGGAACGGAAGTTGAACAAAGGGAAGAAAAAGCGGATGTGCTGATATGTGCGGACATACTTGAGCGTGCGGAAAACGATTCCGAAATATCGGAAAGAATCAAGGGGCTGTTGAAAGAAAGCGGCGTATGCATTGTCATGATACCGGCGCTTTTGAAGGATGACCGTGCAGACCTTTTGGAAAAAACGTCCGCAGATTTCCGGGAAGAGGGAAATACGGATATATCCGGAGATGAAAAAATAGAAATAGAAAGAATAAAGAAGTTTGGCTTAGAAGGGGTCAGACGGGTTTATACAGAGCGCGATATAAAGGAGAAATTTGAAGAAGCCGGCTTTAGCGTTGAAATTCTGGATGAAAACTGGTTTGGCAGGGATTATTACGAACAGTGCGGATTTGGAAAGAAAGCGAAAATGTTTATGCTGACAAAGGAAGTATAGAGGGGAATATGAAATGTTAATCAGCCAACGGATTTTTGAATTGCTGGAGGAGAAGAAAATATCCCAGAAGGAATTTTCTTTAAGGACAGGGATTGCCCAGAGCACTATCAGCGACTGGAAAAGAAAAAAAACGAATCCCGCCGCAGATAAAATCATGCTCATATGCGAGGTTTTAAAGGTAACGCCCTATGAGCTGCTTTCCGATACACGGAACGGATGCAGCGGAACGGATTATGTGTTGATCGGAAAGGGCACGGACGAGCATATGCTGATAGAACAATACCGTTCCTTAAAGCAGATGGATAAAGGAAGAATTTTAGGATATATGCAGCTGCTGCGGGAAATCAATGAGCAGGAGAAGAAGCCGTAATATGCGGTATGAAATATGTTAAGGTAAAATTCCGGTTTCGGCGAAAAATCAAAGAAAATATTCAGATATACTATTGACAAAGGTAAAATAATAAGCCATAATACGTATATACGTATTGAAAATGTTTATACGTACAAGATATTATAAAATTTACCTAAAAAAACTATTTTCTCCCATAATTCCTATATACTTCTGCCTTCAAATCCTATATAATAAATTTGCCCTAATCTGTTTAAGGGGCGTTGCACAAGGATATTGGAGGAAAATAGTATGACAGCATTGGCAAAATCAAAAATTTTAAAAAAGGAAATATTAAATCAGTACAAAAGCATCAGACAGTTTGCTTTAGAGATGGGAATTCCTTACAGCACTTTAGTTACTGCACTTGACCGGGGCATAGAAGGTATGGCGTACGGAACTGTCATCAGAATATGCGATAAATTAAATTTAAATCCTGTGACGTTTAAGGCATTGGAGGATACAACTGTTTCCGAACAGCTTCTGGAAAATCAGGTTATGTCCTATTATGTAAAATTAAATCAGGAAGGTAAAGACAAGATTTTAGGTTTGATGGATGACTTTATTTCCATTAAAAAGTATAGGTTAAAGTAATGCATTATGATTATCTGGTAGTTGGTGCGGGTATTTTTGGTGCAGTTTTTGCTCATGAAATGAAGAAACAGGGTAAAAGCTCTCTTGTGATCGACAAAAGAAGCCATATTGCCGGCAACATATATACGGAAGCTGTAAACGATATTCAGGTACACAAATACGGCGCCCATATTTTTCATACATCCGATAAAGAGGTATGGGATTATGTGCAGCAGTTTGCACATTTTAATCATTATGTTAATTCGCCTCTGGCAGTTTTTGAGGATGAATTGTACAATCTCCCCTTCAATATGAATACCTTTTCCAAAATGTGGGGGATACGTACGCCGGAAGAAGCAAAAAGGATCATTGATTCCCAGATTGCCGAGGCAGGGATCACGGAGCCGCGGAATCTGGAGGAACAGGCTGTTTCCCTGGTGGGTTATGATGTGTACAGGAAACTTATAGAAGGATATACAAGAAAGCAATGGGGGCGGGAATGCAGAGAACTGCCATCGTTTATTATTAAACGGCTTCCCCTTCGCTTCGTGTACGATAATAATTATTTTAACGACCCTTATCAGGGAATTCCTGAAGGCGGTTATACACAGATCGTGGGAAAAATGTTAGAAGGGACTACGGTATTATTAAATACGGAATATAAGGCTTTTATCAATGATTCCGCAAAATCCGGTAAAGATACCTTTGGAAAGGTCCTTTATACAGGGATGATCGACGCCTATTATGATTATTGCTATGGAGCGCTGGAATACAGGTCCCTTCGTTTTGAAGAGGAAATCCTGGAGGACTGCGACAATTACCAGGGAAATGCCGTGGTAAATTATACGGAATGGAAGATCCCCTATACGCGGATCATAGAGCATAAGCATTTTGAATTCGGAAAAGGAAAAGGAACAGTCATTACCCGCGAATATCCTGCTGCGTGGCAGAAGGGCGATGAACCTTATTATCCTGTCAACAATGAGGAAAATAATGCTTTGTACCAAAAATACAAAGAGCTGGCAGATAAGGAATCCGGCGTTATATTTGGCGGCAGGCTGGGGCAATACCGGTATTTTGATATGGATCAGGTAGTCCGCTGTGCACTGGATATGGTAAAGAAAGAAACCTGTTCATAAAAACCCCCTTGCAAAATCATTTATTTTTGCTATAATAGTTTGAGGATCAAAATATTTGAAAAGGAAATAATATGAAACTCAAATTATGGAGGCTTGACAGATGAATTGGGATGATGCGATCAGGGAGCTGGATATGCGGAGAGAAAAGGCTTTACTTGGCGGCGGAGCGGCAAGGATTGAAAAGCAGCATAAAAGCGGTAAGCTGACAGCGAGGGAAAGAATAGATATCCTTCTGGATAAAGATACATTCGTGGAGGTCGATAATTTCATCGAGTCCCGCATTGATGATTTTGACCTGGATAAAAGGCGTGTACCCGGAGACGGCGTGGTAACGGGATACGGTAAGATCGACGGAAGGCTGGTGTTTGTTGCCAGCGAGGATTTTACGGTCATCGGCGGGACGTTGGGAGAGTATCATTCCTTTAAGATCACAAGGATCCAGGATATGGCAATGGAGATGAAGGCACCGCTTGTCTGCATCAATGACAGCGGCGGAGCCAGAATTGAAGAGGGGATTTCCTCTTTAAGCGGCTATTCGGGAATGTTTTTAAGACATACCCGCGCGTCGGGCATGATCCCCCAGATCGCCGTTATTTTAGGGCCCTGTTCGGGAGGCGCCTGCTATGCTCCTGCCATTTGTGATTTTATCTTTATGGTAAAGGATACTTCCAAAATGTTTATTACCGGTCCTAACGTGGTAAAGACGGTCATTAATGAGGAAGTAACGGTGGAAGAGCTGGGGGGAGCGGCGGTCCACGGAACAAAATCCGGCGTATCCCATTTTACATACGAGAATGAACGGGAATGCCTTATGGGCGTGCGGAAGCTTTTGTGTTATCTTCCGGGAAACTGGGAAGAGAAGCCCCCGGTTGTAAAGATGGGCGGGGAAGAGAACAAAAACGGCATTCAGAGAATGCTTGGGAAATTAAACAGAAATGCCGGGAACGCTGCCAGGGCCTGTACAAAGATCCAAAAGATCGTGCCGGATAACTCCCGTCATGCCTATGATGTTCATGAGGTTTTGGAATGTATCGTAGATAAAGATTCCTTCTTTGAGGTACAAAAGGATTTTGCGCAGAATGCGGTAATCGGTTTCGGGAGAATGGAAGGGAAAAGCGTGGGCTTTATCTGCAACCAGCCGGCGGTAATGGGAGGCTCCATAGACTATCATGCTTCGGATAAAATGGCCAGGTTTATCCGCTTTTGCGACTGCTTTAATATTCCGTTGATCACTCTGGTGGATGTGCCCGCATTTTTGCCGGGGACAAGGCAGGAGCATAACGGTATCATCCGCCACGGTGCAAAGGTTTTGTATGCATATTCGGAGGCAACGGTTCCCAAGATTACCCTGATCATGCGCAAGGCATACGGAGGCGCTTATATTGCCATGAATTCCAAGGAAATGGGCGCGGACCTTGTATTTGCGTGGCCTATTGCCGAAATAGCGGTAATGGGAGCTGACGGAGCAGTCAATATTGCGTTTAAGCGGAAGATCAAGGAGTCTTATGATCCCAGGGCTGCAAGGGAAGCTTATAAGAAGGAGTATGAAAAACGTTTCCTGAATCCTTACGTGGCAGCTGCAAGGGGATATGTAAATGAAGTGATCAGACCGGATGAGACAAGGGATAAGCTTCTTAAGGCCTTAAACGGATTAAAAAATAAAAAAACATTAAATCCACAAAAGAAGCACGGCAATATTCCTCT